>JAJDOA010000125.1 GCA_022340405.1 Desulfobacteraceae bacterium | reverse complement strand
GCCACAAAGCTTCACGAATCTTTGCCGATAGGAAGGATATCCTCGCAGATTTCGAAACCTGTTTCAACGAACGGTCCATCGTCGAGAGAGAAACAATCTGCGGACTCCATGGGGGCACCGAGAAGATGCAAGTCATCAGCACCTATTCCTTCTCGCCTCCCGATTACGTGCTGGTGACCTTTCTGGACATAACGGATCGAAAGCGGCTGGAAAAGCAAATCCTGCAGAGCCAAAAAATGCAGGCCATCACGACACTGGCGGCAGGCATCGCCCACGAGTTCAACAATGCGCTGAGCATTATCATCGGAAACGCCGAACTGGCAAAGGAGGATATCGGCGAAAACCATTCCGCACAGGAATTTCTGGATGCAATCCACACTGCGGGAATGCGGGCCCGGAATGTGGTCCGCGGACTTCTCGACTACAGCCGGGGATCCCGATGGGAGCAAAACACCTTATCGGCCGATGCGGAAGTGGCATCCGCCCTGAACTGTTTCCGGGCCTCGCTTCCCTCCGGCGTCACCCTTTACGAGTCCATCGCACCCGACTGCCGCCCGATCCAGGCCGCCCTTTCGGATCTGCAGCAGATCCTGATCCAGCTGTGCAGCAACGCCGTTGAAGCCCTGGCCCCAGGCGGGGGCAGCGTGGACGTCTCTCTGGCAAACGTTCACAGCAAAGGGAAAAGCGATCCGAGGAGCCCGGATGTGCCGGAGGGGGATTACCTCCTTTTGAAAGTGACCGACTCGGGATGCGGCATGGAAACCGAGCAGATGGACCGCATTTTCGATCCGTACTTCACAACCAAGGAGTTCGGCCACGGTATGGGGATGGGGTTGTCCATCGTCCAGGGGATTTGCAATCGGTTGGACGCCCGGATCCATGTCGAAAGCCACAAGGACTCGGGAACCGTTTTTCGGATCTTTTTTCCGTGCGTGCCTTCGGAGAAAAAGGCGGTACTCATTCCGATCCGGGACCTGCCGACCGGCAAGGAGCGGATACTGCTGGTGGACGACGAGGCATCCTTCACCGCAGCTTTGTCCAAAATGCTCCAGCGCCTCGGATATCAGGTGAAATCCGTTACCCACCCCACGGAGGCATTGGAATCCTTCGAGGCCGATCCCGAGGGTTTCGATCTGATCGTTTCCGACATGGTGATGTCACCCATGGCAGGCGACCGTCTGATCGAGCGGATCAAAATGCGGAGACCCGAAATCCCCGCGATCCTCATGTCCGGCCTGACCGACCGGGCCGACCTGAAGGAGGATCGGCGGGCGCTGATGGATGCGGTTGTTCGCAAGCCGGTCTCCATCAACGAAATCGCCATAGAAATCCGAAGGGTCCTGGACCGCCCACCGGAAACAAACACCATGCCGGCTTGACCTTCGCATCGAAAAGCGGTTTTTCCTCCGATCGATGGCCGTCCCCGTCTTCTTCCTTTTTCCGGTTGCACCTTTTCCCCTCCTGCGCAACAATCAGCGGACCCGAAACCAACACACCGGAAAGAAAAAGATGTCCGCCCGCAAGACGTATTGGGACTTTCCCTATCCATCCCAGAGGATGCCCGTACTGGCGGAGAATGTCGTTGCAACATCCCAGCCGCTGGCAGCCCAAGCTGGGCTCCGCATGCTGCTGGACGGGGGCAACGCAATCGACGCCGCCTTGGCTGCAGCCATCGCTCTCACGGTCGTGGAGCCCACCAGCAACGGTATCGGCAGCGACGCATTCGCCCTGGTTTGGGACGGAGCCGCCCTGCACGGACTCAACGGTTCGGGCCGCTCGCCGTCGGCGTGGAGCCGCAGCCGGTTCGCCGGGATGAAGGAGATGCCCCGGTATGGATGGGACTCCGTTACCGTCCCCGGAGCCGTGGACCTCTGGGCTACACTGCACGCCCGATTTGGAGCCCTTCCCTTCGAACGGCTTTTCGAGCCTGCAATCTCCTATGCCGAGGGCGGTTTTGCCGTTTCTCCGTTCACGGCGCATCGATGGGCGGAAACGGCGGAACCCCTCGGCGGATTTGACGAATTTACGCGGACTTTTCTTGTCGACGGGCGTCCGCCCGTAGCCGGACAGTGGTTTCGGTGTCCGGAACTGGCCGCGACCCTATCGGCCATTGCCGAGACCCGGGGAGAAACGTTGTACCGGGGCGAACTGGCCCGGAACATCGCGGATTGCGCAGCGGCCGACGGCGGCGTCATGACCGCCGCGGACCTGTCGGAACACCGCACCGAATGGGTGGCGCCGATCTCGCTGAAGTACCGAAGCGTCCGGCTTCACGAGATACCACCCAATGGACAGGGTCTGGCCGCCCTGGTGGCTCTGGGCGTCCTTCGACACTTCGACATGGCCTCCCTTCCCCCCGAATCCGCCGAGAGTGTACATCTGCAGGTCGAAGCCATGAAAATCGGATTCGAGGTGGCACAGCGTCACGTGGCCGATCCGGAAATCGTGGAAGGCGATCCGCTGCAATGGCTGGATGAGGATTATCTTGCAAGGAAGGCCCACTGCATCCAGTGGACCCGGGCCTCTGACGCCCGCACGGAAAGGTTCTGCGACCACGGAACGGTCTACCTGGCCGCCGCCGACGCCGGAGGGAGAATGGTGTCCTTCATTCAAAGCAACTTCATGGGGTTCGGTTCGGGGGTCGTGATCCCGAATACCGGGATTGCCATGCAGAATCGAGGGTTCGGATTTTCGCTGGCCGCCGGCCATCCCAACGAAGTGGCCGGCGGCAAACGGCCCTACCACACCATCATTCCCGGTTTTGTGACCCGCGGCGGGCGCCCGTTGCTGAGCTTCGGTGTCATGGGGGGACACATGCAGCCCCAGGGGCACCTGCAAATGATGGTGCGCATCTTCGACCACGGCTTCAACCCCCAGGCCGCCTCGGACGCTCCCCGCTGGCAGGTCACCGAAGACAACGCCCTGTACCTGGAGCCCGGCTTTCCGAACGAGACCTTCGAGGGGCTGCAAAACCGGGGCCACCGGATTCTCTCCGGCCAGCCTTTCTGGGGCTACGGCGGTGCCCAGTTGCTGCACCGGCGGGATCGCGGATACGCAGCCGCCTCGGATCATCGAAAGGACGGCCAGGCGGTTGGATACTGAACGATGAAACGAGCCATGGTTGGAATCCTGGCCGGGTTGCTGTGGCTGCCGTGGATGAATATGCCGGCCGATTGCCAGGTGACGGGAAAGAAAGGAAATTGGCTGCGGCTGTTGCTGCGCGACGGCAGCACCGGGTGGATCCACCAATCCCTTATCGCAAGGGACGACACACCATGACCCGGAAACGGTACAGAATTCCGACAATTGCTCTAACGATACATCCGGAAATCATACCATGTCGATTACCCCGCCGGAGAACACCGCTTCCAGCGGTGCAGAAGGCAAGGGTGGGATCGCGGGCCGCCGGCTACTCTTTCGTGTAGTCCGCGTCCTCATCCTTGTGTATTGCGGGTCGGCGGCGCTGGCCTTTTTCGTCGCCGAGGCTTTGATATTTCAGCCGCCGCCTGCCACCTACACCGAAAAGGACGGGATCTTCTCCATACCGGTGGGAAGCAACGACCGACTGGCCGCCCTTTACCTTCCGAATCCCTCCGCAGCACTCACCCTTCTGTACAGCCACGGGAACGGCGAAGACATCGGCGCCATCCGAAATGTCTTGCAGGAGCTGCGGGATCACGGCTTCGCCGTGCTCGCCTATGACTACCGCGGTTACGGTTTGAGCACGGGAAAGCCCTCGGAAAAAAACGCCTTTGCCGATATCGAGGCCGCCTACGGCTATCTGGTGGCGTCCCTTGGCGTCGACCCATCCGACATTCTGGTGTACGGCACCTCCCTGGGCGGAGGGCCTTCCACCTATCTGGCGGCCCATCGCCGGGTGGGCGGCCTCGTGCTCGAGAGCACGTTCGTTTCGGCTTTTCGGGTTCGGACGGTGGTGCCCATCTTCCCCTTCGACCGGTTCCCCAACCTGAAGCACATGTCTCAAATCCGATGCCCGGTGCTCGTCTTGCACAGCCGGGACGATCCGGTCATACCGTTCTGGCATGGGAAGAAATTGTTCGATGCGGCAAAAGAGCCGAAGTTCCATTACTGGGCGGACAATGCCGGGCACCTGGGAATCCCCTGGTCCGGCGGGGCCTATTGGCGCAGTCTGAAAAAAATTTCCTCCGCAGTTCGTTGATCGGAGAAAAGCCTGCCGTATCGGGCGTATCTCCATGGACGAACGATGGATTTTTTGATAGGATAAACGCATCCGATTCATAGCGTTTCGGTATGCCCGTACCGCTAGGTTTTCGAGGTGTTGGCCGTATCGTCTCGATATCCGAAACCGGTTCCGAAACCGCCCGTTTTCTCCTCCGTCTTCTCACCTGCGCCCGCCTCGTCCAACCGGCAGCACCGCCACTTCGTTTTCAGAAAAGGAGGGACCCGCCATGGACAGCCGCAAAGCATCCGCTGCCGTCCGGCATCTGCTGGCCGGCGCCGGCATCACCCTCAACGGAAAGCACCCTTGGGACATCCAAGTGCACCAAGACGCGTTTTTTCAACGCGTCCTCGCCGGCGGTTCATTGGCTCTGGGAGAAAGCTACATGGACCGATGGTGGGACTGTCAGGCACTGGATCAGTTCTTCGACCGCGTCCTCAGCGCCGAATTGGACCGCCGCGTGCACCGGACGCCGCGCATTGCCTGGACCGCCTTTTGCTGCTGGCTTGCCAATCGGCCGTTCCGGCACAAAGCCTACGACATCGGAAAACGACACTACGACATCGGAAACGACCTGTTTTCGCTGATGCTGGATCGGCGGATGAACTATTCCTGCGGGTACTGGGAAGGCATCGACGACCTGGACGCCGCCCAGGAGACCAAGCTCGAAATGATCTGCCGCAAGCTGGAACTGGAGCCCGGGATGCGGCTGCTCGACATCGGCTGCGGATGGGGAGCCCTTTGCCAGTATGCCGCCGAGTTCCACGGTGTGGAGGCGGTGGGGATCACCGTTTCCGAGGAACAGGCCGCCGAGGCGCAGCGCCGCTGCTCCGGGTTGCCCGTTCGGATCCTCTGCAGGGACTACCGGGAGATGAGAGAAACCTTCGACCGAGTGGTGTCGGTGGGAATGTTCGAGCATGTTGGGGTGCAACACTACCGCATCTACATGAAGAGCGCGCGGCGCTGCCTTCGTCCGGGAGGACTCATGCTGCTGCACACCATCGGCGGGAACAACTCGATGTCCACCTGCGACCCCTGGATTTCCACCTACATTTTCCCCAACTCCATGCTGCCGTCGGCCCGGCAGATCACCGCGGCCTCCGAGGGCCTATTCGTGCTGGAGGACTGGCACAGCTTCGGGCCTGACTACGATCGCACCCTCATGGCCTGGCACGCCAACTTCGAAAAACACAAAGACTACGTCCTGCGGGTCTACGGGAAACGGTTCTACCGTATGTGGCGCTATTATCTGCTGTGCTGTGCCGGTGCCTTCCGGGCCCGCGCCAATCAGCTGTGGCAGATTGTCTTTTCCCGGGAAGGCATGCGCCACGGGTGGCGGATCCGGCCGGGCCTGCCCGAAAGCGCCGTCCAGCATTCACACCGGCACGGCGCCGCAACGGCTTGAGGCACGGCCATTAGAGAATCATTCCCACCACCGCGCCGGTCATGCAAGTGGCCAGTGTTCCCGAAAGGATGGACCGGAGTCCCATGGACACGATTTCGTCCCGGCGCTCCGGCGCCATGGTGCCCATGCCCCCGATCATGATGCCCAGACTTCCGGGATTGGCGAACCCGCAAAGAGCGTAGGTCAAAATCAGGCGGCTATGATCGCTGAGCATCCCAGCGCCGGTTTGGCTCAGCTGCAGGTAGGCAAGAAATTCGTTCAAAACGGTTTTCACGCCCATGATCGAACCGGCCGTATACGCCTCGGACCACGGAATGCCCATCAGCCAAACCACGGGAGCCATGACGGCACCGAATATTCGCTCGAGGGTGACGCCCTTGCCTCCAATGTCGGGCAGCCACCCCAGCAGAAGGTTGACCAGGTGAACCAGCGCCACCAGAACGACGAGCATGGCAACGATGTTCAACAGCAGCGACACGCCCTGTACCGTTCCCTTGGTCACGGCATCCATGGCGCTGTTGGCCGGCTCGGGCGGCACCATTTTCCCTGCGGTCACGGCTTCGGTTTCGGGCACCATGATCTTTGCGACGGTTACCGCCGCCGGCACGCTGATGATCGAGGCGGTCAGAATGTGGCCCATGATATCCGGGATCGAATCCTGAAGGATGCTGGCATACAGAACCATCACGGTACCGGCGATGGTGGCCATTCCGGTGGTCATGAGGGTGAACAATTCGCTGCGGGTCATGGATTGCAGGTAGGGCCGGACGAACAGGGGGGCCTCCACCATCCCTACGAAAACATTGGCGGAAACCCCCAACCCCTCCGCACCCCCAAGCGCCATGGTTTTCTGCAAAAACCAGGAAAAGCCCCGCACGATCCACGGCAGGATCTTCCAGTAGAACAGCAGCGATGAGAGGGCGCTGATCACCAGGATCAACGGAAGGGCCTGAAAGGCCAGAATGAAGCTCGCCCCTGGGGCTGTTTCGACAAAGGGCAGCTCACCACCGCCGAGGTAGCCGAACACGAAGGCGGTGCCGGATCGGGTGGATTTCTCCAAGGACAACACGAGGTGGTTGAGTAGAAGAAAACCTTCCCGGGCCAGGGAGGATTTCAGCAGAACCCACCCGATAACCAGTTGGAGAAGAATGCCACCTGCCACCAATCGGAGCCGGACCTTCCGCCGGTTTTCGCTGACCGCCCAGGCCAGTGCCGCAAATGCCAGCATACCGAAAGCGCTCTGGATCATGTGTCTCCCTCCGGACTCACGGTTTCCGCCGTAAACAGCATAAGACAAAGCCGCCGGGAAGGAAAGGGCTCCCGCTCGCAGCCTGTCCGGATTCTTCCGGGTGGTCTTCCCTTATGCCTCGGTTTCCTGTAGGTTTCTCGAGTCAGGACACGATCGGCCTTTGCGACAGTGAAGGAGACGCGAGCGCACAAATGCAGACCTGGCATCTGGTATTCATCGGCGGGGGCTTTGCCGCTCTGATTTTCGGGGCGGAATGGCTGGTTCGCGGTTCTTCGCGCCTTGCCGTCACCGCGGGGATCTCTCCCGTGGTGGTCGGCCTGACGGTCGTGGCCTTCGGCACCAGCTCTCCGGAGCTGGGGGTGAGCTTGATTTCCGTTTTCGGCGGCAACGGCGGCATCGCGCTGGGCAATGTGGTGGGCAGCAACCTGTGCAACGTGCTGTTGATTTTGGGCCTGGCCGCGCTGGCCTCGCCACTGCCCGTGGACCCCCGGCTGATCCGACGGGACGTGCCGTTGATGATTGCGGCATCGCTCCTGCTGTGGGCAATGGCCATGGACGGCAAGGTGTCGCGATGGGACGGAATCGTGCTGTTCGCCGGGATCCTGGTCTACATCGGCCGGGATCTGTACCTGTTCCGCAAGGAAAGCCGATTCCGCCAGCAGGCGGCTTCCCCTGTGCTGCCGGGTCTCGGCAGCCAGCCGAACCGGCGCCTGCACGTCGATCTGTTGCTCATTGTTGCCGGCGTACTCGTGCTGGTTTCCGGTGCGCGCATGCTGGTGGCGGGGGCCGTGGCGCTGGCAACGGCCATGGGGGTGAGCGAAATGGTCATCGGACTCACCATCGTTTCCATCGGAACGTCGCTGCCGGAGATCGCCACATCGCTGGTGGCCGGCTATCGGGGAAACAGCGACATCGCCGTGGGCAACATCGTCGGCAGCAACCTGTTCAACATCCTCGCCGTGCTGGGCCTCACCGCCGCATTGGCCCCCGGTGGAGTGCCCGCGCCACCGGAAGCCCTGTCCTTCGACATCCCGCTGATGGTCTCGGTCATGGTGGTGTGCCTTCCGGTTTTTATCACCGGGCGGTCCGTCAGTCGGTGGGAGGGCGCCATGTTTTTCGGAGGATACGCCGCCTACATTCTCTATCTGCTGCTGCCCGGAATGAGAAACCTGTTGTAGGGATCCTTGCGGCACTCCCACCTTGACAGGCTCTCGTCGATCACGTAGAAGCCATTCCCATGCTGTCTGGAACCGCCGTTCAGGGAGATTTCCGGACCGGTGCGTGTCCGGAAACAAACCGGCCGGTGGGTATCAATCGATTTTCGGAGGCTTTCAATGGGCATCTATCGCAACTGGTTTCTCGCCAGTCGACCCTGGTCCTTTGCCATGACGGCGATTTCCGTAGGCGTAGGCGGCGCAATGGCCGCCATCGACGGCGATTTTTCCGTTTGGCTGTTCCTGCTGGCGTTGACCAGCGCCGTCCTGCTCCATGCGGCCACCAACCTGATCAACGATTACTATGATGTAAAAAACGGTGTGGACACGGTGGAAGCTGCCACCGCCCAGTATCGGCCCCACCCCCTGGTGGAGGGACGACTGCCCGCCGAACAGGTGCGGTGGGCCGCTTACGGGCTGTTTGCCGCAGCCTCGATCATTGGAGTCTACCTAACGGCGACAAGGGGGATGACCGTGTTGTGGATCGGGCTCATCGGTCTTCTGGCCGGTCTGACCTACACGGCGCCGCCGCTTAAATACAAGTACGTGGCCCTTGGCGAACTCTCCGTTTTTCTCATGTGGGGCCCCCTCATGGTGGAAGGCTCCTACTTCGTTCAGCGGCAGGCGCTCAGCGCGCAGGCATTTTGGGTATCGCTGCCGTTCGGGGCACTGGTGGCGCTGGTGCTGCTGGCCAACAACATTCGCGACATCGACCATGACCGCAGCCGCAAAATCCGAACCCTCGCCATTGTGCTGGGACGACGCGGCGGCCTCCTTGCCTATCTTCTGCTCATGGTGCTGGCCTATGCGGGAATCCTGGCGCTGGCCGAAACCCTGACGCCTTGGGTGCTGCTGATTTTTCTCACCCTTCCGCTGGCATTCAAGCTGCTGCGGCAGATGATCCACGCCGTTCCCAACGACGCGGATGCACGAACCGCGCAGTTGGACACGGCCTTCGGTGTTCTGCTGGTGATCTCTCTGGTTCTCGAGGGTCTCATCGGATGAGTGGCGGAGGTCCGGGAAATCGCACGGTTTGGGCAACGGCCGCCATCGCGGCCGTTTTGTGGTTCGTTACCTTCTCCCTGGACTTTTCCAGCTTCTGGATCAAGATTTCTCTGTCGGCCGCTTTTCTCGCCTTGCTTTCCGTGGCTCTGCAGCCACCGAGGCAACGGCCGCGGATCCGCCGCAAAGACTGGATTCTGGGAATCCTTTCGGCTGCAGTCCTATGGGGGATTTTTTATGCGGGAAAGCAGGCCTCCACGCAGTTGTTCCCCTTTGCAGAGGGCCAGATCGGTGCCATTTACGGCAAAGGGGAGGGCTTTTCCCGGATCGGGGTCTTTTTTCTGCTGTTGCTGGTCACCGGTCCCTGCGAGGAAATCTACTGGCGGGGCTTTCTCCAGAAAAATCTCATGGCACGCCATGGCGCCCTGAAGGGTTGGCTGCTGGCAACGGCCCTTTACGCCGGGGTGCACCTCTGGTCGTTGAACTTCATGCTCATCGGCGCGGCCGGTGTGGCCGGGGCTTTCTGGGGCTTGCTGTACTGGCGGTGGAAACGGCTGGCACCGGTGATCGTCTCCCACTCCATCTGGAGCGCCTTCGTATTCTCCGTCGTCCCCATTCCTTGATTTCCCATCCTGCAGGACCCGATCATCCGTCCGCCAAAAGCTCCGCCTTGAAGACGGTGACGGCGCTGCCGGTCAGACGAACGCGGTCTCCCGCAACGAAGACGGTCAGGTTGCCGCCCCTGCGGGAAGCCTGGTAGGCATACAGCTCATTCTTTCCCGTTTTCTCCGCCCAGTAGGGCCCGAGGCAGCAGTGGGCCGAGCCCGTGACCGGATCTTCGTCGACGCCTACAGCCGGTGCGAAAAACCGCGACACGAAATCGGTGCCCGGGGCGTCGGACCGGCTGGTGACCATCACCCCCCGGACCGGAATCCGCTTCAGGAGCCCGAAATCGGGCCTCAGGTTCCGTACGGCTTCTTCGCTTTCCAATTCCAGCAGGAAATCGAATCGACTTTTACCGGAGTAGCGGCAAGAACAGCCGAGAGCCGCCAACAGGGCTTCGGGGGGATCTGCGGGTTCTGGTGCAGTGGCCGGAAAATCCAGCTCGATGCCCCGGCCTGTCCGGCGGGCGTACAACGGCCCGCTCAGGGTGTAGAAAACAGCCGTTTCGTCCGGTTTCAGAACCGACCGCTCCCAAAGCAGGTGGGCACTGGCCAGCGTGGCGTGCCCGCACATCTCCACCTCCACCGCGGGGGTGAACCAGCGCAGCCGCCAACCATCCTTTTCCGGCAGCAAAAAGGCGGTCTCGGAAAGATTCATTTCCATGGCCACCTGCTGCATCCACCCTTCGTCTGCAGGCTCTGTCAGAATGCACACACCGGCCGGGTTGCCGGTGAAGGGGCGGTCGGTGAAAGCGTCGATCTGGAAAAGCTTCTGTCCCATGGTTTGTTCTCCGGATAGGGGCAATAAAGACGTATTCTATAGCGATTGTCAGGATTTTGTTCCGTCGGAACAGACTTTTGGCAAATGCTATAGCACGATCCTCCCTTCCTGCATATCGGATTGCGGATACAAAACGTGGAAGTCTCCGACAAGCCCGATCCATCATCGGAGCGTGCATCGGACCCTGGAATTCCGGCCTGGAGACCATGTGGCGCTGTTTTCAATTCAAATTCCCGGTGCTTTCCGTCTGGATCCATTCTCGATGGTAGAGCACGGACCCGGCGGCGCAACGTCGGAGGGGCCCCGGGCCGCTCGGTCGTTTGTTTCGAATTTTCCCTGGCCCTGGAAACCGATATGGGAGTAAGCTATGTTCTTGGAAACCGATCGATGGAAGAGAGGAGAAGGCTCAGGGAGGAGGACGGCATGCAGAAAATCTTCACGACCGGACAGTGGGTGATGGCCGTCGCGCTTTGCTTGATGACGGCCGGGCCCCTTCACGCCCGGATCAACATGGTGGCCCTGCCCGACCGCGGAAAAACGCTGATCCGGCTCGACAACCCACTTGCCACCCTCATCGAGGAGGAACGGATCCTCACCCTCCAGAAAGGCGTCAACTCCGTTGATTTCTCCTGGGAGGGAGTGCGCATCGACACGGATTCGATCCGGTTGGCGGTGGTCAGCCATCGGGACCAGGTCAGGCTGTTGAATGTGAGTTACCCGCCCGCCGAACAGGCCCTGGTCTGGGAGCTTCACGCCGACGCGGCGGCGGAGGTACGGGTCCGCATCGCTTATCTGCTGGCCGGCATCGACCGCCTGACGGCTTACAAAGGCGTGGCCGACAAGAAAGAGCGACGCCTGCACCTCAAGGAGTTTTTCGTGCTGCGCAATTTTTCCGGCGAGGACTTTGCGGCCGCGGACCTTCTCATGGGGGACGCCGAAGCGTTGAGCCAGCGGATTCAGCACGAGGAAACGCGTCAGCGGATCCTGTCCGACCGGACCGCGGTTCCGATCACCAAGGTCTGGACCTTCGACGCCCGCACCCTTCCATGGGATCCGGAGCAGCAGGACACCAACGTGGGCATCCCGGTGCGCTATCACATTCCCAACACCGCTGCTGCCGGTCTCGGAGCACGCGCCCTGCCGGCTGGCAAAGTGCGCCTGTTCCAGGACGACGGTCACGGCGGGACGATTTTTCTGGGGGAAGACCGCAGCCCCGTGGTGCCGCGCGGTGAGATGATGAAAGTGCGGCTGGGGGATTCCCGGGACATCGTCGTCACCCAACGCAAAATGCAGGAACGCCGCATCAATGTCCGCAGAAACAAAAAAAATCGGGTGATCCTATACGACACCGACGAAATCCTGGAAGCGAAGCTGGAGAACTTCAAAGACGAGCCGGCCCGGTTGACGGTGTTGGAGGAAATTCCCGGCCAGTGGGATATGGCCGATTGCTCCCACGAGTACACCCGCCGCTCGGCTTCGATTGTCGAATTCGAGATCGAGCTGCCGGCCCGGGGCCGGGAAAAGCTGGTGATGCACTACCACCGCCGCAACGTCCGCTGAACCGAGAGGGAGGATTGGAATGAAAATTCATCGGCTGATGCTCGCCGCAGCGATGATCATCGGCGCGGCCCTTCCCGCAAGCGCAAAAGTGGACATGGCCATCCTGCCGGGCCGGGATACCGTGCAGTTGACCATCTACAACTCGGCCGACCTGACGCTGGTGCGCGAGCAGCGGTCTCTGACGCTGCAACAGGGACTGAATCGACTGCAGTTTTCGTGGGCCAACACACTCATCGACCCCACCAGCCTGGACATGCTGCCGCGAAAACAGGCGGATCGGATCGACATCCAGGCCCTTACCTTTCCCCCGCGCACCCAGAACCTGGGGCTTTGGCAGGTGGACAGCCGCGTGGGCGGGGACGTTCCCGTCGAAATCTCCTATTTGACCAGCGGCCTGTCCTGGCGCGCCTTCTACCTGGGAACGCTGTCCACCGACGAAACCGCGATGCGACTGCAGGGTTTCGTGCGGGTGACCAACGGCAGCGGCGAGGACTACGACAACGCCCAGGTCCGCCTCATCGTCGGCAAGGTGCACCTCATCGACGAGATTGCAGCCCTGGCCAGAAGACGGTATCCTTATGGGACCCCCACACCCCAGCCGGTTCCGGCCCCGAGGGCGCAGGCCCTGGAGGCAGATTCGGAAATGCGGGCAAAGGCCGTGTTTCAGACCGCGGAATCAGTGGCGGCGGGCCGTCCCAAGGAAATCGTCAAAGAGGGGCTTTCCGAGTATTTTCTGTACACCATCGAGGGCAGGGAAAGCATCGCCAACGGCTGGTCCAAACGGCTTCCCAGCTTCGATGCCGGCTCCGTTCCCGTGGTCAATCTCTACAAATACGAGACCGAACGGTTTGGAGACAACGTGGTGCGCTTTCTCCACTTCCAAAACGACCGGGACCACCGGCTGGGGGAAACCCCCATTCCCGGAGGCGCAATCAAGGTGTTCCGATCCCTCGACGAGGAATCCCACCTCGCATACGAGGGTCAGTCCCGGTTCCAGTACATCCCTGTGGAGGAGAAAGCCGAACTGAACCTGGGACCGGTGGACAACGTCCTGGTCACTCCCACCCTCATGGATGTCAAGACGGACCGATACCTTTTCAACAACAATGGTGACATCAGCGGATGGGACGATGTTCAGACCTGGCGCATCGAGGTCAACAACACCCGGGACATTCCGGTAAAAGTGGAGATCCGAAGAAATTTCGACACCGCCTCGTGGGAGATCGACCACCGCAGATCCTCCGGCGATTTCGAAAAAATCGACTTGGACACGGTACAGTTTTCCCTTCAGCTCAAACCGCAGACACGGGAAGTTTTCGAATACGTGCTGACGCTTCACCGCGGCCAGCGGGCGGATTGACAACAGACCGGGCCGCAGTCGCCGAAAACAGATTGCGATGGATATGCGTTTTCCCGGGTCGCGGTTCGAGGCGATCACACGTGTGAATGGTCATGGATGTTTCTCCGTTCGAGGAATCTCCCGCGCCAGATCGACCCAGATTCCCTCCGTCATGCCCATCGATCCAGAGCCCAATCGATTCGGGTTTCGAAGCGGGCGATTTTCTCTTCCGTCAGTCTTTCGCACTGGTGCAGCGCCAGGTAGTGGAAACGGCTGTTGGGCGCACAGGCCCCCAACAGCCCTGCTTTCAACACCCTTTTCACCGGCTGCCGCAGGACCCACCGGTCCACCCACCGGGGCGCCCCCAACGTCGTGATTGCCATCATGACCTTCAACTGGTGAAGCCTGGGTCGAATGGGGCCGAAGTCTTCGGCGTGATCGTAGGCGATGCCGGGCCCCCACACCCGGTCGAACCAACCCTTCAGAATGGCCGGGAATCCGAACCACCAGGTCGGAAAGAGCAACACGACGGCCTCGGCCGACAGCAGCCTCTCCACCTGCTCGCCGACGCCCGTACATTCGTAGGGATCGGCGTAGTAGGTCTCCCGTTCTCTCGCCGTCAGCGCCGGCTGGAACTGCTGCGCATACAGGTCTTCTAGAGTGACGGCATGGCCGGCCTCCTCCAGCCGCTGCACCACCCGTCCGGTCAATCGCGCGCAAAGACTTTGCGCCAGGGGATGCGAGGTTACAACAAGAACGTTCATGACCGGTCTTTCCGCAGAGGAGGTGTCCATTGCCGATGGAACAACAGCTTTTTCCAAACAAATGGCAAAGCCGATCATAACCGCTGGGGTGAAATTGCGCAAACGCTGCTGGTTCCATCGGCGTCTTCGGTGCCAAGACCGCCGGGTTCCGTAGCCGGGAAAGCTCCGGCGGAGCCGGCGGAGCAAGCCCTTGAGCTTTTCGGCGCTTTGCGTCTAGACTGCACTAGGGGCTGTTTCTGCATTAGGATTTTGGTTCCCCGGGTAAAACCCGGTATCTTCGACAAGGTCAAGGAGGATTCGAGTTGTCCGCCGCAGGAATACTGCTGTTGACGATAGTCCTTTCGCCGGTTCGAGAGGGAGGCGCGAAATCGTGGAAACCCGATCCGCAAGAAAAATAAGCTCCGCCAGGGGAGGCAACTGGACCCGCCGGCGGTTTCTCAAGTATGCGTTCCGCCTGTCGGTTCTGTCGTTTATCGGCTTTGGATTCGCCGGTCGCAACGACCTCACGACCGAGCATCTGACACTGCGGTTTCCGAACCTGCCAAAGGCGTTCGACGGATTTCGCATCGTCCAGATATCGGATCTGCACGCGAGTTTCTGGGTCACGGAAACCTATCTGAACCAGGTCGTGGACCGTGTCAACGCCCTGCCGAAAGACCTGCTCGTCATTACCGGAGACCTCATCACCGGTTCGGTAAACGATTTTTGGAAACGATGGTTTCCCAGCGCGGGCGGCGATCATGTCGCCGCGATCAGCGCCGTTTTTCAACGGCTCCATGCCGGGCCGAAGCTTGCCGTTTTGGGAAACCACGACCAGTGGGACGGCAAGAAGACCGAGCTGCGACTGGTGAGCGAATTGGAGAGACTCGGCATCGACGTGCTGCGCAATCGCTCGGTGAAGCTGAGCCGTGGTGAGGAAACCATCGCATTTGCGGGCACAGACGACATCTGGTTCACCTACGACATCGATCGAGCACTGCGGGAAGTGCCGAGGGAGGCCTTCACCGTGGTGCTGTCCCACAGTCCGGACGTTCGGGAAGATCTTGGACCGGAAAAACGGGTGGAACTGGTTCTCTGCGGGCACACCCACGGTGGCCAGGTCGCCGTCCCCTACCTGTCCCACCATTTCATACCCATCAAAAACCCGGCCCGCTACCTGGCCGGCCTGGTGCGGGAACCCTACGGCTATACCTATGTCAACCGGGGGATCGGAACCCTCGTTTTCCCTTTTCGCATCGGAGCCCCCCCGGAAATCACCTCCATCCGGATGCGGCGTGCATGAGCGCCGCCGTTCCTTTCTGGCCGGCGATGTGGGTGGGGGAGTGGAGCGTCCCGTGATCGTACCGCATGAGATTTTGAGCCCGGAGGCTTTGAGAGGCTTGATCGAGGAATTCGTGACGCGGCCCGGTACCGACACCGGATACGTGCGTGGCAGCCTGCGGGAAAACGTCGATGCGGTTCTGCGGCAAATTCAAAAGGGAAAAGCCTGCATCGTTTACGACGAAAAAACCCAAACAGCCAACATCGTTCCGCGGGAGGAGGTCGACAAGGGCCGCCACGGGTAAGAGGAAATCGGCTGTTGCGCATTTGCCGAAACGATGTTCCGGGGGCGATATGGAAGACATCCGTACGGTTTCCGATCACGGAACGCGTCCGGCCAGCTGCCGGTCATGGACTTTGTGCAGGCTCACCAGCGCCGCGATCGCACCCAGCAGAGCCATTGCCATATCCGACTGCGTGTCCCACTCGTATCCCTGGGTACCGAGAAAGGCCTCTGCGCCCTCCCCTGTAGCCAATGCCACCCACCACTCGATGAGCTCGTAGAAAGCGCTGAACCCCAGACATAGGGAAACGATGAAAACATTCTGCCATAGCTTTCCGCGGATGATGTTCTTGCGCAGAATGATCTCCCTGGCAATCAGCGCGGGAACGAACCCTTGGGCGAAGTGTCCGAGCTTGTCGTAGTTGTTGCGCCCCGATCCTGCGATGTCCCGAAGTACATCGAACAGGGGCACTTCCGCATAGGTGTAATGTCCTCCGACCATCAAGATGATACAGTGGATCAAAATCAGGGTGTACAGCAGGGGCGTCAACCGAAAGCTGTTGTACGTCCATGCCATCACGGCTGCGCCGATCAGCGCCGGCAGCACTTCCAGAAACCAGGTGAAGTGGTCCTTGGGGTCGATTCCGGACCACAGGAGAACGGCGAGGAAAACGGCGATCCACAAGTATTTCATCGAGGCGCCTCCGTTCGGGTCGGTTGCGGGGCCGGAAATGCACCGTACCAGAGGATGTTGCGATAGCTTTCCGGATCGGTTGCCCCTTCCGTGTTGAAAAACAGCAGACGGGCATCCGGGCCGATGCCGAGATCTTTGCGCAGCGGAAGCAGATCGGTCCGGTTGACCAGCAGGTCCAGCAACCCGATGCCCACCGAGCCGGACTCCCCAGCCTCCACCGCAGGGTCCCCCTCCAGCGGATGGGCCAGGATGCGGCTTCCGTTGGCCGCAACGAAATCGCCGCAGCTGACATAACCGCTGGGAAAATCCCGTACGATTTCCCAGGCAACGGGATTCGGCTCGCCACAGGACAGACCGGCCATGACGGTGTCCAGATCCCCGGTGACGGCATGGGGTCGTCCGTCGCCAGCCACCACCGAAGCGAGAATACACGCTGCGTTTTTGGGTTCCACGACGATGAACCGGGGGGATTGGTCTTGAAAACGGTCCGTCAGAAACGCGGCCATCGCACCCGCCAACCCTCCGACGCCGGCCTGGACAAAGACGTGGGTCGGGCTGTGGATGCCCGCCTGCTCCATCTGGTCCACGGCTTCCGCGCACAGTGTGGTATATCCCTGCAGGATCCAGCGGGGAATTTCCGTGTGGCCCTCACATGCGGTGTCCTGAATGACGGTCCAGCCGTTTTCGTCCGCCCTGCGGCGGCACAGGCGCACGGTATCGTCGTAGTTCAGATCCGTGACCTCTACGACGGCGCCGTGCGAGCGAATGCTCTCCACCCGGGACGGTGCAGCGCCCCTGGGCAGGAAAACCACCGCAGGATGTCCCAGTTGCTCCGCGGCCCAGGCAATGCCGCGTCCGTGATTTCCATCCGTTGCCGTGGCCCATGTGATCCGGCCGATGCGATCTCTTTGCGCACCGCGCAAAAGCAAGGGATCCTCGACCGTTTCCGGATCGATCTCCAGTTTTCTACACAGGGATCGGAAAACCGCCCAGCTCCCCCCCAACGCTTTGAAGGATCCCAGTCCGAATCGCCGGGATTCGTCCTTGACCAGGATTTCCGTCACTCCCCAGGATCGGGACAGATGCTGCAGGCGCACCAGCGGCGTGGGCCGATAACCGGGCAGCCGCCGGTGAAACCTGCGCACCTTTTCCGTCTCCTTGCCGGACAGCCACTGCGGAACCGTCCGTGCCCGTGGCTCCCTTGTCAGATACTGCAGCGTGTAGCCGGGAATGGCCTTTACGGGGGACAATTTTCCGTCATCGGCAGGTTCGGGTTCGTCGATCTCCAATCGCTTGCCCAGGCTGGTAACGGCATCTTCCTGAAAACCGACGCTCCGGTAAAAGGCCATCGCCTCGGTATTGGCTTTGCGCACCTGCAGATTGATTTTCGCACAACCGAGCGAACGCAGCCTCTGTTCGGCCGCCTCCACCATCCGCCGGCCGATACCCTTTCTTTGCCATTCCGGCGAGACGGCCAGGTAGTTCAACCATCCCCTGTGGCCTTCGTATCCGGCCATCACTGTGGCCACGATCCGGTGCCCCTCGGCGCCCACCAAGAAAAGCTCCGGCTGAAAGGCTTGTTTGCGGCGGATGTCTTTCCGGGGGTCGTTTTGCGGAACCACCAGGCCGCAATCGCGCCAAAGCGCCACAACCTCGGAACCATCTCCACTGGCAAAGGTTCGGATCTCCACGATGGCTTTCCCCCCTGTCGCCCGGGTCAAGACGGAACCGCCACGGCCTTGAAAAACGTGTAGCAGAAAACCCCGTCTGGTTCCGTCGTTCGGTACAAGTCCCGGATCCCCTCGTCAAATGCCGCCTCGTCCGTCAAACCGGCCGCGACGGCCGCCTCCCGGACGCCCTCGATCATTGCCGTAAACGTGTTTCGCGTAAACCCCTCCACGAGCTGGGGTTTGCTCGCGTCGACATATACCATTCGCGGCGATACCCTCACCGATGCGAAACCCGCCCCCTGCAGCAGCGGATACAGCGTCCTGCCGATGTTGGCGTTGCCGCCGGCCCGACGCTGCAGTTCCACCTGGCATTGAATCGCCCGGTGCGCCGCCTCGCTGGCAGGATGGAAATACGTGGAGCCATGGTCGCCTTCGATCACCGTGATGGTGCCGCCGGGCTTGAGGAGCGTTTTCAGCTTTGTCAGCGCTTCCGACGGCCGGCTCAGATGTTCCAGAACGAAGCAAACGAAAATATGATCGAACGCCGCCGGGGCAAAGGGAAGGTGAAAGATGTCGCCCTTCCCGAACGAGACGTTGCCGCACCCGGCGGATGCGATCCGCGTCCTTGCCTCTCGGACCGATCCCTCCGATATGTCCACCGAAATGAATCGCGCACGGGGGCTGTTTCTTGCCAGGGGTACCGTTTGCGCACCGACGCCGCACCCGGCCTCCAGAACCAGGCTCCCCGGCGGATATCGCGTGTCGGAGTGCAGCAGCTCGACAAGCGTCGACGCCTGGTCCTGCAACCGGATGTTTTCCCTACGATGGTAGCCGTGCACGTAGGTGGAAACCATTGCCTTGCCTTTCCAGCCAGCCGGATTCCGCGTCCGACCGCCTCTTCGAATCCCAATCAACCCATCGGCAACGCCCCCCCGGTCATCGGGTGTTAGGGATTTTCGTAGTTGCGAACGCGCGTCATGTCAATAAAGAGCCGGAGGGCCGACCAGCTGACCACCGCATGTTCGAACCAGGTCCCGAGACCGATCATGGCTTCACCGACAGCTGCGGCCATCGTGCAGGTCCAGGAGCGAGTGTGGGATTCCTTCCTGTAGCATCCGGCTCGCCGCCATTTTGTTTTGTCCCCGAAGGGGAGTCAGGCCGACCGGTGCTCTTCGCATACCACGCTTGGGTTTGGACCGAAAGCCATTCCATCCGGTGGGTGCGGAGGCGGCGGACCGGATTTGCAGACGGCGGGAAAACGCCTATCTTTTACGGGTTCGGGCTGAACATCCGAGAAACGGGTGTGTTGTTTCCGGACAGCGAATCCGCCAGAGGCGGACAAGGTGCATTCCCCGCCGCTTGTTGGAGCGATGCGGAGATCCCGGGCACCGGGGCGGCGGGATCGTTCATTCGAAGGGCAGCAACCACAGGAGGAAAATCTCATGCGAACCATGATCTTACTATTGATATGTCTGGCGCTTCCGGCTGCCGCCTACGGAGCCGAGGGCGCCCCGGTAACCTATACCGTCGGCGGCCAAGCCTACGAAGGATATTACGTCAGTCCTTCCGCCAAAGCGCCCCTGGTCGTGTTGATCCATGACTGGGACGGCCTGACGGACTACGAGGTCAAGCGGGCGCACATGCTCGCCGATCTCGGATACGCCGTGTTCGCGGCCGATCTGTTCGGAGCCGGTGTCCGGCCCACAGAGGTAAAGGACAAGCGGCAGCACACGGGCGAACTCTACAAGGACCGGAAAAAAATGCGATCGCTGCTGGCCGGCGCTTTAGAAGCGGCCGCAGCCGAGGGCGCGAATGTGGACAATGCCGTCACCGCCGGATATTGCTTCGGCGGAGCGGCCGTTCTGGAGTGGGCACGGTCCGGTGCGGACCTCAAAGGGTTCGTCACGTTCCACGGCGGGCTGCAGACGCCGGAGGGACAGGGCTATAATGATGTCCGCGGCCCCATCCTGGTCATGCACGGAACGGCCGACACGGCCATTACCATGGACGACTTCGCCGCACTGGCCAAGGCGCTCGAGGCGGCGAAAGTCCCCCATGAGATGATCACTTACGGGGGCGCGCCCCACGCCTTTACCGTTTTCGGAGGAGACCGCTACCGGGAAGACGCCGACAGGAAGTCCTGGGATCGGTTTCAGGCGTTTCTGGCCGACACCTTCCGATAGGCGCCAACGCCACGGCCGGCGCCGTGGGCTGGGTTGCGCTTTGCGTTTCCCCGGGCCGGATGCTGCGGCTTGCCGCAGCGTCCGGCCTAAGGAACCAGCCACAGCGCTCTGCCTTGCAACCGTTCGGCAACGTACCGGGAAACGCTCCCGAAGAAAAAAGCCCGGCCGCTTCCACGCCGACCCATCACCACCGTGTCGAATCCACCGCTTTCCACCATTTCGAGAATCGCCTTGCCGGGCCGTCCGTCCGTCTTTTCCGTTCTGATATGAATCTTTTTCAGCGGGATGCCGGCGTCGGTGAGCATCCCGACCGCATCGGACAGGACGCGGGTGACCCATCGGGTCTCCAATTCCGAGAGCATCTCGCCCAGGTCCTCCTCGTCCAGAAACGATTCGGGGGCGACTTCCGGCCCGGTGGGCGTCGCGTGATAGAGCGTGAATACAATGTCCTCCCTTTCCGGGAAAAGAAAGCCCAGAAGCTCCACCAGCCTCAGCGAGGCCTTGGAGCCGTCGACGGGCACCAGAATCTTTTCAACGGCCCGCTCCCGATCCACCACCCAAACGGGAAGAAAATCGGTGTGCTCGATGAGCTTCAGACTCGTGCTTCCCATGAACACCTTCTGCAGCCGGGACAATCCCCGCCGTCCTGCGACAAGGGAGTCGAACATCCCTTCTCGACCGTAGTCCAGAATATCCTTTGCCAGGCCGATGCGGCGGGGCTGGGAGCTCAGGGTGATTCGCTCCTCGGACACGCCGTCCCGAACCATCCTCTCCTTGCAGGCCTCAAGCATCCTCCGGGATTTCTCCATATTGCGCGCCATCGCCTTTTCCAGGCGTTGGAAGGCTTTCGGATCCTTTCGCGCCTCCTCGATGAGATATTCGGACAATATGGGCTGGACGTGCAGCAGTTCGAAGGCCGGCTCCGGTCGCCCGGCAAAGGTCCGGCCGACATAGTGAAGCGCATGCTTGCTGTTCATGGAATCGTCTACGGCCACCAGAATTCGCTTGTGCATGTCGTCACCTCCCCCTTTCGGTGGTTGGGATCCGGCCATCCGATCGAAAAGCCGGGGCTGCGAACAGAACCGACTGAGGAAAATGCAATTCCAGTGCCAGAAAACATTGAAAAGGATCCGCTTAATCATTTGGTATAAAACATTAAATTAGCATTAGGATCGTCGGTTTTGAGGGAAAGTCCTATGGGGTGTCAGATGGGTTTCCAGGTCGTCGGTTTACCGACAAGTCCGAATTGTTGACGAAACGGGTAGCGGGGGTGTCGGACGGGAAGGATCGAAGCCGTTTTCTATAGTGGTTGTCAGAAATCCGTTCCGTTTCCCTGATGGTCCTTTTATCGAAATCGGGATCGAAATCGCTATCGAGCATTGCCGTTGAACAACCGATTTCGATCCCGGTCCCGATTTCGAACGCTTGCCAATCGGAACCTATTTTTGACAATCGCTATATGCGTCCTCGATGCGGTCATGACGGCTCCGCAATCCGTGGTTCAAAGCCGTGGTTCGGTTGTGCATCACGGCCAGGGCTCACCCTGGCCGTGATGAGTTCACTCGATTTCGGCGTACTTCGGGGGAATGTTCGGTTCCGCCAAAACGCCGAGGTTGGGTACTGGGTATCTGTAGGCGCCGTGACCGCGGACGTATTCCAGACCCTCGACCAATGGCTCGAATCGAGAGTAGGGCACGGCAAAAGACATCTCGCTGTCCTGCGTGCCGGCGAATATTCTCTCCCCCGGTCCAGGGACCATGTACGTGCATTCGCCGGCCTGGGCGACGCCGGCAAGCCAGGTAGAGCATCCGTAGCGGCCGCTGCTGGTGGATCGGATTCCCGTTCCGAGCCGGAAGTTGGCGGCCTGGATCAGGGCCAGCACCTGGGCCGGGCTTCCGTAAGCGACCACCAAATCCGGCACATAGGCGCATCGGCTCACCGGAGACAGCCAAACCTCCCGATAGGCGCCCACCGGCCATCTCGGATAGGATGCTTCCATCCTCTGCATGATGTTGAGTCGGTCCTGGTAGAAACCGGCGGCCGCACCCTCGAGGAACTTGTCCGGGGGAATATGGCCCATGAAGACGCGGGGCAACGGACAGGCGTGGTCCTTCTTTCGAAAGGCCATCGACCAACCGTAGGTTCTGGCAATGGTCATGCCCTGACAAACCGCCAGCCGATGCCCGAGCTGGTCCAGGGGATATCGTATCCTCTCCGGCGGCGTTTCGCCCTCCTTTGCGAGC
This sequence comes from Desulfobacteraceae bacterium, assembly GCA_022340405.1. GTDB lineage: Bacteria > Desulfobacterota > Desulfobacteria > Desulfobacterales > JAJDOA01 > JAJDOA01. Next base: position 347 of record JAJDOA010000125.1, on the reverse strand, counting down.
TTGACGGCCACTGGCGTCGTGGTCAAGCGGCAGTGTTTCTCCAATGCTTCCCTAAGCTTTTCTGTCCAGGGATCCATGCGTTTCCTCCCTCAAGCGGCGATGCTGTGTGGTTTTCTGGGTTCTCTGCTCCCTTCGGGTGCCAGGGTTTATGGGTAAAGAATTTGCCGGATACTGGCAACCCCAAAGCCCGAGATGCTGAATATGCGTTTTCCCCTCTTTCATAGGGGCGGTTTTATAGCAATTGTCAAAAATATGTTCCGATTGGAATGGCCTTTTTCTTGTCTTTCGTAGGGGCGGGGTTTATCCCCGCCCGTTCGGGGTAAGTGATCCCACCAGTGGGAGGGGAT
>JAJDOA010000095.1 GCA_022340405.1 Desulfobacteraceae bacterium | reverse complement strand
GGGAGGGGATAAACCCCTCCCCTACGAAAAACCATCGGAACCCGCTATTTTACGGCCACGGCGGCAATCTTCAATCTTGAATTTTGAATTTGGAATCCCGCCCACGGCGGGCTTCCGCGCAATCCGCCCAATCCGCGGCATAAAATGCCGTTTGCCTCAAACGACTCTGCGCAATTTCCAGAATCCGAGCCCGAGAGATGCTCCCTTCGCCTACTTGCCCGGCCGAAACCTCTTGACGGTTCCCACCCGATAGCGGTAATGCACAACGCACCGGGCTTTCTCAGGGTACAACAGACAAAAAGACAATCCGTGAAATCTGCGTAATCTGCGGCAAAAAGGCCTTTAACCATACAAACCACTGGATTCCCATGAAACGTGCATTGATCACCGGTGTCACTGGACAGGACGGAGCTTACCTCGCAGAATTGCTTCTGGAAAAGGGATATGAGGTCCACGGCATTAAACGCCGCTCTTCTTCCTTCAACACCGGACGCATCGACCACCTCTACCAGGACCCCCACGATCCGGAGGTTCGCTTCTCTCTCCATTACGGCGATCTCAACGACGCCACCAACCTCATCCGGATCATCCAGGAAGTTCAGCCTGACGAAATCTACAACCTGGCGGCGCAAAGCCACGTGCAGGTCTCCTTCGAGACTGCAGAGTACACGGCCAATGCGGACGGTCTCGGCACCCTGCGCCTGCTGGAGGCCATTCGGATCCTTGGACGGGAAGAAAAAACGCGGTTTTACCAGGCCTCCACCTCGGAGCTGTACGGAAAGGTCCAGCAGGTGCCGCAGAGCGAGAAAACCCCTTTTTATCCCCGCTCTCCCTACGCCGTGGCGAAGCTGTACGCCTTCTGGATCACGGTGAACTACCGTGAGGCCTACGGTCTTTACGCCTGCAACGGCATCCTGTTCAATCACGAGAGTCCGATCCGCGGCGAGACGTTCGTTACCCGGAAAATCACCCGGGGACTGTCCCGTATCCGCCTCGGCCTGGAGGAGTGCCTTTTTCTGGGAAATCTGGACGCCCGCAGGGACTGGGGGCATGCGCGAGACTACGTGTATATGCAGTGGCTGATGCTGCAGCAGGACAAGCCCGAAGACTACGTGATCGCCACCGGTGAGCAGCACTCGGTGCGGGATTTCGTAGAGAATGCCGCCCGGGAACTGGGTTTGGAGATCCGATGGCGGGGGACCGGGGCGGACGAAGAAGGTGTGATCGCCGCGGTGCATGCCCCGGCCGACGACCTCGCGTCCCGGATCGCTGCTTCCGGCAACGGCGCGCCCCGGGAGGGGCAGGTGGTGGTGCGGGTCGATCCGCGCTACTACCGCCCCACGGAGGTGGATACACTGCTCGGCGACCCCACGAAAGCGAAGAAGAATCTGGGCTGGCAGCCCCGCATCTCCTTCGAGGAAATGGTGGCGGAAATGGTCCGTCACGACGTGGAAGAGTCCCTGCGCGAGGAGCACTGCATCCGCGGAGGCTTCACGGTGAACCAGCCGAGGGAGTGAGGGGCGGCCCGTGTCGGATGTCGGATGGCAGATGTCCGATGTCTGCAACTACCGTCGGACGGTCAGACGGTCGGACAGTCGGACGGTAAACGAACCGAAGCGTTTCTGTCATGGCCTGTAGGGGAGGGGTTTATCCCCTCCCGCAACAGCGTTTAGGAATGCCGGAAAATCTTTTCTTTTGGTACGGATTTCGCGGATTTCTCGGCCAGGACAGCCGAAAATGGCCCGGGAGGGGATCAACCCCTCCCCTACACGATATTTTCGATGCTGGAAAAATAATGATCGTTTCCTCCCGCCCCCGGCGGGATGGCCCCGCGGGGATTGTTCGAATGCTCGAATAATCCCCGCCAACAAAATCAAAACCGCGCAATCTGTGTAATCCGTGCCAAAAAATAGCGAACCGTAAAATCTGCGGCAATAAACATAAGGTTATCCCGACACAATCATTCGCAGCCCGAGCAATGCCATGACCCCTTTCGAGAACGAAACCATATACGTCGCCGGCCACAACGGGATGGTGGGGTCGGCCGTCTGCCGGAAGCTGACCGAGAAGGGCGTCGGCCGCATCGTCACGGCCGGGCACCAGCAGCTGGACCTTGTGGATCAGCAGGCCGTGCGGGCGTTTTTCGCAGTCCATCGCATCGACCGGGTGGTGGTGGCCGCCGCGCGGGTCGGCGGCATCCACGCCAACGACACCTATCCGGCCGAGTTCCTCTATGACAACCTGATGATCGAGGCCAACATCCTTCACGAAGCCTTTCGTGCAGGCGTGAAACATCTGCTGTTTCTCGGCAGTTCGTGCATCTACCCCAAACACGCACCCCAACCCATGGTCGAAGCCAGTCTTCTGACCGGTCCGCTGGAGCCCACCAATCAGGCCTACGCCATCGCCAAGATCGCCGGGATCCACATGTGCGAGGCCTACAACCGGCAATACGGCACCGCGTACCGGGCGGTAATGCCGACGAATCTCTACGGGCCCAACGACAACTACGACCTCGAATCATCCCACGTCCTGCCGGCCCTGATCCGCAAGTTTCACCTGGCAAAATGCGCCACAGAGGGCGACTGGGAGGCCGTGCAGCGGGACGAAGACCGCTACGGTCCCATCCCGGAGGATGTGCGGGCCATGCTGCAGGGCGGCTCCGATGCATCCGGCGCTCCCGTCGTCCGGTTGTGGGGCACGGGAAGCCCCTACCGGGAGTTTCTGCACGCAGACGACGCCGCCGGTGCCTGTTTGTTTGTGATGGTCATGCCCCCGGAAACCTTTGCGGAGGCAACGGGTGAACACGGACTGCCTTTTCTCAACGTGGGTTCCGGGGAAGATCGGACCATCCGGGAACTGGCCGATCTGATTGCCCGTGTCGTAGGCTATCGCGGAGAGGTGTTCTGGGATGCGGACCGCCCCGACGGAACGCCTCGAAAGCTTCTGGACGTCTCCAAGCTCAGGGACTTCGGCTGGGAGCCGTCCATCGGCTTGGAGCAAGGCATACGGGAGACGTATCGGGAATATCTCTCATGAGCGGAGAAAATGGTAGTATTTTTTGCCGCGGATTTTCCGGATTCCGCGGTTTCTGTTATTGCATGCGGGGAATCCCACCGGTGGCGGGAAGAAATCGACGTCGTAACGAAAGGCTACCGTAGGGGAGGGGTTTATCCCCTCCCGCGCGATGCCGATGCAACAGCAAAAAAATCGCACGGCGATTGCCGGCAACGGATGACCGCAATGCCCGTTTTGCCGGCAACCTCTCGTGCTGACATCAGCGCCGATAAAGGAAAGCGAAGAATATGACGAAACCCGACACGATTCCCGATCCCCACGGCGGCCTTCTAATGGATCTGGTGGTGGACGACGAGCGGAGGGTCCTTCTCAAGGAGGTGGCCCACAACCTGCCCGACGTCACCCTGAACGAACGGCAGCTGAGCGATTTCGAACTGCTGGCCACCGGCGCCTTTTCCCCGTTGACCGGTTTCATGACCCGGACGGACTACGAGTCGGTGCTCGACCGGATGCGGCTGCAAAGCGGCCTGATCTGGCCCCTTCCGGTGTGTCTGGACGTCGGCGAGACGGTCGCCCGGTCCCTGGAAGTGGGGCAGTCCCTGGCCGTTCGGGACCCGGAGGGGTTCATGCTGGCTGTCATGCACGTGGAGGACATCTGGAAGCTGGACCATGAGCGCGAGTCGGTCCGGCTTTTTGGCCACGCGGACCCCGAACACCCTGGGGTGCGCCATCTCTTCCAACGGGCGGGCTCCTACTACGTCGGCGGCCGCCTGGAAGTGCTCAGCCTTCCCCTGCACTTCGAATTCAAGCAGCTGCGGCAGACGCCCGCCGACCTGCGGGGCATCTACCGAAAGCTCGGCTGGAAACGGATTCTCGGCTTTCCCACCCATCAGCCGGTCCACCGCCGGCAATTTGAGATGATCGTCCAGGCCATGCGCGAGTCGCGCGCCAATCTGCTGCTGCTCCCGGTGGCCGGCGTGCCCAAACCGGGGGATTTCGATTTCTACACCCGGCTGCGGTGCCTCCGTGAGGTGATTCGGCACTTTCCGCCGGACTCGGTGGTCCTCAACATTCTTCCCATGGCCAGCCGTCCCGACGGCGAGCGAGAGGCGTTGCTGCGCTCCATCGTGAGCAAGAACTTCGGTTGCTCCCACTGCCTGATCGAGCCGGAATGGAAGGACGTGGGCGGCGACGGAGAGGCCGTGCAGCTCGGCGACGCCATGCCGCTGGATCCCGCAGCCGAAGCGTGTGACCGGTGCGAGGAAATCGGCGTGAAGCTTCTGCCCTTTCGGGAGATGGTGTACATGCCCTTCGAGGACATGTACTGTCCCCGGGAGGAGCTGCCCGAGGGCGCGCGGTCGGTGCGGATGACCGGCGACGACATCCGCAACCGGATTCGCAGCGGCAGGAGGATCCCTGACTGGGCCACCTTCCCCGAGGTGGTGACCGAGCTGCAGAAAGCCTATCCGGCCCCGGAGCGGCAGGGATTCACCGTGTTTCTCACCGGGCTTTCCGGGGCTGGAAAATCAACGGTGGCCCGCATTCTCTACTCCCGGTTCCTGGAGATCGGGGGAAGGCCGGTGAGCTTACTGGACGGGGACATCGTACGCCGCAACCTTTCCAGCGAGTTGAGCTTCTCCAAGGAGCACCGCGACATCAACGTCCGGCGCATCGGTTTCGTGGCATCTGAGATCACCAAGAACCGGGGCATCGCCATCTGCGCGCCCATCGCCCCCTACCAGGACACACGGCGTGAAATCCGTGAGACCATCGAAGTCTACGGAGGCTTCATCGAGGTGCACATGTCCACCCCGCTGAGTGTCTGCGAGAGGCGGGACCGCAAGGGAATGTACGCCAAGGCCCGCGCCGGGCTCATCCACGGGTTCACCGGCGTCGACGACCCTTACGAGGAACCGGAAGCCCCGGAGCTTGAAATCGACACTACGGACATCTCCCCCGACGAAGCCGCCCAGGAGATCCTGCTTTATCTCGGGCAGAAGGGGTTTATTTAGAGCGGGTTTGTGTGGGTTGTTGTTTCTTGTCCGTTGTTTGTGGTTGGGTGTGGGTTGAGCAACAGTAAGCAGTGAACAATAACCAGTAAACAGTGAGCAGTAAGCAGAAAACAGTTAGGAGTTAGGAGTAAGGAGGGAGGAGGAACCGCAAGCAGTAAGC
>JAJDOA010000084.1 GCA_022340405.1 Desulfobacteraceae bacterium | reverse complement strand
CTGAAAATAGGTAAATTGCGTAATCTCCATACCGTCCAGCCACACCTCCCAGCCGAGGCCCGCCGCCCCCAGCGTGGGGGACTCCCAGTCGTCTTCTACGAACCGGATATCGTGCTCCAGCGGGTCCACACCCAGCACCTTCATGCTTTGCAGATAGAGTTCCTGGGAGTTGGTGGGCGACGGTTTCAGGATCACCTGATACTGGTAGTAGTGCTGAAGCCGGTTGGGATTTTCGCCGTATCTGCCGTCCGTAGGTCTCCTGGACGGCTGCACGTAGGCCACGTTCCAAGGTTCTGGGCCCAGCGCTTTCAGCAGGGTGTTGTGGTGGAAAGTTCCGGCCCCGACTTCCAGATCGTAGGGCTGGGTCAGCACGCAGCCCTTTCGGGCCCAGAATCGATTCAGCGACTCAATGACATCCTGAAAGTACATGATCACCCCTCTGTGGTTGGCGGAGCGCTTGTCGGAATCCCATCCCGACCGACGGTACATGCCGCCCGGGTAGGATTACCGATTCCGCCCGGTGCGGCCTCACCCAGGCGCTCCAATCGGTGGTTAGAAGCCATCTCTACATTGAAGCCATCTCAAAATTGGGATTTTCGTTCCCCGGGTAAAACCCGGGATCTCCGACAAGGTCAAGGAGAATCCGAGTTTCCAGCCGCCCCGGTTGCACCGGGATCTGCGACAGGCATACGGCTGTATTTCGAGGACTGAAAACGAAGACCCGACGCCGAGATGGGGCGAAAAGACAATTTTGAGATACCTTTTTTGTCTTTTCCCCCATCCCCTCCTTCATCCCTTGTCCTTAGAAAAAGCGCTCCGCGGCCGGGCCGTCGCCAAGCCGGATTCGCCGACCTCCGTGTGCACTCCCCTGCGGTCGACGGTAAAGGGGAGAAGCCTCGCCTCCGTTTGCTCGGCCAGAAGCTCTTCCCAGCGTCGACGGATGCCGTGGATGGACGATTCGGATCCGATGGCCCAGATGCATCCACCGGCGCCAGCACCCGTAAAACGGGCTGCGCCACCCTCCCGCCGCGCGGCCGCTACGAGCCGGCGTCCCGTTTCGTTGAGCACTTCAGGCGTCATTGTGCACCGCAGTTCTGTCTCGCGGTCCATGTACGCGGCGGCTCCCGCAAAATCCCCACAGGCCATGTTCTCTGCAAACCGCCGCGTGCAATCGAGGATTTCCTCCCACACCCGCCGGTCCATGCCCCGCAGAAACCGCTGCACCCAACGCCGGTTGACGGTCCGCGATTCATGTGGAACGCCGCAGTAGGCAAGCAAAAGATGCCGCTGAAGCCTGGCATGCCCCGAAGCCGGAACCAAAACCTTGCGGGTAAACGGAGAACGCCGCGGATCCCCCGGCCAAAACCAAGCATGAACCCCTCCGTAAGCGGCGGCGAGTTGGTCCTGCATCCCGCACGGAACGCCGGCAACCGCGCCTTCCACGTCGTGCGCCAGCAAGGCGGTTTCTTTCCGCCGCAACGGCCGCCTTCCCAATCGTTCATAGGCATGCGCCAGCGCAGCGACAAGGGCGACGGCCGCCACAGAAGATCCGCCCAGACCGCTACGAGGCGGAGAATCCGATTCGATGCGGATGCACAGGCCGGATGCGGCAAACCGCGCCGCAATGAAAAGCATCAGGCCGAGCGGATGCTCGAACGGTGAATCGTGCGCTGCAAAATCCTTTCGCCCGACACCGGGGGATTCCACGAGAATCCGCCCTTCCCGATGGGGAAGGAGCTCGACCCGCGTGCGCAGGGCGACTGCGATGTTCACGGTCAGCGGACCGGCGTCATGCATCGGATGATAAAAGGTGGAAAGATCCAGCGTTCCGCCCATGTCGACACGGCACGGTGCCGATGCCCGTATGGGCTGCCTTTCCAGCAGTCTGCGTAGCGAGCCCACCTGGTGCAGATCCCCTCTCATGCGTCCCGAAGCTGTCGGAGTACCCGGAGACTCTTGGGAAATCGGTCCAGATGATACGGAACGAAGGCTTCCAACAATCTCGATCCCTCGACCAAGGCCTGATCGGTAAAACGAATTCGAGCGGCCGCCGGCAACCGGCGGTTTCCCACCCATCTCAGCTGCATCACGGTGCCGACGGAAAGCTGCACCCTGCCCGGACCCTCCGGCTCGGCCCGGCTGCAGCGCGGACATTGCACACCGCCCTTTTCCAGCGAAAAGGGAAACCCTCCCGAAGCGCCCGCCTCCAGGGGCTTGCCACACTTCGCGCAGGCTTCCAGATTGGGAGCCAGGCCGGCCATGGCCAGAAACTGCAGTTGAAACAGAACGCTCACCGCAGCCGCCGGGGTTGTCCCTTGATCCAGCTCCGTGAAGGCATGGGCCAGCAATTCGAAAATACCCTCGTTCACCTGTTCCGACTCCATCCACTGGTGGACGATGTCCGCCCAGTAGCTGGCGTAGGCGGTCTTGACCACATCGGAGCGAATGGCGGGAAAGGGTTGCCGGAGGGAGGCCTCCTGCAGCAGCAGCATCCCTCCTTTTTTCCCGACACGACAGACCACATCCATCTCAGAAAACAGCTCCAGGACCCCTCCGAAACGGCGGGAGCTCTTCTTGGCGGACTTCGCTATGGCCGCAACCTTTCCGCATCTTCGGGTAAAGAGAGTCACGATACGGTCGGCGTCCCCGTAATCCACCTTTCGTATCAGAAACGCGGATGTGGAAAACGTCGTCATGAAGCCTCCCCGGATCTGCGGCATGGGTCGCGGGTTTCCGGCTCCACTTCACACACCCAGAAAACTCGTCACAATCAGGAAATACAAGGCCACCGCAATGATGTCGATGGAGGTGGTCACAAACGGTCCCGTTGCGACAGCGGGATCGACGCCCATGCGGGCAAAGAGCATCGGAACCATCGAACCCACCAGGGTCGCCAACGTCATGGAACAGACAACGGCCAACCCCACGGAGACGGCCAGCATAACGCCGGGATACCGGAGCTGGGCCACCGTACCGATCAGAACCCCGTAGGTTATGCCCAGAATCAATCCTACGGCGATCTCTTTGGAGACCACCGTCCAGATGTCTCTGACATTCAGCCTTCCGGTGGCCAGCCCGCGTACGACAATGGTCGAGGACTGGGTGCCGACGTTTCCCCCCATACCCAAAATCACCGGAATGAATGCTGCCAGATAGGCCACTTTGGCCAACGCCGTTTCGAATCGGCCGATGATGAGAAAAGCCACAAGACCGCCGATGCAGGAGGCAAACAGCCAGGGCAGCCGTATCTTCGTGCTGCGCCCGATGGACTTGGTTTCCACGAACTCTTCCCCGCCCACACCGGCCATCTTGAAAATGTCCTCCGTGGCCTCCTGACGGATGATGTCGATGATGTCGTCCACCGTTACGATACCCACGAGGATGTTGTTGAGGTCGACCACCGGAACCGCAAGGATGTCATACCGCGCGACAATCCTGGCCACCTCCTCCTGATCCATGTCCGTGGTGACGTAGAACACGTCCGTGGTCATGAACTGCTTGAGGGGGGTATCGGGGGTGACGACCACCAGCTGCCGCAGAGACACCACGCCCACCAGATGCCCGTATTCGTCCACAACGTAGAGGTAGAAAGGCATCTCCACGTTTTGGTACTCCTTCTGCAGGGACGCGATCGCATCTGCAGACGTGACGTCTTGGGGCAGAGCGATAAAATCCGGAACCATGATACCGCCGGCCGTATCGTCGCCGTATCGCAGCAGGCCCTCCACCTGCTCGGAGCCCTCGTTCTTCATCCTTTCCAGGATAGCGTCGGACAGCTCCGGAGTCAGCTCCCCGATCAGATCGGCGACGTCGTCGGTGGGCATGGTCTCGAAGATTTCCACGATCTCATCCAGCGGACGATCGGTGATGAGGTCCTGGAACAGGTCATCGTCGATTTCGCTGAGCAGCAGGCCTTTTTGCCCCGGACTCTTGATCAGATCGAACACCCGCCTCTGTTGCACAACGGAAAGACCGCGGAAAACCACCGACAGGTCCGCTGCGTGCGCCTTGTTGACGATCTTGCGCAGATGCATCGAGGCGTCCCGCCGAAGCAGCCGCTTTATGCTGTCGCTGAGGATTTTGTTTCGATCGGCAGCCATGGTTCCGTCTTTTTCCCCATGAGATTACGGGGCCCAACTGCTCTCCCCTTCACCGGGCGATGCTGTACACGATGGATCGCTTCCGGCACCGTAGACCGCGGCATCCCAAACCGCTGCCTGATACGCGAACCCCGGAAGCTACGGCTAGCGTTGCCGTCGGTTCGCCGTTTCATGGCAGTTGGAGATTGACGACCTGCCCTTTTGTCCCGGTCACGGCAACCGGTTCTTCGTTGAGGGTGAGTCGGACTCCGGTGGCATTGCCCACCAGGATGTTGAAGCCCTTGTCTCCTTCCAACTTCAGCCGATCCCCCGGGTGAAGGGAGTATTCAGCGGGTTCGTCGATATCGACGATTACCTTCAACCAAGTGTCCTCCACGGCCTCGATCTCGAGAACCAGCGGCGAGGAAGCCGTCGGTTCGGGCGCGGCGGCGGTCGCGCCAGCCGGCCCCTCGGGGCCGCTCTCCGGAGTGGATGCCTCGAGCACCTTCTCCTCGGGGGTGGCTGGGGCCTCAGCCGGCTCGCCGGATCCAGCCGGCGGGGCCGCTAGGGATTGCGGTGCGCTGGGGGCGGGTTCGGTTTCCTCTTCGGTAACGGCTGTCGCGGAACCCGCGGGAGCCGCTGCCGGTGCACGGACCGCCTCCGGCGCCGGTACACTCCGTTTCCCCTCCTCCTGTTCTGCGGCGTGCTCTTCGCGCATCGGCTCCTGTGACACCGGCGCGGGCTGTCGGTGCAACAGCTGGTCTGCGTAAAGCGCCGCAGCCATCACCGCCAGCAGTACCGCCACCGCCATCAGGAACCGTCGCCAAAAACCCGAACGGGCCTTGATGAGATCGCTCTCCGCCTCCTGGTTGCTGTGAACCATCTCCCGCTGGGCAAGGTAGAGGGAAACCGCCTTTTCTGCATCCGCTCCCACAAACCGGGCATAGGAGCGCAAAAAGCCCTTGACGAAGACTTCCGCCGGCAATGCGTCGTGGTCTTCGTTTTCAATGGCCAGCAACGTTTCCGCACCAATGCGCGTCGCGTTGGACACGGCTTTCAGGCTGATGCCTCTTTCCAGCCGCACCGACATCAAATACCGGCCAAACGACAGGTCTCTCTTGCGATCACTCATTCGAAGTCAGCACTTCTCCCATGGGGCGAAATGCATCGAAAGCTCCCCGGAAAGTAGGCCTATACCTCGCTGCAGTTGAAATCCGACGAACCCAAATTCGGAAAAAGAGGTATTCCTTCTCCACTCCTCCAGCAGATGGAAAAGATTTCGACCGGAGATCAGAGGATAATTTTGATGTGGGAGCGCTTTCGAAGATCCTCCAGCCATGATTGGAATTTCTCGTTCACGATCTCTTTGTACAGTTCCTGCTCGATCTCGTCCGATGCCTCCTCCAAAGACTTTCCCGGCACCACTTCGATGTCTTGCAGGTAAAAAATCTGCAGCCCCTGGTCGGTATCGAGAACGGGAGTGTATTCTCCGGGCTTCAAGTCCTTCATGGCCTCCTGCAACTGGGGAGACAACTGCGCAAAGTCAAAGAATCCCAGATCTCTTCCCGCGGTCCCGGTCTTGTCGAAGGTCTCCCCGGATCTGAGTTTATCCAATATCTGATTCATACGCTCCATGGCCGCTTCCTTCTGGGAAGCGTCGGCTCCCGCCGGGATGCGCATCATCAGATTTCTCAGATACACCCTCTTGGTCTTGCCGTATTTTTCCGGATGGCGTTCGAAATAGTCGCGAACGTCCGCGTCGGTGATGACAATCTTCGATCGCACCTGGCGGTTGACCAACCTGCTGCGCAGAATCTGCTCCTTGATGCGTTCTCGGTACTCGGTCATGGAAAGACCTTCTTTTTCCAACTCGCTTCGCAGACGCTCGTCGGTGAAGTGATTGGCCTGCTTGAACCTCTCGATGGTGTTGTCGATCTCTTTTTCCGATATGGAAATCTTATGCCGCTCCACTTCCTGATCGGTGAGTTTCTGATCCACGAGTTGCTGGATCAGATCCTCCCGCACCTTGAAGATCATGCGGTTTTCCTGCTCCGGTGAATAATTCATGTTGCGGATTCGCTGAATATAGGGTCGGGCGACTTGATTCAGCTCGGTAAGCAGAATGATGTCCTCGTTGACCACTGCAACGATCCGGTCGACAACTTCCGCACCGATGACGGAGCGCGCTGGGCAGCATAGAATCCATCCAACCAAAGCCATCAACAATGGCGTCAACAATCGTTTGATCTTTTTCATCTTTCCAAAAACATCCGTTCCGTTGGTGTCCAGTGTCCGCGGAAGGAACAGGTCATCGACCGCGGTCGCCACGATGTCGGTATCCGGCGGTTCCTGCGGAACCGAGTTGTATCAACATCCCCGAGGATATGCAAGTCCACAGCCTCCTATCCGCCGCTTTTACCCACAATCGATTGCCACCGAGAGGGATCGACCTCGATCCGTCGACGCTTCATTTCCTCCTCCAGCCATTTCCGATAGCGAAGCGCTCGCTTTTCTTCCCGCACCATACCGATCAACAGGTCCCCGGCATCTCCCGAGGCTTCGCCGGATAAGGGGAACTCATCCACCAGGTCCGGTTGAGCACGCAGCCACGCCGTGAGCTCCTCCGCGGTCACCTCCGATGGGGGGCCGAGAACTGCATCGATGACCTTGTTCATCAGAAGCCGCTGTCGAAGGCGATCCTTCCAGAGGGTGTAAGAAACGGCGTTTTCCATGAGCATGCGCTCAAATTCTTCGTCGGGATAGTCTCCTTCAATCTCCGAAACTGCGTCATGAAGCTCTTTATCGGTCACACGAATGCCCAGATCCTCGGCCGTAGCCTCCAGTATGACCGTTTCGATCGTCTCGCGAAGCACCCGGCGGCACAGGGCCATATGGTGCTCCGGAGATCGTATGCTGGCCGGAGGATAGACCGACTTGGCCATAGCCAGTGCTTCCCTGAATTGCCCGACCGAAACCGAGCGGTTCCCAACACTCAACAACACGGCACCCTCTCCTTGCTCGACGTTCTCTGTGCAGGCCGACAGCAGCAGGGCGAAAACCAGGGCCAGCATCCACCCAATGGATGGTGCCGACGGGATGCCCGGTGGAGAATTGGTGTTGTTGATTGTCGCTGTATTCATGGAAAGACTTGGCGTGGGTGGTTTGGGCGGTTGAATTTGCATGATTTGCCGAGGGATTCGCGGATGGAATTCGTCTGTCGTTTTTTTCGGGTTTTTTTTAAGAATAAGCAGTAACCAGTATGCAGTAAGCAGTTAAAAACCAAAAACAACATCTGAATATGGTGAAGTGGTTCATCCCGCCCTTCCCCGCCCTGCAAGAGTACCGTTTTGCTGTAGCCCCTGCTTACTGCTTATGGTTTTTTCGACATCTGACATCCGATCTCCGACATCGGGCATCCGGCCGTTGGAAACGGCCGATCGGAAACATATTTTCCATATGAATTTCAAAATCTTAAGGACTAATACGTAACACGCCGCGCTAGTTCTTTCAACAGGTTTTTCACCTGTGTCAGACGGCCGTTGCGGTTGCGGGATCCCAGACGGATTCGAAGGGATTGATCGGCGGACATTTCGCAGGAACCGTTCAGCGACTGCATCATCTCCAGAATTCCTTCAGGGCGCTGAACGTGCTTCTCTGAAAAGTGCAGCACCAAATTGGAACCGGTCAGGTCCAGTCGGCGAATGCCGGCTTCGGCTGCCAGCACCTTCAGCATGATTTTCAACAGAAGATTGGCGGCCTCCTCGGGCAAGAGCCCGAAACGATCCTCCAATTCCGCCTTGGCTTCCCGGATCTCCTCCAGCGATCTCAGCCGGGAGAGCTTTCGGTAGGCCATGAGGCGCTGGTCGATGTCCGGCAGGTAGGACTCGGGGAGAAAGGCGGACAGGGAAACGTTGATTTCCGGCTCCAGGGGCATCAATACGGTTTCACCCTTGAGTTCGGCAACGGCGTTCTCCATCAGTTTCAGAAACATTTCGTATCCCACCGCCGCGATGTGTCCGGATTGGGATGCGCCCAGTATCGTCCCTCCACCCCGGATGCGCAGATCGCTCATGGCGATCTGAAATCCCGAACCGAGATCCGAATGCTCCATCAGCACCTTGAGTCGCTTGCGGGCGTCTCGGGTCATCTGGCTTTCGGCGGGAATGAAAAGGTAGGCATAGGCCTGTGCGTCGGCCCTTCCCACGCGCCCGCGCAGCTGGTACATCTGGGCCAGTCCAAATCGGTCGGCACGATGGATGAGGATGGTGTTCGCCGCCGGTATGTCCAGACCCGATTCGACGATGGTCGTGCACACCAGCAGATCGATTTCCTGCTGTACGAAACGGATCATCACGTTTTCCAGCTCTTCTTCTTTCATGCGGCCGTGAGCAACGTCGATACGGGCCTCGGGAGCGATTCGTTCCAACCGGTCGGCCATCTTTCCGATCCCGCGGATGTCGTTGTGAATGAAAAAGATCTGCCCCCCCCGCTGCAATTCCCGCAGCACCGCCTCCCGGATGAGATCTTCGTCGAATTCGGCGACATAGGTGATGATGGATCGCCGGTCTTCGGGCGGAGTGGATATGATGCTGATGTCTCGAATGCCGGTCAGCGACAGATGCAGCGTTCTGGGGATGGGGGTGGCGGTCAGGGTGAGCACGTCCACGGTTTTTCGCAGACGCTTGATGGCCTCCTTGTGCTGTACGCCGAAACGCTGCTCCTCGTCCAAGACCAGCAGGCCGAGAGAGGCAAAGGCAATATCCTTCTGGAGCAGACGGTGGGTGCCAACGACAATGTCCACAGTCCCTTTTTTCAACTCCCCCACAATCCCTTTCTGCTCCGCGGGGGATCGGAAGCGGGTCAAACAGGCAATGCGCACGGGATAGTGCTCGAAGCGATCACTGAAGGTCTTGAAGTGCTGCTCGGCCAGAACGGTGGTCGGGACGACCACGGCTACCTGGTGGTTGTCGTTTACCGCCTTGAAGGCGGCGCGAAGCGCCACCTCCGTCTTGCCGTACCCCACGTCGCCGCAGACCAGGCGATCCATCGGCTGCACCGACTCCATGTCTCGGAGTACGTCTTCGATGGCCGAAGCCTGGTCCGGAGTCTCCTCGTAGGAGAATCCGGCTTCGAATTCCTGAAAGGTTTCGTCCGAGGGGCTGAAGGAATGGCCCTTTTCCACTTTGCGGGCGGCGTATATTTCGAGCAGGGCCCCGGCGATTTTCTCCGCCGAGCGCTTGACCTTGGCCTTGACCCTTTCCCAGGCGGTTCCCCCCATTTTGTCCAGAACCGGCGTGCGTCCCTCGATGCCCATATACTTCTGAATGAGGCCCATCCGTTCCACGGGCAGATAGAGCCTGTCCTCACCCTGGTAGACGATCAGCAAAAAATCGTTGGTCGTCCCCTCTACCGTCAGCTTCACGAGGCCCATGTAACGCCCGATGCCGTGTTCCTCGTGCACCACGATATCCCCACTTTGCAGATCGGTCAGAGACAGGGCGGCAACCTGGGAGGAGGGGCGTGCGGGGCGGATTTTTCGGCCTGTCGACCCGAACACCTCGTCCGCCGTTATCAGGGCGATCCCTTCACCCGTCCAGGTGAAACCGGCGGAAAGGCTGCCGAGACAACCGGCCGGCTTCCCGCCTGCCCGCGGCAGATCGGAAAGGCGGCTTTCCCACCGGAGATGCAGCCCGTAGGGTTTGAGCAGGGCGTCGAGGCGCTGCATCTGGGCCTTGTTCCGGCAGACCAGCACCGTCCGGCACCCCGTCCCTTCCCGTTCTTCGATCCAGTCCACCAGCGGCGCCAGCAGCTGGTCGCTACCCCGCACCCGTTTCAATTCCTCCCTGAGCTCGGCGTTGGATTCCACGGGGAACTGCACTTGCAACACGGGTTTGTGGTAACCACTCTGCTTCTCCACGCCCAGCGACTTCATCGCGATGGGATCCCAGCGCCGAAGCTTTTCCTCCAGTTCCCGCCAGCGAAGATGCATCAGTTCGGGCGCCAGTCGGAAGCGATCCTGCTCCCGCGCCATGGCGACGTTCCTTTCGATGCGTTTCCACAGATCCCGGGCCTTCCTTTCCAACTCGCCGGGTTCCGTGAGCACGACGATCGTCTGGGCCGGCAGATAGTCCAACAACGTGTCCGTTTCGGGGAAGACCGCGGGCAGAAGGCTTTCCACGCCCGGAAATCCGGGCTCCTCCCGCACTTTCCGCACAATTTCCCTCACGCGGGTTACCCGGACGCTCTCATCGGATGCCAGGGCGCGGATGCGGGTGACAATGGCGTCCAACCGTTCGGGGACGATGACAGTCTCCCTGGCCGGAATCAGTACAGCCTCCTCCAGGCGACGGAGGGAGCGCTGGTCGGAGGGATCGAAAAAGCGAATCAGGTCCACCGTATCCCCGAAAAGTTCCAGGCGAAGGGGCTCGGGATACAACGGGCAGAAGATATCGATGATGCCGCCGCGCACGGAAAAATCCCCGGGTTCCTCCACCAGGGAGCTGTGAACGTATCCGCCGGTCGTCAGCTTTTCCACCAGCTGGCGGCGGTCCACGTCCTCGCCGGACTGGAGAAGCTCGGCGAATCCGCCGAGTGCTTCCCTGGGAATGGTCCGGTGCAGCAGGGAATCCACCGTGGCGACCGCTGCCATCGGCTGTTCTTCGGTCATCAAACGGTAGAGGGTTGCAATGCGCTGCGCGGCCGTTTCATTGTGATAGGAGACGGGTTTGAAGGGCAGAATATTGTAGGCCGGAAAGTGCAGCGGCGCTCGCTCTTCCGGCTCCTGGAAAAAGGTCAGATCACCGGCCAGAGATTCCGCTTCCGCAGCCGTGGACGCCACCAGCAGAACGGAACGACGGCTTTCACGGAAGAGGCGGGAAAGAAACAACGATCGCTCGGATCCGGCAAGTCCAAGGATTTCCACTCCGGAATCCCTCCGGGGCAACATCTCCAGCAAGGCATCCAGCCCGGACGGCTTCGGCGGAACGGTATGTTCATTCGAAAACGATTTCATCGGATTATGGTGTTCAAGAGTGAGCAGCAAGCAGCAAACAGTAAGCAGTAAAAAACCAAAAACGACCTATGGACGAAATGAGGTGGTTCATCTTGCTTCCCGACCTTTCCAAAGTGCCGTACCGATGCAGCTCCCGCTTGCTGTCTACTGTTTTCCCGACCT
This sequence comes from Desulfobacteraceae bacterium, assembly GCA_022340405.1. Taxonomy (GTDB): domain Bacteria; phylum Desulfobacterota; class Desulfobacteria; order Desulfobacterales; family JAJDOA01; genus JAJDOA01. The sequence goes on along the minus strand of JAJDOA010000084.1, from coordinate 506 downwards.
CTGACATCCGACATCGAGACTGTACCGTTCGACCGCCACCAACCCGAACGCCCGGGGCAATCCGTTTCGCTGCAACGGGAGGGGATAAACCCCTCCCCTACAGGCCAAGGCCGATACGCCCAGGTTCGTTACCGTCCGACCGGCACCCCGGACGACCGCTGACATCCGACATCCGTCCGTTCCTGCTTACTGCTCACTGCTTACTGCTTATTTTTGTTCCGCCATCGGGAACGCACCGTCCATCCGGGATGTCCCACCGCGGAATAGTACAGATACCCGCAAAACGCAAACCGAGATCCATTTCCGGGCATGGAGCGACCGACGGTCAGCAGTCCGAACGCCCGGGGCAATCCGTTTCTCCGAAACGGGAGGGGATAAACCCCTCCCCTTCTATGAGGGGACCTGTCAAGCCCCGATTTTTTTTGTGCCGTTTTTGTTGGCGACCGGTTTTTGCCTCGCCAGGCATTTTGCCTGTAACTGCCTTCTATCCGTTCCGGCTCTGTGGC
>JAJDOA010000071.1 GCA_022340405.1 Desulfobacteraceae bacterium | reverse complement strand
GCTTAGTTTTTGCCGTCCATTTCAGGGGAGGCGCCGGAATCCGGCGCCTCCTTTTTTTTCACCGGCACCCGGGTATCGCGATTGTCAGAAATCGGTTCCGTTTCCCTGATGGTCCTTTTATCGAAATCGGGATCGAAATCGCTATCGAGCATTGCCGTTGAACAACCGATTTCGATCCCGATCCCGATTTCGAATGAGTGCCCATCGGAACCTATTTTTGACAATTGCCATAGAACATCTGCCATGGGCCCATCGCCACATCGCCGTTTTGAGAATGCCAAATTCCTTCATGAAAGGCATCAAAACGGCGGCAGGAAGCCGTCCGAAACGAGCCCAAGGTCGAGGCAGCAAAACGCCTGGCGGAAGCGAGGCGGCATTTCGACAATGGCGGTAAATCCCATTTGAAAAGGGCCGACATCTGTATTATGCTTTTGCTTTAGATATGGGTGATATCGACAGGGTCTTCCCGACCATCCCGCGGCAATCCGCACGAATTTGTCGAGCACCCAACCCAACGGATGAGGGAGGTAGAGATGAAAAAACTTTTTGGCCTGGTGCTGATCGGCATGTTCCTCCTTTCCTGCGCCAATACCGGTATGAACAAAGGACAGACCGGGGCCATTGGCGGAGCGGCGGCTGGCGCCCTTATCGGGCAGGCAGTTGGACGCGATACCACCGCCACACTTATCGGAGCGGCGGCCGGAGGGCTGCTGGGCTACATTGTTGGCAACGAAATGGACAAGGCCGACCGGCAGCGGCTGTCCCACACCTATGAATCGACCCCTTCGGGACAGACGAGCTCTTGGGTGAATCCGGACACCGGTAACCGCTACACGGTCACACCCCAACCCGCGTACACCCAGAACCAGCGCGTTTGCCGGGAGGCGGAAATCATCGCGGTCATCGACGGGAAGCAGGAGAAGACTTACACCACCGCGTGCCGGGATGCCAACGGGGATTGGGTGCTGCAGAAGTAACCCGGAGCAGGCAGCCCGATTTCGGGTGGTGATCCCCGGGGGGGCGTATCTGCGGCCGCCGGTCGGCGAGGGAAGCGGGCGTTTGTCCATTTATGAGAATCGATCAAAAAAAGAGGGAGATGCCTCGGCATCTCCCTCTTTTTTTTCGTGTCGGCGTTTTGGATCAGTCGCCGGTTGCGGCCTTGTGGGTCTTGATCTCGACCTTCTCGGTGAGGCCTTCGTAGTACTTGCGAAGGATGGCCACCACCTCGTCGCGGCCGAAGTGGTCCGGCAGTTCACCGCCCTCGGAGAGCAGCTTGCGCAGCATGGTGCCCGACAGCAGGACGCGATCCTGTTTCTCGTGCGGGCAGGTCCTCAAGGAGGCCATGCCGTCGCACTTGTAGCAGTAAAAGGTCCAGTCGATCTTTAGCGGCGTACACAGCAGCGCCTTTCCCTCGCCCTCGGGGCAGGGGATCTTGTCGAAGATGGTCTGGGCTTCGAACATGCCGTAGAAGTCTCCTACGCCCGCATGATCTCGACCGATGATCATCTTGGAGCAGCCGTAGTTCTGACGAAAAACGGCGTGAAGCAGGCCTTCGCGGGGGCCGGCATAGCGCATGTCGAGGGGGTAGCCGCCCTGGACGACGTTCTTTTCCACGAAGTAGCCTTTGACCAGCGCGTCGATGCATTTGACGCGGACGTCGGCCGGAATGTCGCCCGGTTTCAGGTTGCCCACCAGGGAGTGGATGTAGACGCCGTCACACACTTCCACCGCGATCTTGCACAGATATTCGTGGGAGCGGTGCATGGGGTTGCGCAGCTGCAGGGCCGCGACCTCGCTCCATCCCCGATCCTCGAAGATCTTCCGGGACTCGGACGGACGGTGGTAAACGCCGGCGTATTTGGTGGGGTATTCGGCTTCGCTGAGCACCTTGACGGGCCCGGCCAGGTTGACTTCTTTCTGCGCCGCGACCATCTGGACGCCGGGATGGTCCTCTTCGGCGATCTTCCAGAATTCTTCAGCGGTCGGAGTTCCCTCCCCCATGAAAACCTTTTCGCATTCCCACTTCTTCTCTTCGGCACTCAGTTCGTACTTCTCGGTGACCTTCATGGTGGCCATGATCGCATCACCGTCGGCCAGGGCGATTTCATCGCCGACGTTGATGGCCTCGGCATCGGCGGAGGACACGTCGAGGCAAACCGGAACAGGCCAGAAAGTGCCGTCCTCCATCAGGAAGTTTTCGCACACGCCTTTCCAGTCCGCCTTGGTCATGAACCCGGTCAGCGGGCTGAACCCACCGATGCCGATCATGATCAGGTCGCCCTTTACGCGGGGGGAAATCTGGACTTTTTTGAGGCCTTCTGCTTTTTTCAGTTCGGCTTCCCGTTCTGCTCCTTCTAGCAAGCAGATCGTCAAACCCTTTCCGCCATGGGGTGGTACGAGCTGTGACATGTGTTCCGGTCTCCTTTCACTGATGGACATTATGGATGGCAGGGGTGGTTGTCCCCCTATGGGTTCGATTCCACCAAAGGAGTGTTTTTAGACAGGATAATCCCCTTTGTCAAGCCAAATCGGCAGGTGGAAAACCGCCGGAAATCTTGCCCGCAATAGCGCAACGGCGCCTGTCTTCTTGCGATGTCGACGGCGGCCGATCGGGTCTTCCTCCCGCTGCATGATGCCGGATGTGGTTGAAATTCCGCAGATGCTCTGATATGAACACATCAGGTCATTTCCAGGCGCGGCCATCCAAACTTTCCTCTTCCGATGGGTCTTCGGAGCGGAGCTGTTTCCCGGCCCGAGAGGGCCGACAGCGGAACTCGCATGCCATGCTGATCACCCAAAAGAAACAATACGCGCTGCGTGCCATTTTCGAACTGGCCAAGCAGAAAGGAGCGGGCCCGGTCAAAGCGGCCACCATCGCCGAAGTGCAGGCCATCCCTTTGCGCTTTCTCGAAGTGATTCTCAGCCACCTCAAGCGCAGCGGGATGGTCGCATCCAAACGGGGGTTTTACGGCGGCTACATGCTGCTGCGTCCACCCGAGCAAATCACCGTGGGGGACCTCTTCCGTCACTTGGAGGAGCCGGACTTTCCCGCCGACTGCATTGCCTGCGTCCACAAAAAAAACTGCCCCTTCGTCGGCAACTGCGTCTTC
>JAJDOA010000062.1 GCA_022340405.1 Desulfobacteraceae bacterium | reverse complement strand
ATGCTCGGCCACCTCGATGTGCATAATGGGCGGCATGGCGACCCTTCCCTCGGCGAGCCAGCCGAAGGCCTGTTCGACGATGTCCACAGCGGCACGGTCCACGCGGACCACCTGCCGTAGCTCTTTTTCGGTAAGGATCTTCACCTTCATGGGAACGTCCTTCCTATTTCACGAACAGCTTCCGTTCGAAGTCGACAAAAGTCTCGCACCCCTGCTCGGTCACGAGAAGGGGTTCGCTGCACTCGAAACCGTAAGTGTCCAGCCAGATCCCCGGCATGAAGTGCAGGGTCATTCCGGCCTCCAGCACGGTCTTGTCTCCCGGACGGAGGCTGATGGTGTGCTCTCCCCAGTCTGGAACGTAGTTCAGTCCGAAGGCGTATCCCACCCGCGACGGTTTGACCACGCCGGTGTGGGCGATGGCCCGCCGCCATTGCGCCTCCACCTCCTCGGCGGTCACCCCGGCTCGGATGAAGGCCAACGTCGCCTCCAAGCCCTGCACCACCCCGGCGGCCGTTTTTCGCAGATCCTCCGGCGGATCCCCCAGGTACACTGTGCGGGAAAGGGGCATGTGGTACCGGTGCCGAACACCGCTGAGCTCCAGCAGCACCACGTCCCCCTCCCGGTAGCGTCGGTCCGGATCGTAGGTCAGATGGGCGGTCGAGGTGCGCTGCGCCGAGGGCATGATGGGGAAAATCGCCGGAGACGAACCGCCGAAGGTCTTCGTGCCGGCAATCTGGGCGGCGCACACTTTCGCCGCCGCATCCTTTTCCCAAACGCCGACATCGATCTCATCGACGGCGACCTGCATCACCTTTTCGCAAATCCGCGCCGCCTGTCTCATGGTTTCGATTTCAGCCGGTGATTTTATGGCGCGGATCCAGTTGACGAGGTTGGTGGCGTCCAACAGACCGGCCTGGGGCAGCTCCTCGACAAGCGTTGCATGCATCCGCGCATTGAACCAGTAGCCGTCCATTTCGACACCCATGGATTTCCCATCCAGCCCCTTTTCCCGCAGCAGATCCGCTACCCAGCGCATGGTGTGGGTGTAGCGGGACTGGACGTATTCATCCGGATATCCGTAAATCGCGTCGACCGGCAGCCAGCTGGTCAGCTTTGCCCCGTTGGAATCCTGTTCTCGGCCGAACCAGATCGGCTGTTCCCTGTCCAAGGATACGATAACGCCCTGATGCACGTAAAATGACCAGCCGTCGTAACCGGTCAGGTAATTCATGTTCGCCGGGTCCATGACCAGCAGCACCTCCATTCCAGAGCGATCCATGGATGCCTGGGTTCTGCGTACACGCTGTTTGTATTCTTCCAGGGTGAAATGCAGGTTTTCGGTCATGGCTCCATCCTCAGTTTTTTTTGGCCCACTCGATATCCTTGAGGACCGCATCCAGGACTTCTCGGGCCCCTTCGCCGCCCATCTTCAGAAATTTTTCCCTGAGCGGCTTTGCCTTTTCCTTGAAAGCGGCGATCTCTTCATCCGTCAGCTCGATATAGGTCATGGACGGCTTGGCATCCATGATCATCCGCCGGCGGTCATCGTTCAGTTTCGGTTCGAGGTCGAAGATGTACTCATTGGCGCCCTTGACAGCGGCGTCTATCAGGGACCGGATATCCGGTGGGAGTTCCTTGATGAACGCATAGTTGGCGGCAAAGGTGCCGATAAACGGCAATTGATTCGCTTTGATCATGTAGTTTTGGACTTCATAGAATTTCATCTCCTGGATGGCGAAAAACGGTTGGGTTTCCGCATCGATTCTGCCGATCTCGAGGTTGAGGTAAATGTCTCCATAGGGAACGGTGATCACGTAGGCGCCGTACAGACGGTACGCCGTGATGAGAAAAGGCGAGGACATCACTCTGAAAGTGATGTTTTGGAAGTCGGCCGGTTTCCGCAGCGCCTTGTTGGCCGTCCATATCTGCCATCCCTCTTCGATGATCGATAACAGCTCCAGTTTGTTCTTTCGGTAGTATTTACCCAGCACCTTGTAGGTGTTGGGTCCCTTGCGAAGGATCTTTTCGAGAAGCTTGAAATCCGTGGGGAAAAGATAGTGGATGGAAAAAACCTGCACTTCGGGGATGTAGGAGCCCAGATGTCCGGGGGATTGAAAGGCGAACTGAAGATCCCCCTTCTGCAGAAGTTCGGTGATTTCCCCGGATGTACCGAGATCCCCGTAAAAATGGATTTCGCAGCGTATCTTTCCCTGGGATTCACGTTCTATGATTTCAACGAACTTCCTGGCGTATTCATGCTGCATGCTTCCTTCGATCTCTTCCAGGGCCACCTGCCACAGATGCTGAACCGCCCCTGCTTGCTCCGTGGGCCCGAGGAGCAGTACAGCTGCGAGCAGTGCGGGAATGAGCCATGGTATGCGCTTCATATACGACCTCCTTTGGAAGCTTGCGGGTGGCGTTTATCACTGGGAGCCGTTTCAAAATTCCTGGTTTAGAAACAGCCCCTATCCCTCGGAAGGGAGTCTGCCGCCTACAATATCGAGGTATTCGCCGGAATGGATATTGTTTCCGGAAATCAAGGAAACAACCCTTTTTCCGGCCACGTCGATTTTTCGGCTCAACAGCGCCCCGACACCCACCGCGGCTGCACCTTCGACGATCAACCGGTGTTGGTCGAACATATAAAACATACCGTCCTTGATCTCTTCTTCGGAAACCAGCAAATGCTCATCCGTATACTTTTCCACCAGCGGCAGCGTGTACCGGTTGTCGAAACCGATTCCCCCTAGCAGCGAATCGGCGATGGAATCCTTTTCCTCCACCTGAACGGGTCTCCCCTCCTTCAGGCTTTCCAGCATCGCCGGAGACCGCTCGATGGAAACCCCTACGATATGGATGCGCGGATGGATCGATTTGGCGGCTAGCGCAATCCCCGCCAGCAGGCCTCCGCCCGAGAGTTGAATCAGCAAAACATCCGTATCCGGAAGCTTGGACAGTATCTCGAGCGATAGGGTCCCTTGACCGGCGATGATCATCGGATCGTCAAACGGAACCACCGGGACGAGCCCTTCGGATCCGGCCAGGTCATGATAGTTTTTTTCCGCCTCGTCCTGGGACTTTCCCTTCACGGATACCTCGGCCCCCAACCTGCGAATCGCTTCCGCCCGGTAGGAGGCAACGTGCTCGGAAAGACAGACAATCGCCCTGACGCCGGTTTGTCCGGCCACATAGGCTACAGCCTTTCCGTGATTGCCGGTGGAAAAGGTAATGACGCCTCTTTTTTTCTCTTCTGCACTCAGGCTCAAAATCTTGTTGGCGGCGCCCCGGACCTTGAAAGCCCCGGTGTTCTGCAGGCACTCCAGCTTCAGGTGAACCGATCGGGCACCGTTTCGGTCCGCCAATGGGGCAGAATGTACAAGGGGCGTGCAAACCGCCATGGCTTGGATGCGGGCATGGGCCCGGTACACGTCATGCAAGCTGGGGAGGGCGTCCATTCGGGATCATCCTGTCTTGAAGCCATCTCAAAATTGTCTTTTCGTGCAATCTCGGTGTCGGGTCCTCGTTTCCAGTCCTCGAAGTACATCAACATTCCTGTCGCAGATCCCGGTGCAACCGGGGCGGCTGAAAACTCGAATCCTCCTTGATCTTGTCTAAGATCCCGGGTTTTGCCCGGGGAACGAAAATCCTAGTTTTGAGATCGCTTCTTGTCTTTTTTTATCTCCGGGTTACAAAGACCGAGATGGGAGAACGACGCAGCACCTTTTCCGCCGTGCTGCCCATGACGATCTTTTTCAAATCCGACCGACCATGAGAACCGGCAAAAACCAGGTCGTATTTGCCGTTTTCAATCTCATAAAGGCAGCTGAT
>JAJDOA010000048.1 GCA_022340405.1 Desulfobacteraceae bacterium | reverse complement strand
AATTGCCAAGCGGGACGTATCCGAAGAGGTGCGATCCGGTCTGAACACGATCGCCAAGATCGCCCGCCACCAGAAAGACATCCGCCAGTCTCCTCTTGGCAGCTGCAAGGCCAACCGAAAACAGTAACCGCAATGCCCAGGGGGGCGGGCGAACCGTGCCGAGGGTCCCACCGGAAATGCCCATGAAGATCATTGTGACCAACGATGACGGAATCGACGCTCCCGGTCTGGCAGCGTTGGCGGAGATCGCCTCCTCCATGGGTACGGCGGTCGTTGTGGCGCCCCTGCAGCCCCAGTCCGGTGTGGCGCACCGGGTGACCGCCCGCTCGAAGATCCGGGTCGACCCGGTTGGGGAAAACCGGTATGCCGTGGACGGTTCCCCTGCCGATTGCGCCCGCATCGCGTGCAAGATCATCGCTCCCGACGCCGACTGGCTGTTTTCGGGCATCAACGCGGGGGCGAATCTCGGAATGGACGTCTACTCATCCGGGACCGTGGCCGCGGCGCGAGAAGCCGCCGTGCTCGGATACAAGGCGCTTTCGGTGTCGCAGTACATCGCCCGGGACTGTTCCATCGACTGGGAAACCACGGGTCGCCATGCCGGTTCCGTAATCCTTCGGCTCCTGTGCCACGATCTTGCCCCGGGGCATTTCTGGAACCTCAATCTCCCCCATCCCCTCGACCGGTTTGTGCAGCCGAAGGTTTCATTTTGCCCGCTGGAGATGCAGCCCCATGCCTTCCACTACCGGAAAGACGGCGATGGGTATCGGTACGTAGGCGTCATCCACGAACGGCCCCATTCGCCCGGAACGGACGTCAACGTCTGCTTTTCCGGAAAGGTCGCCGTAACACGTCTTTCCGTGCAGACGAGGCATTACAGGCCTCCCCCGCATTTCGGGTAAACGAGACTGACCCCTCTTTTCTCCCCCATGAGGAGGATCGGTTCGAAGGGCGGGGCTTTGTTGCGTTGGAACCGCCTCTATCGGGTGCCCTCTGACGAAACTCTTTCTCGCCGAAGCGGTCATGCCCCCTGGTTACAGCCGCCCAAACCGGGGTTCATCCGTGGGCCCGGCACCGTCAGCCAAACGGCCCCTTTCCCTTGGCTATGTTTCCCCGGGACCGGCGATTGACACGGTCAAGCGGTGTCAGGTACAATGGCTGCCATCTCATGGGAAATCCCGTACCCATCCTGCCTCGTTTTCCACAACGGCTGCCGGGGCCGTTTTACGGGCGTATTCGCAAGTGCAGCCGCTATGCGTAGACACCTATACAAGACCAGTGTACTTGTCATCGGCGGAGGTGTGACAGGGACCGGACTGGCGCGAGATCTCGCTCTCAGAGGCATTCCATCCGTCCTCGTCGAAAAGCGCGACATCAATGCCGGGGCCTCCGGCGGCAACCATGGGCTGCTTCACAGCGGCGCTCGGTATATCTTTTCCGATCCGGCCGCCGCAAGTGAGTGCCGCCGCGAAAGCCTGCTTCTTAAAAAGCTCGCCCCCCACTGCATCGAAGACACCGGTGGTCTTTTCATCGCCGTCGCTGGAGACGATGAGAATTATATCGCCGCATTCCCAGACCTGTGCTCCAGGAGCGGAGTGCCCGTCGAGGAACTGTCGGTGGAAGAAGCGCGATGCCGGGAGCCGGCCTTGAGTTCGAGGGTGATTGCGGCGTTTGCCGTGGATGACGCCACTATCGATCCTTTCAAAATTTCGTTGGAAAATATAGCCCATGCCCAGAGGCTGGGATGCCGCCTGCTGCGTTTCCACCAGGTGACCGGCTTCCAGACCCGTGGCCGGAGAATCATCGCTGTACATCTGCTCAACAAGGCGACCCGCCAGGAAGCCGTTGTCGAGGCGGAAGTCGTGGTGAATGCAGCCGGATCCTGGGCGGGCTCCGTGGCGGCCATGGCTGGGGCGGAAATCCCCATCGTGTTCTCCAAGGGCACTCTTTTGGTATCGCAGGATCGTTATGCGCAGCGGGTGATCAATCGTCTCCGGCGTCCCACCGACGGAGACATCGTCGTGCCGGGGGGGACGGTGTCCATCCTCGGAACGACTTCGGAACGCGTCACTTCTCCGGATGTTATCTATCCCGAGGTCCACGAAGTCGACCTCATTATCAACGAGTCCGCAGAGATGATACCGTCGCTGGCCAATGCACGGTATATCCGGGCCTACTGTGGGGTCCGGCCGTTGATCGGCAGGCAGGACACCGGTGACGATCGCAACGTAAGCCGTGGTTACGAGCTGTTTGACCACAACGAGGGCGCGGATCCGATCGAGAATTTTGTCAGCATCACGGGCGGCAAGCTGACGACCTACCGCCTGATGGCCGAAAAGGCGGCGGATGTGGTGTGCCGGCGGCTGGGAAGCTGCCGCCCCTGCCGCACGGACGTCGACCCGCTGCCTGACACCGTCAATGCCCGCTGGACGGAACCCGGTCTGGCACCCAGCAATTGGTTTCATAGAAATGATCCCGACGACACGCTGTTGTGCGAGTGTGAAATGGTCCCCAGGAGTGTGGTGGACTCCATTGTGAAATCGCTCCGAAGACGGGCCGGGGCGCCCAGTATGAAATCCATCGGATTGCGGAGCCGAATCGGCAAGGGCCCCTGCCAGGGGACATTCTGCAGCCAGCGGGTCACCGCATACCTCTACGACCGAAAGGTCCTCAAAGGATCCCAGGGCCTCGACGAACTGCGGGCATTTTTAAGAGAACGCTGGCGCGGCCAGCACCCGCTGTTGTGGGATGTCAGCCTTGCGCAGGGAGAAATGCTGGAGGCCATGCACTGCGGGCTGCACGGGCTGGAGTTGACTGACGAAAGCCCGTCGGAGGCTTCCCCGCCATCGAGCGACAAACACCCGGATCCCGTTGATGTCAAGGGGCAACAGGATGGAAGCCATTGAATGTGATCTGATGATCGTCGGCAGCGGCATGGCCGGCATGGCGGCCTCCCTGTTTGCCGGACAGCGCCGCATCGACACCGTTCAGGTGGGCGTCACCGGTGAAATCCAATTCGCCAGCGGACTGCTGGATCTGCTCGGGGTCCACCCCATCACCGCCGGCAGTGCGGTGCAGAATCCCTGGGAGGGCATCCGGCAGCTCGCAAAAACCCGGCCGAATCATCCCTACGCCCGTTTGCCTCTGGGCACGATTCGAACCGCCATGGAGACCGTTGTCGAATTCCTCAACCAGGCCGGTCTTCCCTATTTTCGCTGCGCCGATCGCAATCTCCGGATGGTCACCCCGGTAGGAACCGTAAAACCAACCTATGCCGTTCCCGAGACGATGGCTGCCGGAGTGCGGGCGTTGGAAGAGAAGTGGCAGACGCTTCTTGTCGATTTCCACGGGTTCAAAGGTTACAGTGCCCTTCAAATCAAGGAGACCCTGCGTAGGGAGTGGCCGGGTCTGCGAACGCTTCGCATCCCTTTTCCCGGACTGGCAGGCGACCTTTATGCGGAGCGGATGGCCATGGCCCTGCACCGACCCGAGAATCGCCGGCAGCTGGCCGAGTCCATTGCAGAGGGACTGGGCGGCTGCCGCGCCGTCGGAGTGCCGGCTGTGCTAGGATTGTACCGCCCCCAGGAGGTGGCCGCCGAGCTCGGCGACCGGATCGGGGTGTCGGTGTTCGAAATTCCGACCATGCCGCCCGGAGTCACAGGACTACGACTGCGGCAAACCTTCGAAGAGCGGCTGCCCGATATGGGAATCCGGACATGGTATCAGCAGAAGGTGTCCTCGGTCCGCCGCCTGGCAGACGGTCGCTTCCGGTTCGAGCTGGACAATACGATTTCGGCAAAGACGGTCGTGGCAAATAGCGCAGTGCTCGCCAGCGGGCGTTTCTTTGGCCGGGGGCTGACAGCCGATCGAAGCGGCATCCGTGAATCTCTTTTCGGTTTGCCGGTGGTGCAGCCGTCGTCCCGCGATCAATGGCACCACAGAGATTTGCTGAATCCCTCCGGGCACCCCATCAACAGGGCGGGCGTCGAGGTCGACTCGCATTTCAGGCCCTTGGGTCGGAACGGGGCGCCGGCATTTTCCAACCTGACGGCCGCCGGATCGATTTTGGCGCATCAGGATTGGATACGGGAAAAATGCGGCAGCGGGCTCGCCATCGCCACCGCCTACGGCGCCGTACAACAGGCCATCTCCATTTGTGCCGCAAAGAAAAAACAACCGCCCGTCGTCGGATAGGCATTGAACCCGAGTGTCATTGCTTTGCGGCTGGAAGGCGGGGTGGCACCCTCGGCAGGACCTCTACACTAGGGGCTGTTTCTAAATTGTCTTTTGGCCCAATCTCGGCGTCGGGTCCTCGTTT
>JAJDOA010000042.1 GCA_022340405.1 Desulfobacteraceae bacterium | reverse complement strand
CGGGGTAAAACACCAAGGGGCTCTGATATTGCTTGCCTTGCCACAGCGGCGGGCAGCACAACGATTGACGCAGTTTTTCAAAGAGCAAGGCATTGGAAGTGGCGTACACCAGATACAAGGCCTGAAGCCACATCCAATCGGGAAAATAGGATTGCTTCAACGAGCGGTTGCGAGACGGACTCTAAACCCCTCCCCTACGGTTCAAGCGAAAAGCATGCTAAAAACGGAACAGAATTCTGACAATCGCTATAGAAGCCATCTCAAAATTGTCTTTTCGCCCCATCTCGGCGTCCGGTCCTCGTTTCCAGTCCTCGAAATACACCAGTATTCCTGCGGCTGAAAACTCGGATCCTCCTTGACCTTGAACGAAAATCCGAATTTTGAGATGGCCTCCGGTGTTTACTGCTTACTGTTTACTGCTTGCTGTTTCTCTGTCTTGACTTCCGTCCTCCAGCCCCCCGAAACGGCGCACCAGCTCCTCGTAGTAGATCGCCTCGTCCACTCTGCCGCGCTTCCGGCATCCGGTTGCGTACACGGCGGCTTTTTCCGCCAGGACCGCAGCGGCAGCCCGCCGCTGGGTGGGGGTCAGGCGCCCGGATTCGACCAGACGAAGCAGGGACCGGACACGGTACCGATCCAGTCCCGGCTGCCGGGACAGCTGGTCGGCATGCCCGCCGCGCTTGACCACCAATGGCCGGTCGATCCGATAGACCGGCCACCGGCACCCGATGCGCAGCCAAAGGTCGTAGTCCTCGCAGGCAGGCAGGCTTTCATCAAACCCGCCGTACCGCTCAAACAGGTTCCGCCGTATCATTACCGCCGAGGGACTCACCAGGCACAGGGTGAGGCTCTCCTCGAAAATCAAGCCCGACGGTTTGCGGTGGCGCCGTTTGGGGTTGACCCTTGAGCCGTTCCGGATCCAGATTTCCTCGGTCTGACAGACGCGGGCTTCCGGACGGCGTTCCATAAAATCGACCTGCACGGCGAGCTTTTCGGGCAGCCAGAGGTCATCGCTGTCCAGAAAGGCCAGCAGTCTCCCGGTGGAGGCGGCTGCGCCGGCGTTTCTTGCCGCACTCACTCCACGGTTTTGCTGCCGGATCATGGTGAGCCTTTCGCCGAAACCGGCCAACACATCCGCGGTCTCATCGTCGGATCCGTCGTCCACGACAATGAGCTCGTACAGATCGTAGGTCTGGGACAGCACCGATTCGACGGCTTCTCCCACGACCCATCCCCGATTGAAGGTGGGAATGACAACGCTGACCTGTGGGGGCATGTCCCTGTTCAATGTTGACCCGGCTCCTTACATTTTACCAGCGAAATCAAGCCCATGGAAAAAGGCTTGCAATGAAAACCCCGATTTGTTAGGGTTATCTTTAGCGTTCTGGCCAAATAACTCTCTAATTATCTTACCAATTCCAGTCCATCAACCCTTTCTGAGAATGGGGAGGTGCGAGTACCGCTCGTCCGCACCTGTCAACTTGTTTCCAAAACACAAAGGAGGGTGTAATGAAAAAGGCATTCGTAATTGGCATCGCTGTTTTCTTCGGATTTGTCTTGATGATGGGGGCCTCATCGACGCCGGTGCAGGCGGAGACCACCTTCGTCACCATCGGGACCGGCGGCGTGACCGGTGTGTACTATCCCACCGGTGGTGCGATCTGCCGCCTCGTCAACAAGGGGCGGAAAGAGCACGGCATCCGCTGCTCGGTGGAGAGCACGGGCGGATCCGTCTACAACCTCAACGCCATCCGCGCCGGCGAACTGGACATGGGCGTTTGCCAGTCCGATTGGCAGTACCATGCCTACCACGGAACCAGCAAGTTCAAGGATGCGGGTCCGAACAAGGATCTTCGCGCCGTATTTTCGGTTCATCCGGAACCCTTTACCGTTGTCGCCCGGGCCGATTCCGGCATCAAGAACTTCCAGGATCTCAAGGGTAAGCGCGTCAACGTCGGCAACCCCGGTTCCGGACAGCGCGGCACCATGGAAGTCGTCATGCAGGCGTTGGGCTGGACCATGGACGATTTCAAACTGGCTTCCGAGCTCAAGTCCGCCGAACAGTCCCAGGCGCTTTGCGACAACAAGGTCGACGCCATGGTCTTCACCGTGGGCCATCCCAGCGGCTCGATCCAGGAAGCCACCACCACCTGCGACTCGGTCCTTGTGAACGTCACGGGACCGGCCATCGACAAGCTGGTCCAGGAGAATTCGTACTACCGATATGCGACGATTCCCGGCGGCATGTACCGCGGCAACCCCGACGACGTGAAGACCTTCGGCGTCGGTGCGACTTTCGTGTCCTCCGCGGCCGTTCCGGAAAACGTCATCTACAACGTCGTGAAGGCGGTGTTCGAAAACTTCGATCAGTTCAAGAAGCTTCATCCGGCGTTTGCCAACCTGAAGAAAGAGGAAATGATCAAGGACGGCCTTTCGGCTCCATTGCATGACGGAGCGATAAAGTACTACAAAGAGGCCGGCCTGATGTAGCGAACCGGCTATTGGGAAGCGGCGCGCCGTCCAAGGGCGGCGTGCCCGTGCCCTCTTCGTCCCCTTTCCCGAGGCAGAAGGAACCGTAAGATGAGCGAAACCGCCAACGACCAGGCCCCGTTGCAGCAGGTACAGGAAATGATCGCCGAGTCGGAGACCGGCGCGCGGAACCCCACCGGATCCGTATCCAAGAAAATCCTGTTTTTCGTACCGCTGGCATGGACCCTGTTTCAGTTGTGGTATGCATCGCCGCTTCCGTTCATTTTCAATATTTTCGTGTTCAACTCGACCGAAGCGCGGGCGATTCATCTGGCGTTTGCCATTTTTCTTTCCTACACGGCTTATCCCACGTTCAAATCGTCGCCCAGAGACTACATCCCCCTGCAGGACTGGGCCGTTGCCCTGCTGGCCGCCTTTTGCGCCGCCTACCTGTTTATTTTCTACGAGGGGCTGTCCGACCGGCCGGGCAATCCGACCGCCCTCGATCTGGTTGTCGGCGTCGCCGGCCTGATTTTCCTTCTGGAAGCCACACGGCGCGCCCTGGGTCCTCCGTTGATGGTCGTTTGCTGCGTGTTCATTATCTACACCTTCGGCGGCCCATACATGCCGGCGGTGATCTCCCACAAGGGCGCCAGTCTTTCCAAGGGAATGTCCCATTACTGGCTGTCCACCGAGGGCGTCTACGGAGTCGCCCTCGGCGTTTCCACCAGCATGGTGTTCATGTTCGTTTTATTCGGGTCTCTCCTGGAGACGGCCGGCGCCGGCAACTATTTCATCCGCGTCGCCTTCGCCGGCCTCGGACATCTGCGCGGCGGGCCGGCCAAAGCGGCAGTGGTGGCGTCGGGCCTGACAGGCCTGGTCTCCGGGTCATCGATTGCCAACGTGGTCACCACCGGAACCTTCACCATACCCCTGATGAAAAAGGTGGGGTTTTCCGCAGAAAAGGCCGGGGCGGTGGAGGTAGCCGCCTCCACAAACGGGCAGTTGATGCCGCCGGTGATGGGCGCCGCGGCCTTTCTGATGGTGGAATACGTCGGTATTTCCTACATCGAAGTGATCAAACACGCATTTTTGCCGGCCTTCATCTCCTACGTCGCTCTAGTCTACCTGGTCCATCTCGAAGCCTGCAAGATGGGATTGAAAGGGCTGGAAAAGCCGGTGTCCCACTCGCTGCCCTACAAATTGCTACTGTTTTTCGGAACGATTCTGTTCCTTATGGTCATGGCCGGAGTCACTTACTACGGCGTCGGCTGGATCAAGGTAGTGGCCGGCAGCGGCGCCAAGTACATCGTCGCCGTCCTGCTCTTCCTCGTCTATCTGCTGCTGCTCTGGTTTGCATGCAAGGTGCCGGAACTCGAGTCCAGCTACAGCATCGAGATACTTCCCAAGCTGGGAGAGACCGCCCAGGCGGGCTACTACTTTTTGGTGCCGGTCGTCGTGCTGATGTGGTGTCTGGTGGTGGAGCGTCTCTCCCCGGGTCTTGCTGCGTTCTGGGCCACCGTGGTCCTGATTTTCATCATCGTCACCCAGAGGCCGTTAAAGGGGATTTTCCGGAAAGCGCAAGGAGAGGCGTTCGCCTTCAAGACCGGCTTGCAGGACCTGGTGGTCGGGATGGTGACCGGCGCCCGGAACATGATCGGTATCGGTGTGGCCACGGCCGCAGCCGGCATCGTCGTCGGTACGGTGACACTCACCGGCATCGGGCTGGTCATGACCCAGTTCGTCGAGTATATCTCCGGTGGGAATCTGATCCTGATTCTTTTTTTCACAGCCGTCATCAGCCTGATGCTCGGCATGGGGCTTCCCACCACGGCGAACTACATCGTTGTCTCGACCCTGATGGCGCCGGTCATCGTGAACCTGGGTGCCGAAAACGGGCTGATCGTGCCGCTGGTCGCGGTTCACATGTTCGTCTTCTACTTCGGTATCCTGGCCGACGATACCCCGCCGGTGGGGTTGGCGGCCTTTGCCGCGGCCGGGATCTCGGGCGGGGATCCGATCCGAACCGGCATCCAGGGATTCGGCTACGACATCCGCACGGCGATCCTGCCCTTTCTGTTCATCTTCAACACCGAGTTGCTGATGATCGGAATCGGCACCTGGTACCACTTCGTGATCGTGGTGTTTGCTGCCATCGTTGCCATGATGATTTTCGCCGCGGGCACCCGAAGATTCTGGCTGACGAAAAACCGCCTCTGGGAGACCGCCGCGCTTTTGCTGGTGACCTTCACGCTTCTTCGGCCAGGATTCTGGTGGGACATGGTTTACCCGGAGTTTACCCAGGAACCACCCGCGAAGATCAAGCAGATCGCAGAGAGTATGGAGTCCGGCTCACATCTGCTGATATGGGTCAAGGGAGAAAAGCTCAGCGGAAACGAGTATACCAAGGTGTTAAGTCTGCCGGTGGGCGAAGGGTCGACCGGCGCCGAAAAGCTGGCGGCCATGGGATTTGAAACCCGGGCCGAAGACGGCAAGGTCTTCGTGGATATGGTGTCCTTTGCCAGCCTGGCGGAAAAATCCGGCCTCGATTTCGATCAGGAAATCGTCAGCGTCGAGGTGCCCAACGACCGGCCGCCCAAGCAGCTCATGTTCATTCCGGCGTTTGCGCTGTTGGGTCTGATTTATCGCCTCCAGCGGGGGCGGATGAAAAAAGAAAAGGCCGCCGAGGGATAGAATGCATTAGGGCCGTCACCCGAAGGCAAATGAAAAACAGGCTTTTTTTACCCTACTCCTGGCCAAGTGGAAGCGGCCATACCCTTTCCTCCCGACAAACGGGTGAACCTTTATGCCGGAGCCGACCATGTTTTCCAAGATTCTTCTGCCCCTCGATGTCGACTACTCGGAAACCGCCGCCGCCGTGTACCGGAAGGCGTCCCGACTGGCCAAGTGCAGCGGCGCATCCCTGCGGCTGCTCACGGTGGTGCCGGGCTTCGGCATGCCCATCGTCGCAGCGCACTTCACGGAAAAGATGCGAAAGGAAACCGAGGCGAAGGTGCGGGACGCCATGGAGAGGTTCATTGAGGAAAACTGCAAGGAAAAGGTTACCTTTGAGATCCGTACCGGAAAAAACTGGGAAGAAATCATCAGGGCCGCAGACCAGTGGGGAGCCGATCTGATCGTGGTCTATCACAACCGGCGAAAAGAGATCAACGAGGTCTTCAGCCGTTCGTGTTCCCAGAGGGTCTCCGACAACGCCAACTGCTCGGTGCTCCGTTTGCGAAACGTCCACGGCTGAGAGCGTTGCCGCCCGGTTCCCAACGACTGGAGGAGGCACGATGAAAACTCCACGGACCCCATTTCACGAGAGCATCCGGTTTTCCGGGCGTGCGGTCTTCTTCTTTCTTGGGCTCGTCCTCATCGCTGGGCTGCAGCCGAATCCCGCCTTCAGCCTGGATCTTCTCCTGGGCACCGGAAAGGCCGGCACTTTCTCCCACTTTGTCGGCCGCACGATCTGCAGGATCATCGATCGAAACGCGGAAGGATTGAACTGCACCGCTGTTCCAGGTCCCGGAGATGTGCACAATCTAACCAATCTTCAAGGCGGTTCGCTGGACCTTGCCCTGGTGGATGCCCAGATGCTTTATGACGCCCGCCGAAAGGCCGGGAAGTTCCAGTTTCTCGACATCGGCTACGAAGCGCTGCGCCTGCTGGCACCGGTCTACGACAGCGCCGTCACTCTCGTCGTGCGGAAAGACGCATCGGTTTCGTCCCTGGACGAGCTGCGGGGCAAGCGCATCAACATCGGAAGGCCCCTTTCTCCCGTGCGCTTTGCGGTGAACACGCTCCTGGAGGCAAAAAATTGGTCGTTGGACGATTTTTCCCTCGTCCAGGAGTTGCCGGCGTCTCAATCCCAGGACACGATGGCCTTCTGCCACGGAACGATTCAGGCGATGCTGCAAATCGGCGTGCACCCGGACTCCCGACTGCAACAATTGTTCGAACTGTGTGAGGCGGACATCGTCGACATGGCAGACGAAGATATCCGGAAAATGGTCCGGCTTCACCCGGCGTTCACGATGGTCGAGATTCCGGCAGGGACCTACCCCCAGCATGGGAAAAGCTTCACCACCTTCGCAACCACGGTCGTTCTTGCGGTTTCCGCCGACCTGGACGAGGAAACCGTCGCCGCGATCAGCGAGGCGATGTATTCCCAGCGCCGGCGGTTGGCGAGCACCCACCCGGCCTTGTCCACATTCTCCTTGGAGCCGGACCGGCAACCGAAAATCGGGATCGAATCCCATCCGGGAGTGGATGCCTACCGAAAGAGGATAGGCATTCAGTAACGGCGGTCATCCGGCAAAAGCGAGAGGCAGGCAACCGCGCAAGGGGGGGTGGAACAGCGATTCCGGACTGGGTCTATGGGCTGTTTCTAAATTGTCTTTTGGCCCAATATCGGCGTCGGGTCCTCGTTTCCAGTCCTCGAAATACGGCCGTATTCCTGCGGCTGAAAACTCGAATCCTCCTTGACCTTGAACCAAAATCCTAATGTAGAAACAGCCCCTAGTCGCCGGCCAACTCCACGCCGTCGATCGCCGCACCGCAATCGGGGCAGCGCCCCCGCCGCACCCGGTTGTCCCGTATGGAAAATCCCCAGCGATGGATAAGCCGGCTCCCGCACTGCCAGCAGTCGGTGCTTTCCCCATCCTCTCCCGGGACGTTTCCGGGGTAGACGTAGCGCAATCCGGCGTTCAGTCCGATATCGCGCGCCCTCCGCAGGGTTTCGACAGGGGTGGGCGGAACATCGGTCATGCGGTAGGTGGGGTGGAACCGGCTGATGTGCCACGGTGTGTCGGTACCGAGATCCACGGCGATAAAATCCGCCAATTCCCGAAGCTTTTCGGGATCGTCGTTGCGCCCGGGCACCAGCAGCGTAGTGACCTCCACGAGCACGCCTCCGGACTTCATGCGCCGGAGGGTGTCCAGCACCGGTTCGAGGGCACCGCCGCAGACCTTCCGGTAGAATGAGTCGTCGAAAGCCTTCAGATCCACATTGGCCCCGTCGAGATAGGGCAGGACCATCTTCAGGGCGTCCTCGGTCATGTAGCCGTTGGTAACGAATATATTTTTCAGCCCCTTCTCCCGCGCCAGCCGGGCAACGTCGAGTGCGAACTCGAAAAAAACCGTCGGTTCGGTGTAGGTGTAGGAAATGCTGCGGCACCGACGCGCCAGGGCGTCCCGCACCACCGATTCGGCCTCCACACGCTCGCCCATGATTTTTCCTCCCTGATCGCCCGGCATCTGGGCGATGTCGGCGTTCTGGCAGAAGCGGCAGCGGAAATTGCACCCCACCGTGGCGATGGAATAGCTGAGGCTGCCCGGCATCATGTGGAAAAGGGGCTTCTTTTCAATGGGATCGACGCTGCGGGCGATGAGCCTGCCATAGACCAGAGATTCCAGTCGGCCGTCCCGGTTTTCCCGCACTCCGCAAATGCCGCGCCTCCCGCTCCGGATGATGCAGCGATGCGCACACAGATGGCATTGCACCTCGTCGTTTTCCAGTTTTTCATACAGTAAGGCTTCCATGGTCACGTCCAGCCTCCCTACCCCGCCACCGGCTTCGGGGCGCCTTTTGCCGGGACCTTCAATTCGAGGGGACGGGCACGGAATCGGGGGACCAGCTCAACGGTCAATCCGGCAAGCATGCCGAAGGGGCACCGCTGCACCCACTCGGATTCCTCGAACATGCCGACGATCCTGCCCGGAGCGCTGCTGATCTGGCAAATCGTCCGCCAATGCACTGGAGCGTCTCCCAGAAGCGTACGGATCTGTTCCTTGAGCTCCCACACGCTGAAAAATTGGGCCCGATTGTAAATGGTTCGGGTGAAAACGCCCTCGACCCGTCGTTGAATGTTTTTCACCGCGTACCGATTGTACACCCCGATGAACAGGCGGTCCTTGGCGACCCGGCACGCCTCGGCAAGGGCCCTGACCGGATCGTCTACGAACTCCAGCGTCGTCATCAACACGGCGTGGTGAAAGGCGTTGTCATCGAAGGGAAGATCTTCCGCCGACGCGCTCCGGAGCGTTACCCGGTTTCCGAATTTTTGCCGGGCAATGCGCAGAACCGATTCGGATGGATCGATCCCCGTCAGCTGGACCCCCAGCGGGAGAAGGGCTTCGATGCTGGTTCCGGTCCCGCATCCGATATCCAGGACACGCTCTCCCTTGGCCGGATGCAGCATTTGCGCCAGCAGCCGCCACTGCAGTGCCACCGCCCTGGCGTTGGAAGGGTCCCGATACCAGGCCTCCCACTCTCTGGCATCTTTGTGGTCGAAGTGGTAGCCCATGACGGAAAATGTAAGAGAAAAACGGCGATTCTGCAAGGGCATTCCCGGAGAGAGAGAAAGCGAATTGCAAACGGCCGAGCGATGTGTTACTCGCAACCATCCACGAAACGAACGGGAAAGAGGAAGCGAGCCGCTCATGCTTTCTTCGAGGCAAAAAGGTACTCTTTTCGGAGCATTCCTGCTGGCGTTCTCGCTGGTGCTCGCAGGCTGCCAGGCACCGGTTGAACTGCAGTCCCAGACGCTGAAGGACGCAAGGCCATTCATACCGCGATCGGAGGCCATTGCCAGCAAGCCCTTGAACGCCTCCGCGGATTTCGATCGGTTGCTAGCGGCGCTTCGCGGGGAAGATCCGAAAAAAGCCGCACGAGCCGCCATGGCAATGGGAAAGAAAGGGGACCCCCGGGCTCTGGTGCCGCTGGTGGACGCTCTGGAACATAGCGACCCGAGTGTGCGCTTCGCCGCTTCAACGGCACTTAAGCAATTCGGATCGACCGCGGTGGACCCCCTGCTCGATGCCCTGAACAGCGGCAGTGCCGCCCGCCGCATCGGCGTCGTCGAGACCCTCGGAGGCATCGGCGACACGAAGGCCATGGAGCCTTTGATTGCCGTGTTCCGGAGCGAGGAACCGGACAAGGTCCGGATGGCGGCGGCGGAAGCCCTGATCCAGCTCGGCGATCCGGCGGTGATTCCACCGTTTGTGGAAGAAATGATGAACGTCGACTCCGATCTGCGTTTTGCATCCGCCGATGCATTGGTGGAAATGGGAGAAGCGGCCGTGGAACCGTTGCTGTCGGCACTGGAAGCCGGGGATGCCGAAGAGGCTTGGATCGTTGCAGACACCCTCGGCCGAATCGGTGATCCGCGGGCAGCGATGCCGCTGATCCGCTATCTGCAGCAGGGGGGGAAAACGGAGGCGGTGCGCATGTCCGTTGTTCGTGCTCTCGGCAAAATCGGCGACCCTTCCGCTGTAGACGTCCTGGTCTCCCGTTTGAAAGATCCGGTATTCGTTGTCAAAAAGCTCTCCGCCGATGCCATGGTGCAAATCGGCGAACCGGCGGTGGATCCGCTGGTAAAGATGCTCGGAGAGGAGGACCCGGAAATTCAGGATCTGGCTTCCGATGCACTGGCCCGAATCGGGCAGCCTTCCGTGGAGCCACTGTTGGCGGCACTGGCGGATGCGGACTCCGATGCGGATCGTCGATGGGCCGAGATCGCCACGCTGGGAAACATAGGGGATTATCGCGCCGTGGAGCCCGTGGCTGCATACCTGAATGATCCGGATACGGACCTGGCTCTGGTGGCCGTCGAGGCATTGGGTGCCATCGGCAAACGGCCTCCGACGGCGGCGCCTCCTCCAGAAGAGTCGGAGGAAGGCCCCCTCCCGGAGAAAACCGGAACGACGGAAACGGCCGAGCAGGTGGAAGAGGGCGCGACCCAGGGCGAAACCGAAACGGCTACGACGAACGAACCTGAAAACGATGGGCTCCAAGACCCACCGGAGACACTGGAACCCACGGGTCCAACCCCTGCGGAAGCACTGGTCGGCGCCATCGAGAGCCGGACGGCGGCCTTGGGGCCGGCGGCTTCCGAAGCGCTGGCGAACATCGGTCCTGCGGCGACCGGTCCATTGGTGGCGGCACTGAGCAGCGAAAACCCGGTGGTACGGCAATTGTGCTCCGAAACACTGATCCGCATCGGCTCCCCCTCCGTGGGACCCCTGCTGGAGGCATTCCAGGGGGAAGACGAACGCCTGAGGGAAGCGGCCGCCGACACACTGACCGCTTTGGGCGATCAGGCGGTGGGCCCCCTTGCCAATGCCCTGCCGGATGAAGAAGCCGAGGGCCAGCAGCGCATCGCAAATCTATTGGCCGTGATCGAAAGTCCGTCCGCCGTCAAGGTTCTCGTCGACGCCCTCCAGGACTGGCTCACCCGAAAGTCGGCGGCGAAGGCTCTGGACGCGGTCGGCTGGGAACCCGACTCGCCGGAGGACCGCGTTCACCTGTGGGTGGGGCAGGACCGCAGGGACGCTCTGATGGATCAATGGCGCATCACCCGCTATGTTCTCAGCAAGGATTTGACCTCCGGAAGCAGCCGGGACAAAAAATACGCCTTTCGGGCATGGATCGCTTTGGGCTATGAGGAATCGATCCCGGAGATGCTCGAATACTTCGACGAAAACGACGGTCAGGATCTGGCCCTGATGTTGTTGCAGTCCGAAAACCCCCGCCTCGAGGAGGCTGCCAAACGGTGGTTCCGTTCCCAGCGACTGGATCCGGAGGCGATGCGCTCCCTTTCGATCGATAGCGCACCTCCGGTGGTCTGGGGATCAATGGCACAGCCGTAGGTAACCAGAACCCATCTCAAAATTGTCTTTTCGCCCAATCTCGGTGTCGGGTCCTCGTTTCCAGTCCTCGAAATACACAAGTATTCCTGCGGCTGAAAACTCGAATCCTCCTTGACCTTGAACGAAAATCCTAATTTTGAGATGGGTTCCAGACAACCTTGCCTACTACAGCAGGCGAATGGCCAGCTCGGACAGCTCCGACCGCTCCCCTTTTTCGAGATTGATATGAGCGTACAGCCGCTCTCCCTTCATTTTTTCGATGAGGTAGCTCAATCCGTTGGACTGCGCATCCAGATAGGGATGGTCGATCTGGAAAATATCCCCGGTGAAGATCATCTTGGTTCCCTCGCCGGCCCTCGTGATGATCGTTTTGATTTCATGGGGCGTAAGGTTCTGCGCCTCGTCGACAATGAAGTAGATGTTCACCAGACTTCGGCCCCGAATGTAGGATAGCGGAGTGATGACGATCTTCTCGTCTTCCAGCAGCTCTTTGATACGCCGGTGTCGAGGGCTTGTGGCCTGGAACTGATTCTGGATCACGTTCAGATTGTCGTAAAGCGGCTGCATGTAAGGATCAAGTTTGGACTGGATATCGCCGGGCAGGTAGCCGCTGTCCTTGTTGCTGAGCGGAACGATGGGGCGCGCAACGTATATCTGCCGATAGTGTTTCCGTTTCTCCAGCGCGGCCGCCAGGGCGAGAAGGGTTTTCCCGGTACCCGCCTTTCCCGATACGGTTACCAGTGGAATGTCCCCATCCACCAGCGCCTGCAATGCAAAGGCCTGTTCGGCGTTTCGGGGCGAAATCCCGTAGCAGGAAAACCGGTCCACCCTGCGAATCCGGTCCGCGAACGGATCGAAGGTGGCCAGTGCGGATTTTTGCCCGTTGCGCAGAATAAGGTTTTCGTTGGGAATCAACGCTTCTTCGAATCCGAGGCTGGAGACGTCGATTTCGTATGGTGGCTGGTACAGGCAGTCGATCAATGCGGCCGGAACCCCTTCCCTTACACGGTGACCCGTGTACAACTCGGCCAAATCCTTGACATGATCGGTGGTGTAGTCCTCGGCCAGCAGTCCCACGGCCTTGGCTTTCATCCGAAGATTCACGTCCTTGGTGACCAGGATGACCCTGTTGGCAGGACGTTCCTTTGCCAGGTGAAAAGCGGTGTTGAGAATGTGATGATCGGTCTTTTGCTTGCTGAAATTGGCTGCCAGGGCGTCGGAAAAGGCGATTTCCAGTTTCACCGATATTTTTCCCTTTCCGGCACCGATCGGTGCGCCTCCATTGAAGACCTTGTCGGCGCTGAGAGCGTCCAGGGACCGCAGAAACTGCCGGGCCTGGATGTTGATCATTTCCTTTCCCCTCTTGAATTGGTCCAGTTCTTCGATCACTGTGATGGGAATGACCACATCGTGTTCGTCGAAATGGTAGATACAGGAGCTGTCATGCAAAATGACATTCGTGTCCAACACAAACACTTTGCGTTTCTTGGTCATATATCCTCGCTCCTGAGGTTGAGGTTACGGGCGATGGATTGCCTCCCGGTCCACGGATGCCGTCCGGGAGTCGCCTCTTGCAGAAAGGCTTTTCAAAGAGCAGTCAACGCAATATATGGGCTGTCTAAAAAATATACCCCTATATCAAGGGGTATGTCAACGCCCCGTTTGCAGAATCGGAAGGTGTTCTCCGTCATTTCCTTGCCAAGGATCTGGGATCCTCCATACGAGGAAACGGCCTGACGAACACGCCGGAAACGGTGGGGACGGCGAAGGGCCGGTAGGGGGATGGACCATGCGGCGGGAAATATCCTCGGGCACCCCCTGGGGAGACGGTATGCCTAGAAGATAAGGTTTTCGCCTTTTTCGGTCAGTTTGAGCTGGTGTGGGGTATCACCGATGGACTCGACAAGTCCTTGATTGATGAGGTCTCGGACCGCCTGCTCGAAGAGCTTTTTTTCCATCGGTGTGAGGGTGTCCAGATACTGCACTTCCAGCCACTGGCTGGAAATCACGGATTCGGACCCGTCTTTTGTGGTTCTGAACTTGTCGAGAATGTCTTTCTTGATCGCTTTCTTGTCTTTCATCGACAACGCCTCCATTCCGCCGTTCTCGCTTGAAAACCACTCTCTTTCCGAAGTCGTAGCGTTTACCGGAGATTGACACCAGAATTAGGCTTTTGGATGCGAAGAGTTTGGTGGGGAAGATAAAGCTTTTTCTTGAAAAAATCAACTCTTTAACACAAGTTTTTCCATGAGCTTCACCGATCCGCCCGATGGTGTTGCCGGGCCGGCGTACAGGCGGGGGCAAGAAGGGCCTGCAGCCCTTCTGTAGCCTTCCGAACCGGGTTGGAACGACGGGCATTTCGGAGGCGTCAGGATTCGGAGCCCTCACTGGAGCCGGCCTCGCCGCCGCCTTCGGTCTGGGGGGAGCGTTTGCGCTTCCTCCTGGCGCGTCTTCTCTTTTTCTTGGCAGTGGCGGCAGGTGTCGCCGCTTCCGCGGGAATCGACTCCTTGGTTTCGGAGTCTTTGATTTTTGCATCCTGGGGAGGAGCGAAGCCGAAAAAAGTCCCCGGGAAATAGTCCGGGGGACGGGAGGGGGCGGGTTTTCCCCTTCGATAGCCCCGGCCCCCTTTTTCACCGGGTATCAGTTTACGGCTTTTTCCTTTGCGGGTGCGGCCTCCGACCGGGCCGGCATGGTCCGGCTCGAACCATTCATCCTGGGGCCAGACCACCGGGAGCTTGTACCCCAGCATTTCCTCCAGAGGTTCCAGATGGTAGACATAATCCTCGCAGGCGAGGGAGATGGCCCTTCCTGTTTTTCCGGCGCGGGCCGTGCGACCGATGCGGTGTACGTAGTTCTCGGCATCCTGGGGAAGATCGTAGTTCACCACGTGGCTGACGTCCTCCACGTGGATCCCGCGGGAGGCCACATCGGTGGCGACAAGCATTTTGAGCTTTCCATTCTTGAACTGCTCCATCAGCCGAAATCGCTTGCGCTGTGGAATGTCTCCTGTAATCCCTTCGGCGGGAAAGCCGTTGCCCTTGAGCTTTTTCGCCAGCCACTCCACTCCGGCCTTGGTATTGACGAAAATGAGGCAGCGTTCGACCTCCTCCCGGTTCAGGAGGCCCAGCAGAAGAGACAGTTTCTTTTCCTTGCCGACGTGATGCAGCGTCTGCTCGATCCCCTCCACGGTCACCTGATCCGGGGCGACCGAGACGAATTCGGGCAGGTTCATGTACTCATAGGTCAACTCGAGCACCCGATAAGCCATGGTGGCGGAAAACAGAAGCGACTGACGAACATCGTAGCGTGGGAGGTTGCGAAGAATATACCGCATGTCCTTGGCAAAACCCATGTCCAGTAGCCGATCGGCCTCGTCGATAACCACGGTGCGGATACCGGAGGTCTGAAAAATGCCCTGCTTCTGGTAATCGATGATCCGCCCCGGAGTGCAGGTGATGATATCCACCCCTTCTTTGAGTTGCTCGGCCTGCCGGCCGTAGTCCACACCCCCCACCACCTGTATGGCCTTGAAAGGCGTGTGACCTCCGATCACCGCGGCCTCTTCGTGGATCTGCCGGGCCAGTTCCCGGGTCGGTGCGACGATGAGGGCGGTGGGAGTACCGGGTTTTCGGTCCTTGTCGGCGAGCAGCCGTGTGAAAATGGTGATCAGGAAAGCGGCCGTCTTTCCCGTGCCGGTTTGTGCCTGGCCGGCGACGTCCTTTCCAGCGAGGGCGATGGGAAGTGTCTGTGCCTGGATGGGCGTGCAGTGGGTAAAGCCGGCGTCCTGAATTCCGGCCGCCACCTCCGGAGGGAGGTCGAAAGCGTCGAACCGGACGTCCGTCAGAAAAGTGGGTTCCGTAGCTCTGCTGATCTCCTCGGTGGGTTCGGGATCTTCGTTCATGGGTCTCCAGGTCG
Organism: Desulfobacteraceae bacterium; assembly: GCA_022340405.1. Lineage (GTDB taxonomy): Bacteria > Desulfobacterota > Desulfobacteria > Desulfobacterales > JAJDOA01 > JAJDOA01. The sequence continues at coordinate 4,675 of JAJDOA010000042.1, read as the reverse complement.
TGAAAAGAAGTAGGGTTTCGCCTCGCGCCCGGTGGCGCAATCGGTTCCCGCACCAAGCGATCGGGCAGCGTTGGGGAAAACGGATTTTTCTCCATTTCCCGATGGTTATGAAACCCTGATTATACATGGATTCTCGGCTTTTTCAAGTCGAAGGCCGCGCTCCGCGGATATCGGGGACGGATGACCGGTGGCTGATAGATCCGTCCCGCGTCGTTCCGATACTCGTTCGGTGCTGCGATGTGGTACCGGCCTCCTTCGGGGCGGTCCGACCGGAGCCAATCTCGCCCGGGAAATCCCCACCGCCCCGCTTTTCGGTCTCGGAGATGGTTTCCTCTGACACGGCGGCGGCGGGGTGCCTGCAAAACCCCGACTTGACGGGGAAGAATTCGGAATTAGGGTCAAAGGGATTTACCGTTGCGGTCCCGAACACAAACCGAAACAAAGGAGGTTTGCCCATGGAGTTGAAAGAATACTTCGAAACCACCAAAGGAACCGGCGTTCTTTCCACCGCCGACAGCCAAGGACGCGTGGACGCGGCCATTTACGCACGACCCCATTTCATGGAGGACGGCAGCGTCGCCTTCATCATGCGGGATCGCCTTTCGCACAGCAATCTGCAAACCAACCCGTACGCCGCCTTCCTTTACATCGAACAGGGACCCGGCTATAAGGGAAAGCGTCTGTTTTTGAAAAAATCCGGAGAGGAAACCGAGACCGAACGGCTTTATGAACTGCGCCGGAGAACGCCGAGCACCACTTCGGGCAGCCAGGAGGAAGTCAAGTTTCTCGTGTTCTTCCAGGTCGAAAAAGTGTTGCCCCTGGTGGGCCCCGGAAAGGAGTGATGCGGTATGGCGGATCCTTCGGAAGATATCCGCAGCCGGATCGCCGCTCTGTTCGAAACCCAGCGCCTGGCCGTACTCGCCACCCAAGGGCCCGGCGGTCCGCACGCGAGCCTGGTCGCCTTCTGGGGAGCACCCGATCTTCAGCGGATCCTTTTCGCCACGCCCCGAACCACCCGCAAGTTCGCCAACTTGACGGAACGACCTCAGGTGTGCCTTCTCATCGACAGCAGCCGCAACGTACCCGCAGACTTTCATGAGGCCATGGCAGTGACGGCCTCCGGCGACGCCCGGGTGGTGGCGGACGCCGACCGTCCCGATTCGGATGTGGACTATCTACGCCGCCATCCATATCTGAAAGACTTCTTGCGATCTCCGACAACTGCGCTGGTGGAAATTGCAGTGGAGCGATACTCACTGGTGCGCCATTTTCAAACCGTGATGGAGCTGCTCCCAAAGGAATGAAGCGCCTGCTCGACATGACAAGCGGTGCAAGCCTGCCGGTGGAACGCATCGGAGGAAAGGCTCTTTCTTTGTTTCGCCTGCAACAGAACGGCTTTACCGTGCCCGAAACCCTGGTTGTTATCACCGACGTGTATGACCACTTCGTGGACGCTACGGGTCTGCGGGAGCGGATTCTGCTCGAGTTGCACCGCAAGGATTTCGACCAGATGCGCTGGGAGGAAATCTGGGACGCTTCGCTGCGCATCCGCAGCCTGTTTCTGTCCGCCTCCATTCCGGAAACATTGCGTAGGGAAATTCTGGATACCACCTTGGAACGCTTCGGCTCTACAGCGCTGGTGGTTCGGTCCTCTGCGCCCGGAGAGGACGCCGCCTCCGCATCTTTTGCCGGACTGCACGAAACGGTCGTAAACGTGTCCGGCGAGGAGCCGCTGCTGGATGCAGTGCGGAAGGTGTGGGCCTCCCTGTGGTCCGACGCCTCCCTGCTGTACCGGCAGGAGCTGGGCCTGGACCCCGAACGGTCCGCAATGGCCGTGGTCATTCAACCCATGACCGCCGGACGGTGCTCAGGGGTCGTATTCACAAGGAACCCTGCCGACAGCCGGGAGGCGGTGGTAGAGGCCGTGCACGGACTCAACCAGGGACTGGTAGACGGCGCCGTCGAACCGGACCGCTGGATCCTGGACAGGCGATCGAAAACCATTGTCACGTACCGGGAACCGAAGCGGGAGCGGATTTCGATACCCGGCCCACAGGGCGTGTCCCTGGCGGATCTTTCCGGAGACCGCGTAGAGCAGGCCCCACTGGAACCAAACGAGGTGCATGCGGTTTTCGACATGGCACTGGCAGCCGAGTCCCTGTTTGGAGGTCCCCAAGACGTGGAGTGGACTTGGGTCGAAGACCGGTTGACGGTGCTGCAGTGCCGCCCCGTGACCACTGCGACTGCCACGGCCACGGATCAGCGCGGATGGTATCTCAGCCTTCATCGCAGCTACGAAAACCTGGTTGTTTTGCGTAAAGAAATCGAAGAGAACCATATTCCCGCGATGGAGCAGGCCGCCAGGGAGATGGGAGCCGTGGCGTTGAACGAAATCTCCGACGATGCACTCGCCGACGAGATTCGGCGCCGCCGGGATGTCAACGACCACTGGGTGCAGGTATACTGGTCGGAGTTCATCCCATTCGCCCACGGCATTCGTCTTTTCGGGCAGGTGTATAATGATGCGGTGCGCCCCGAAGACCCCTTCGAATTTGTCGAACTGCTCTCCCACGCACCGTTGCAGAGCCTGGACCGAAACCGCCGTTTGGAAGCCATGGCCGAAAGGGTGCGGTTCGATCCGAATCTGCGGGAACGCCTGGAGCAGCGAAAGTTCCCTTCCGAGGACCACCCGTTCATGCAGGAGATCACCGAATTCCTGAAGCGCTTCGGAGACCTGTCCTGCTCGGCGGGGGAAACCGTTCAGTGCGCACAGGGACCCGGGGCGCTGATCCATATCGTGCTGGAGTGGGCAGCGCAGCCGGAGGTATCGCGGCCGCTGGCGGGATCCCGAAACAGCCAAGCACGAATTCGGCGCTACCTGGACGCATTCGGGGAAGAACGGCGGCAATGGGCCGAGCGCCTGCTGGAGTTGGCGCGGGCCAGCTACCGCCTGCGCGATGACGACAACATCTTCCTGGGACGCATCGAAGCCAGACTCGCCGAGGCCGAGCAGGAGGCGCTTCGCCGGCTGGCCGAAGGCGGCGCCTCTTCGGAGGAAGAAGTCCGGAGGCGACTAAAGGAAGTGATGGACGAAAAACCCGATGCAGGGACGGGTGCGGGGGGCCGGCAAGAGGCAGGTGCCGAACGGCGGTCCTACCGGGCCCGCCAGCTGGTGGGACAGCCGGCAGGGCCGGGCTTGGCCCGGGGCAGCGCCCGGGTTGTAAAACGCCCAGAGGAGCTGCTGGACATGCAGCGGGGAGAGGTGCTTGTGGTTGATGCAGTGGACCCCAACATGACCTTCGTGGTGCCGATGGCCTCCGCTATCGTGGAACGGCGTGGCGGCATGCTGATCCACGGCGCCATCATCGCACGGGAATACGGACTGGCCTGCGTGACGGGGGTTCCGGACGCGACCGATCTGATCCGCACCGGCGACGAGGTGACCGTGGACGGCTACCTGGGCATCGTCACCCTGCAGTGAACCGGAAACAGCGAGCGCATACGCCGCCGCTTGATGGGAACAGAAGACAATTCCAGGCACCGGGGCTGCTGGGCTTGCGCCGTCGCTCTTAGGGTCTCTCAATCGAATTCGGCGTAATGGGCCTGGCTCACGCCGTCCAACAGCAAAAAGGACGTCACGCTGACACACAATATGGCGGGCTCGGTGCCCTCCCAGAACGTCTGCAACCGGGAGTGGGCGGCCAGCAGCATTTGACGGGCGGCTTTCCGGACGGCATCGTCGGTCACGACGGAACAGGTGCCGGTGACGGTGAGCGCCCTCACCCGGTCCCCCGACGTTTCCTGCTCCCGCGTATCGATGAGCAGGCTGACGAACGGGTTGCCCTCGACATTGCGATATTTCTTGCTCCGCCGCGGCGTCACCATGTAGAGCGTCCGCCCCTCCTCGTCGGAGACATAGGCCATCAGCGAGCAATGCGGGCGGTCGTTGCTGCAGGTGGCCAGCACGCAGCTTCGACCGGATCGAACCATCGTCTTCATCGTTTCCAGCATGGAACCTCCCTGTTTTCGGTACTTGTATCACACCCCTTGACCGGTGCAAACCGTCGCCGGTCGACGGAGCAAGACAGCCGATGCCCTATTCCCAAACCCCACCGATAAATGGTAAACCATAAAAGGATAGCAATTGTCGGAATTGTATAGCGGTTGTCGGAATTCCGTTCCGTTTCAGCAAGCTTTCTGTTTCAACGACGAACACGAGCATCGTCGCCCATGCCGGGGCGAGGAAAAAGAGGAGAAACCGGCGCGGCGGAACCCGCGACCACAGCGCTGCGGCGAGGCCGAAGCCGAAAAGGGTCAGGGAAAGCTCCAAGCGTGCGAGTCCACCTGGTTACAGCCTATCGTTGACGGCAGGCGAGGATCAATTGGCCAAAGTACCCAATTTGTCATAGGCAAAACTACCTAGGGGCTGTTTCTGAATTGTCTTTTGGCCCCATCTCGGCGTCGGGTCCTCGTTTACAGTCCTCGAAAACCAGCCGTATTCCTGCGGCTGAAAACTCGGACCCTCCTTGACCTTGGTCCAAAATCCGAATTTAGAGCATTTGTCAAAAGTATGTTCCGATTGGAACGGCCTTTTCTTGCTTTTCGTAGGGGCGGGGTTGATCCCCGCCCGTTCGGGGTAGGTGATCCCATCAGCGGGAGGGGATAAACCCCTCCC
>JAJDOA010000028.1 GCA_022340405.1 Desulfobacteraceae bacterium | reverse complement strand
ATCCGGCTGCGGTCCTCGTCGGATAGGAATTGCCTGGCAAGATCTTGCATCGTTGTTCCTTTTTACTAGAAGCGATCTCAAAATTGCTTTTTGCCCCATCTCGGTGTCGGGTCCTCGTTTCCAGTCATCGAAAACCAGCCGTATTCCTGCGGCTGAAAATTAGGATCCTCCTTGACCTTGAACGAAAATCCTATAGCGATTGGCAAAAATATGTTCCGATTGGCAAGCGTTCGAAATCGGGATCGGGATCGAAATCGGTTGTTCAACGGCAATGCTCGATAGCGATTTCGATCCCGATTTCGATAAAAGTACCATCAGGGAAACGGAACGGAATACTGACAATTGCTCTAAAATCGGAAGAACAGGTTGAAATTAATCTTTCCGAAGCCGGAGTCGAGGGTGGAGGCGTCGTTAAGCACGTGCGCGGCATCGACCTGTAGATACAGGTCGTTTTTCCAGCGGGTGACCCAGTGCCAGCGGAAACCGAAACCCGCGCCGGAGATAAACTCGTTGGGCTCTCCGACAAGGACCGGATCCTGGGCCTGGGTCCAACCGAGATCGACGAAACCCAGCGCCCGCAGGTTCGGGTTGAAGGGCGGCATCCAGAATTCGACACTCACGTGCTGACCGCTTTCGGCGGTGACGGCGCGCTCATCGAAGCCGCGCACCGTCCGGATGCCGCCGATGCCGTACTGCTCTCCGGGAATCAACGGCTCTCCGGCCGCCTGCCCGGTGAGCCGGCCCCGGAACGTCCAACGCCTGGGCAGGTTCAGCTCAAGGTCTGCACCGTATCGCAGCGCCTGCCAGGAGGCTTCGGCCCCCGGGCGTGTGAGCTCGTAGGCGAGGTCGTCGTTGTCGGAGCCGGCTTCGATGTTGTGGGCGTACTCCACGTAAAAGCCGCCGTTTCCCTTCGCCCGCTCCCAACGGCCGTCGTAGCGAAGGCTCAAGGGGACGCTTTGCACGTCGGTGCCGATGTCCTCCTCTTCGAAAAGCGTGTCGTTTTCAAACCGGCGGGATTGCACGCCAGCCGTCAACTTGTGGATGTAGAAGCCGATCGGCAAAAAGGCGTAGTCCACGCTCGCTCCGACAAACCTGCCGCTGCCGGTTACATTGAAAAAGTCGGCCACCTGCCCCTGGTCCACGTTCGAATAGGTGGCGAATGCGCTGATGCCCAGCGCCTTGCTGTAGATCGGCGCGCGGTAGAAGACCCCCAGCTGGGTCACGTCGTACACGTTGTCCGGGGAGGTGGTGTAGCTGAGGGTCATGATGTGGTCGCGGTCGAAGAGATTGGCGTGCTGAAATCCCACCGAGAGACGGTTGTACCCGGTTTCCGAGTCGCCGGTGTTGGAAAAGGAAGCATACAGCCGGTCCGGGCGGCTGTCGTCCACCTGGATCGTGGCTTCCAGGGCGGAAGACCCTTTTGCGGGCTTCAGCGAGGTCGTCACCCGCTTGGCCGGATGCTCGTTTGCCGTTCGCAGGGCGCGGGCCACCTCCCGGGTGTTGAGAACTCCACCCGGGACCAAGGGCGGCAGGGAGGCCCGAATGTTGTCCTCGGAAAAATACTCGGCGCCCTCCACGCTCACCCCCACCAGCGGGACCGTGGACACCCGAAGCTGAACGGTTCCCTCTTCGATGGACTGGGGCGGAAGGCTTACCCGGTGAAAGGCCCATCCATTGTCGCGGATCGCCGCTTCCAGGGCCTTGGCTGCAGCCTCCAGGCCGCCTAGCCCTTTCTGTTCGCCCAAGTAGTCGGACAGCACCTTTCGGGTGGCCTTCTCGGACAACGGGTTTTCTCCAACAACGGCGTAGCGCTCCACTGTGAAGCGGATTTCGGGCATCGAATCCTGAGCAAACGACGATCCGAACAAAAGGAAGCATGCGCCCAACAGGAGAAGGATCACCGAGATTGGAGAGGTTCGCATCATCTTTCCTGGCTGGTCGGGTTTTTTAGAAGACCACCTCGCACTTGCAGTCGCTCCCGTCGCCTCCGAAGCCGCTCTCCAGACCGCTTTCAAACCGCCGGATCCACTCTTCCAGCTGGTTCGGGCTGGGAACCGGATCCTGGGTCTGGAAGTTCGGGGGGGTCGCCAGCCGGATCAGCAGCGTCTGGCCGGGATTGGCGAAGCCGCCCTCGCCCTTTCCGAGGTGCAGCTCGCCGGCCGCGTTGACCAGCACCACGTGCCCGGCGTAGACGGCCACGTACAGGCCGGGCCCCTGCCCCTGGGAGGGCGCCGCCCCGAACAGGGCGTTCATGTCCACGGGGATCCCTTCGGGAAGCGGCCCCGGCATTTCAAGCAGAAACACGGGAACCGCCGGCAGCAGCACCGGCAGCGTGCTCCATCCGGTCAACACGGCGGCTGAGCCGGCGGGCACCACCACCTCCCTGCCGCCTTCGGTGGAAAACACCACGGAGCCGTCCCGCACGTTCACGTAAAGTTTCTGCCCGGCGCCTCCGGCCTGTCCGAACAGTTCCATGAGCTCCGCGGGCACGGTCTCCGGAGCCGGGAAGGGGCTGAAGATCAGCAGGGCCGCCGCACCCGGCACCGAAAGGGGCTCGCTCCCCGCTCCGGCAAAAAAGGCCGCCTGCCCTGCTTGAAACAGAAACGTTCCCGCCTGGTTTTCCACGGAACCGACACCACCCCTTACGAGAAGAATCAGCCCCCTCGGCTGATCGGGGTCGATGCCCAGCGCCTGCAGCAAATCCGGCGGGAGACTGGACGTGTCGTCCAGCCAGAACATTTCGATCTGCGATCCGCGCACGCCCACCACCCCGGTGGGAGTGCGGATCCGGAAGGAACCCGGGTTCCGCTGTGCCATGAATCCGGTGACCGCCCGTATGCCCCCGCGAATCAGGCGGAACAAGCTGACGCCGTCATCACTGGTGCTGTAGTTGTAGTCCTCCACCTGAAATCGCGAACCGGGCTGCAGCGTCACTCGGCTGTCGTCGCGGAACACCAGCACGGCGACCCCTTTGGGTCCGGTCTCCAGCACGTCGCCGGTTCTTACGGGATCCTTTTCCTTCGCCACCTTCCGGCTTCCGTCCGGGGAGGCAATCCACACCAGGTTGTCGATCTGCACCACGCGGGCGGCTATCGGTTTTTCCGCCCCACCGGCGGCATCCTGCGGACAGTCGCCCTCGCACAGGCGCACGTCGAAGGCCGTGCCGCGAACGCCCACAACGGCCGTTGCCGCCCCCACCTTCAGCCCCCGCGTCCGGTCCTTTCCAAGAGCACCGGAGAGCACCCGCAGGCCGCCGCGCAGCAGTCGGAAAAAAGCGCCGCCCTCTTCCCTTTCCTTTCGGAATTCGTACGTTTCGACGGCGAATCGGGAACCGGCCGGCAGCGTCACCCGGCTGCCGTCTCTGAACACCGCCACGGCGTAGCCGTCCGTGGAGGCTTCCAGCACATCGCCCTCGTAGACCGGGCCGCCGGGCTGAACGGGCCGCACCGCCCCTTCCGAGTCCTCGGCCGTCACCGCACCCTTCCTTTCCACCACCCGGCCTACCGCTGGATAGGTGGCGGCGACCTTCTGGTTTTCCTCACCGGTCTCGCCGCCGCAGTCTCCCTCGCACAGCCGGGCGTCGAACTCGGTGC
>JAJDOA010000013.1 GCA_022340405.1 Desulfobacteraceae bacterium | reverse complement strand
TACGGGAAATGGAGGAGATGGGCGCCCAGATCCTGCGGGTCCCCGGTGACTATGAAAGGGCGGTTGTGCTCTCTCGTGAAAACGCGCAGCAGACCGATGCCTACGACGCCAATCCCGGTGGGGACAACACTGCCATGCAGTTGAAGGCCTACGGACAGATCGCTTACGAAATCTACGACGAGCTGCGGGACGCCCCGGCGGCAGTAGCCGTCCCGGTCTCCAACGGGACCACCCTGGCCGGTCTGCACAGGGGTTTTCTCAGCCTTTACCGGAGGGGGAAAATATCGCGAATGCCGCGTCTGATCGCCGGATCCTCCTTTGGTAAGAACCCCATCGTCCGTTCCTTTCTGCAGCAAAAACGGGATTGCGAGGATCTGCCGCCGGAGAGGATCCGTGAAACCTCCATCAACGAACCCTTGATCAACTGGCATGCCATCGACGGCGACATGGCCCTGAACGCGTTGCGGGAAACCGGCGGCGATGCAGGGTATGCCTCAGACAGGGCCATGCGCCGGTTCTCGAGCCTTGTGCGGGACAAAGAGGGTCTGCAGGTCCTTCCCGCTTCCACCGCGGGACTGATTGCCTTGCAGGATCTGCACCGCAAGAGTCCGCTGCCGGGGGATCGCTACGTCGCCGTGTTGACAGGGAGGCGGTCATGAAGACCTTTCCGGAGGGAAACGCCATTGTCTACTGTGAGGGAGCCTTCGCTTCCACCTACGGAAAGACCGCCCACGGCCTGGTGCGATTCACGGAGCGCTACCGGATCCTATCCGTCGTGGATTCCGGGCTTGCCGGCGAGGACGCCGGGCGGGTTCTGGACGGAAAAGCCAACGGCATTCCCGTCGTTTCCTCCCTTTCCGAGGCCCTGCGACGGGCCGGAGAAACCGGCGTCGCGGCAACCCACCTGGTGATCGGCCTGGCCACCGACGGCGGGGCTCTCGACCCTCACGCGCGGCAAGCCGTGCTCGAGGCCGTGCATGCGGGACTGAACGTCGACTGCGGACTGCACACCTTTCTCACCGAAGACCCCGATCTGGCGGACGTCGCCCGCACCCGCGGCGTGTGTCTGCGGGACGTCCGAAAGCCCCCCCCGGTGGATCGTCTGCATTTCTTCTCCGGCAAGATCGAAGCAGTGGAGGCCCTGAAGATCGCCGTTCTGGGGACCGACTCCGCCGTGGGCAAACGGACCACGGCCTGGTTGATCGTCCACGAATTCCGCCGCCGAGGCGTGGCCGCCGAACTGGTGGGGACCGGACAGACGGCCTGGTTGCAGGGGGTACGGTACGGTCTGATTCTGGATTCGCTCATCAACGACTTCGTCTCCGGCGAAATCGAACACGCCGTGTGGTCGGCTTGGAAGGAGGCGGCACCGTCGGTGATCGTCATCGAGGGGCAGGGCAGTCTCATGAATCCGGCATATCCCGGAGGATTCGAAATTCTGGCCGCCGGCCGGCCGGATGTCGTCGTGTTGCAGCACGCCCCTGCCCGCAAGGATTACGACGGTTTTCCGGGCTACCCCGTCCATCCCCTGCCCCGGCAGATTGCGGTCATCGAAATGCTCTCGGACAAGCCCGTCTGCGCCGTCACCGTCCATCACGAGGGACTCGCTCCGGATCAGGTGCCCGCCGTGTGCCGGTCCATTGAAAAGGAGGCCGGGAGGCCGGCTTTCGACGTCCTGCTCGACGGGGCCGGGCCGCTGGTCGACCTCCTGGGCGGCCTCCGGAGCGAGCAGAAGAGGAGTCGACACCATGGAGGCTGAACCCCAGGACAGGCCGGTGGACTCCCCTTCGGTGGAAAGCGGAACCGGCAGGGATCGATGGCTCGTTTTTGACGAGCTTTCCGTGGGCCCTGTGCATCTGGAGCGTCGGCGAATCACCGCGCCCTATCGGCTGCAGCAGTTTTCCGGACAGGTTTCGGAAACCCAGTTGATCTACACGTATGAAGAGGACGTTTTCGATCCCGAAGAGCCCGAATCGTCCAACTTGGCGGCCATGATGGCCGTTCAGGTGGCCATCAACTACGGGCTCTTCTGTCGGAAAGTGGTGTTGATCGGCTCTTACGACAGCCAGGATCGTCGCTGGATCCGCTCCATGATGGAGAACACGGCCCGGGAAATCTACGTGAACAGACTGCACGCCGAAAACCCCTTTCTCATCCGGTCCGCCGGCGACGCTCCCCTACGGAAGCGCAGACGTTATTGCCAGGCCGAGATCGAGTTCCGAAGCGATCCCTCGGATGCTGCGTCCTGCAAATGGCGTCTTTGGCCCACCCGAAAGGACCGTTACTGCATTCTTTCCAGCGGCGGAAAAGACAGCCTGCTGACCTACGGACTCATTGACGAAATCCTGCGCACCCGGGATGGGTCAGGTGCTGAAGCTTCGGGGCACGACCCAGCCGAGGGCGTCCATCCCATTTTCGTGAACGAGTCCGGCCGCCACTGGTTTACGGCGCTCAACGCCTACCGGCATTTTCGAGAGCACGTTCCCAACACCGGCCGCGTTTGGGTCAACAGCGACCGGGTCTTTTCCTGGTTTCTCAAGCACATGCCTTTTATCCGCAAGGATTTCGCTTCGCTTCGCTCCGACGACTATCCCATCCGGCTGTGGACGGTAGCCGTCTTCCTGTTCGGGGTCCTGCCACTGGTGCGCAAACGCGGCATCGGACGCCTGCTCATCGGCGACGAGTACGACACCACCCGCCACGTCACGACCAGCGGAATCCGGCACTACGCCGGGCTCTACGATCAGAGCGTCGATTTCGATCATGCCCTGTCCGGATATTTTCTGCAGAAGGGCTGGTCCGTCAGCCAGTTTTCGCTTCTGAGGCCGCTGTCCGAATTGCTGATTCAGGGCCTTCTGGTGAATCGGTATCCCCATCTGTACCCGCTCCAGGTGTCCTGCCATGCGGCCCACAAACAGGGAGATCGAGTCGTCCCTTGCGGCCGCTGCGAGAAATGTCGGCGGATCGTGGGAATGCAGATGGCAGCCGGTGCGGACCCGACCCGATGCGGATATACAGAGGAACAGATCGAGCCCTGCCTGCAGGCCCTGGTTCGAAAAGGAACCCATCAGGAAGGGGAAGGCCAGCAGCACCTTTTGTACCGACTGGCCGAAAAAGGCCTGCTGACGGACGTGCCCGGCCGTCTCCGCCCGCGTCCTGAAGTGGACCGGCTTCGCTTTCATCCGCGGCATTCGCCCATCAACGGGCTTCCGCTGGATTTGCGGCGGCCGCTGTTCGGTATCTGCCTGGCGCATGCCGATGGAGCGGTCAAGTGGATCGGTCGCCGGTGGGTGGAAGTGGAGCTCTTTTCCGATCCGGATTTCCGGCAGGCGTATCCTTTCGATCTGGAGCCGGTTGAAGAGATGGAGTGGGCGAGTTCCGCCGAACCGAAAAAGGCATCCAGCCTGTTGTGGGGAGAACTCACATGGCCGGATGCGCAGCGACGAATGCAATCCATCGATTTGGCGCTTCTTCCGGTGGGAGCCGTCGAGCAGCACGGCCCTCACCTTCCGCTGGACACGGACGCCTTCGACGCCGCCTACCTGGCCCGGCGGGTGGCCGCCGCCTGCAACGAGCCCAAGCCGCTGGTGCTGCCGCTGATCAGCTACGGCGTTTCCTACCATCACGACGAATTCAAGGGCACCGTCAGCATAACCAACGAAGCCCTGTCGCGCATGGTCTACGACATCGGAGTGTCGGTGGCCGCAAACGGCATCCGCAAGCTGGTGATCATCAACGGCCACGGCGGAAACGCACCGGCGCTGCATTATGCCGCTCAGATGATCAACCGGGACGCCCGCATCTTCGTCTGCGTGGACAGCGGTGAGACCAGCGACGTGGATCTCCTCTCCTTCGTGGAAACCCCCAACGACGTGCACGCCGGCGAGATGGAGACCAGCACGGCCCTGGCCGTTCGGCCTCATCTGGTGCGGATGGAACAGGCCCGCCCGGCGGTACCGTCCTTTTCGAGCCGCTACCTGAACTTTTCTTCCTCCCGAGGCGTCACATGGTATGCCTACACGAGAAGCATCAGCCCGTCGGGTGTGATGGGAGACCCCACACGGGCCAGCGCCCGGAAAGGGGCGCAGATGTGGGAGGTCATGATCGCTCATCTGGCGGCCTTCGTGGACGACATCAAGGCCATGACCCTGTCGGAAATTCACCAGCGGAAGTACTGAGTCATGAAAATCACGCATATCGATGCGGTGCCGGTTACCATGAAGATGACCGAAGCCTACACGATCACTTACGGTACGCTGACGGAGGCCGCCAACGTCTTTCTCCGGCTGGAAACCGACCGCGGCATCGTGGGCCTCGGATGCGCGGCACCCGATCCCGATCTCACCGGCGAGACCGTGGCTTCCGTGTTGGAGCAGGTGGAGAAGCGGATTCGTCCGTTGCTCCATGGCGCGGATCCGCTGCGGGCGGTCCGATGGACGGACCGTCTGCGAACCGCTTTCCGTGGCCAACCGGCCGCTGCCGCCATGGTCGATCTGGCCCTGTACGACATTCTCGGTAAGGTGTCCGGGCTGCCGTTGTACAAAATCCTGGGCGGCTTTCGCACCCGGGTGCGAACCAGCGTCACCATCGGCATCCTTCCCTGCGAGGAGACCGTCTCCCGAGCCGTTGACTGGTATCGAAGGGGGTTCACGATTGTAAAGCTCAAGGGAGGCACGGATCTCGAAGAGGACATCCGGCGAGTACAGGCCGTGCGGGAGCGGCTCGGGTCTTCCGTTCGCCTGCGCTTCGACGCGAATCAGGGATACTCTCTGCGACAGACCCGTCGCTTCTTGGAGGCCACCCGCAACCTTCGGCTCGAGTGCCTGGAGCAGCCCCTGCCGGCGGCGGATCTGCCCATGCTGGAGAAGCCGGCCGCGGGGCGATGCGCCCCGGTGATGGCAGACGAAAGCCTGATGACCCTCCAGGATGTTTTTCGCCTGGCCCTGCTGCAGTCGGTGGACATGATCAACGTCAAGGTCATGAAGGTCGGCGGCATCCGGGAGGCTACCCGGATTTCCGCCGCGGCGCGAGCCGCAGGCATGCGGGTCATGGCCGGCTGCATGGACGAGGCTGCGCTTGGCATCGCCGGCGGCCTTCACCTCGCCCTGGGCACCGGAACCGTGGCCATGGTGGACCTGGACGGTCACCTGGGCCTCGTCGGCGATCCGTCGGCCGGTGCCGTAATGCTCCGCAACGGCACCCTGTATCCCTCCCTCCGGCCCGGATTGGGAATCGCAGACATCCAACCCGTCTGAGATCCAGCCCCGGCGAAAAAGAATCCGATAGAAGGCACATGCTCCTAGCCAAAAAGAGCGCTCCAATAGCGTTTTCCGCAATCCCTTCCACCGGAGCGTCTGGGTGGTTCATTGCATTTTGGTTCCGATTCTGTCATTCCACAGTATAGCGGTTTCCAGAGTTCCGTTCCTTTCGGAGATGAATCCCATGGAAGAAATCACCCTCGACGTGCAAGGGATGACACTAGAGAAGTTGGTGGCCATCGCCCGGCAGGGCGCCCGGGTCCGTCTCTCCCGGGAGGCCCGCCGGCGCATCGCAGCGGCCCGTGATCTGGTGGATCGCTGGGTGGCCGAGGAGCAAACCATCTACGGCGTGACCACCGGATTCGGAGCCCTCAGCGACCAGACCATTTCCGCTTCCGATACCCGTAAACTCCAGGAGAACATCCTCAAGAGCCACTCGGCTGGGGTGGGTCGCCCCTTCGACGAAGAATGCGTTCGCGCCTTCATGGCCCTTCGCCTCAAGGATCTGGCCTGCGGCCATTCCGGCATTCGCCTGGAGACGGCTGAAGCGCTTCTCCAGCTGCTCAATGCGGGGGTCACACCGGTGGTGCCCCAGCAGGGATCGGTGGGTGCCAGCGGTGATCTGGCCCCGCTGGCCCATTTGGGGCTGGTGCTCATCGGCAAGGGAGAGGTGATGTACGAGGGGGAGCGGATACCCGGTCATCTGGCGATGCAGCAATGCGGCTTGAAGCCGCTGGTACTGGCCTCCGCCGAGGGCTTGGCGCTGGTCAACGGCACCCAGGTCATGACCGGGGTCGGTGCCCTGGCCCTGGTCGACGCCCTCCGTCTTTCCCGCTTGATCGACATCGCGGCCTCCATGAGCCTGGAAGTCCTCATGGGGAGCCGCACCGAGTTCAACCCGCGGATTCACCGGGTTCGCCCGCATCACGGACAGATCGACGCGGCCGCCAACATGGACCGCATCGTAGCCGACAGCGAGATCATTTCCTCCCACAAGGACTGTTTCCGGGTGCAGGACGCCTACACGCTTCGCTGTTCTCCCCAGGTGCACGGCGCGAGCCGGGACGCCATGGCCTACGTGCGGCAGGTGATCGAGACGGAAATGAACGCGGCCACCAACAACCCCCTGATCTTTGCCGAAGAAGAGGACTTTCTTCTGGGCGGGAACTTCCACGGACAACCCGTCGCATTGGCGCTGGATTTCCTGGCCATCGCCGCCGCAGAACTGGCCAACATCTCCGAGCGGCGCGTGGAGCGGCTGGTCAATCCCAAACTCAGCGGCCTCCCGGCCTTTCTGGTTTCGGAAGGGGGGCTCAATTCAGGATTCATGATCGCACAGTACACCGCCGCCTCGCTGGTTTCCGAAAACAAGGTGTTGTGCCATCCGGCAGCCGTGGACTCCATTCCCACCTCCGCCAACAAGGAAGACCACGTTTCCATGGGGACCATCTCCGCCCGAAAGGCCCGGGACGTGGTGCACAACTGCGAACACGTTGTGGCGATCGAGCTGCTCTGCGCGGCCCAGGCGCTGGACCTGTTCACCAACCGAAGGCCGGGAGTGGGTACGCTGGAGGCCTACCGCGTCATCCGGGAGACGATTCCACATCTGGAAACGGACAGGATACTGGCCGACGACATCGCCGCAATGGAGGCGCTGATGGCCGACGGACGGATTCTGGCCGCCGTGGAAGACGCAGTGGGCCCGTTGCGTTGAGCGGTGCGTCCAAAGCCGGGGGCATCCCTTTCGAGCCGGGCCAATCGGTGGCCGCAATGCCCCGAAGTGCCGTGCTCGCTGCCGCCCTGCTGTGCATCCTCTTCGGCGCCAATGCGGTGGCCATCAAGGTCTGTCTCACCGGCATCGGTGTGTTCACCACTGCCGGGCTGCGTTTCGGGCTGGCCGCCGCAGTCATCGGCTTCTGGGCGCTGCTGACCGGAAGACCCCTTTTTGGCGCTATTTCCCAATGGCGCCGGCTCGGGCTGATTTCCGTACTCTTTATCGCTCAGCTGAACCTGTTTTACCTGGGGCTCAGCCGCACCGATGCCGCCCGGGCCGCTCTTCTGGTCAACCTGCAACCGTTTCTGGTGCTGATTCTGGCGCATTTTTTCGTACAGGGCGAGCCGATCACCATGCGCAAG
Organism: Desulfobacteraceae bacterium; assembly: GCA_022340405.1. Classification (GTDB taxonomy): domain Bacteria; phylum Desulfobacterota; class Desulfobacteria; order Desulfobacterales; family JAJDOA01; genus JAJDOA01. The sequence continues at coordinate 6,959 of JAJDOA010000013.1, read as the reverse complement.
TGCGCCGGGATGCTGCTGGGGTTTGCGGGAATTTCCCTTGTATTCGCAGAAGACGTCGGACGATCCGGAGACCTTCGGACCGGAGACCTGCTGGTGTTGTCGGCCACCGTGTTCTGGGCGATGAGCGGTGTCTATGTCAAGCGGGTGTTTCATCATTTCCGCGGCTTCCACGTGGTGTTCTACCCGATGGTGCTGGCTGCACCGGTGTTTCTTCTGGAAGGCTATCTGCTGGATGCCCCCATGATCCGATTTTTGAACACCCCGGTGGTCCTGGCCTTTGGTTATCAGAGCCTGATCACCGCATCTTTTGGTTTTGTCGCCTGGAATACACTTCTGAAACGATACGGGGCCGTGCCGATGCATTCTTTTCTCTTTCTCATGCCCGTCTCCGGCGTTTTTCTGGCAGGGGTCGTGCTCGGCGAACCCGTCACGTGGAAAATCCTGAGCGCGCTTGCCATGGTGGCGGCCGGGATCGCCCTGGTGCACGTCGGCGCTCGGGCCCCGATTCCTTCGCTGCCGCCGGCCAAATGAACCGGCGACGGGAGGTGCATCTTCCGCCTCCTGTCGGAGCGAATCGAAGCTTTCGGGCACTGGAGTCGCGAGGCGTTTTCAACGCCAGGGCGTATGAATGGAGCGGGATAGGAATTTCCTTGACAGAAGGGGAGGGGAGGCCTAAAAAAACCCTTTGGTGGAAAAGGAACGCAAACCGCCCGGGATTCCGACCGGTCGGGAAAGGGAAAAGCGATGCCCGTTTACGAATTCGAATGCCCCGAAGGCAAGATCACCGAAAAACTGGTTCCCATGGGAACCAAGAAGATCCGTTGTCCGGAATGCGGAAGGACGGCCAGGAAGATACTTTCCCGCTGCACCTTCAAGTTGAAAGGCGGGGGATGGTACGCCGACGGGTATGCCTCCACCGGCAAGAAAAAGGGATGATGCGATTGCGGGCAGACGGCAGGCAAGCAACGCTGCCCGGCGCGCATCACGCCTCCGGCGATTCTCCGAAAAACCGCTCGTAACGCTCCACAAACTGTTCCCACCGAAAATCGTGCTCCTGGGTGCCGACCTCCTCCACGGCGAAACTGGCGCACGTGGCCCCCATTTGGGCTGCCGTAACCCAATCCTTTCCTGTAACAATACCTTTGAGCATTCCGGACCGATAGGCATCTCCCGCCCCGGTGGGATCCGCCACCTTGGCTGGCGGCACCGGCGGGATTTCCATCTCCTCTTCCCGCCAATGGATGGTCGATCCCTCTTCTCCCAGTGTGGTCACCACCATGGGACAACACTCCAGGATTTCCGGCATATCCATTTCGGTGGCCTTCCGGATCATCTCCAGCTCGTAGTCGTTGGTGATCAGCAGTTCGGCGCCGGTGAACATCTCCACGAGCCGGTCTCCGGTCAGGGCCGGAATGCTCTGCCCGGGATCGCAGATGAACCGAATACCGAGTTCCCGGAACATCCGGCTGTATGTCACCATGTCGTCCAAATTGCCGGGGGAAACGATGGCGATGGTACCGGCCGGGTCCAGGCCTTCCAGAGGGAAGAGGGCGGGGTGCTTCATGGCGCCCGGGTTGAATCCGGTGATCTGGTTGTCGGACAAATCCGTGGTGATGTAAGCGCTTGCTGTGAACTCCTCGGAGACCCTTCGGATTCCCGTCAGCGGCAGCCCATGTTCGGTCAGCCACCGTTCATAACGGGCGAAATCGCGTCCCGCGGCCGCGACGACGGTCGGGGTTTCCCGGAGCAGCGAGAGGTTGTAGGCGATGTTGCCAGCGGTACCCCCGAATTTTTCCACCAGGCCGTTGACGGTAAAGCAGACGTTCAGGATATGGATCTTTTCCGGCAGGATGTGATCTTCGAACCGCCCGGGAAAATCCATGATGCGATCGTAGGCCAATGACCCGGAAATCAGAATGTTCATCGATCCCTTTCTGGCGGCGCGGCAAAACCGTGCTGAGGGTTTCCGCAGCCGGCCTGTCCATCGGACCGGCGGCAAGTCCACTGAAAACAGCCCCTAAACAGCGGCCACTGTAAAAAATGCCCCACACGCTGTCAAACGCTTTTCGGCACGGAACGGCGCCTGATGGCGCCGCATTTGGGGTTGCCAAGGTCCCCCACCGGGGGTATCCTCCCCGGAAAAAGGACTGCGGCCCCGCTTTTCTGCCTCGGATGAAGGCCCGGCGGGGCGTGCGGTGTTCGGCCAATCAACGCAGGAAGCTCGCCAAGCGAATATCCTGATCCCCCGGTCCGTACCGGGACAGGCGAATCTTATCCGAAATAGGGCGAAAGAGAGGGCGAACCGCCATGAAGCTCGGTATCGCCGGCCTGGCCGGAGCTGGAAAATCCACCGTATTTGCCGCTCTGACGCGCACGGAGATGGACCCCGGGCTTCGTGCCGAAGACCGTATCGGAACCGTTTCGGTTCCGGACGAACGGATCGATGCGCTCAGCGCCATGTATCGACCCCGCAAAACGATTTACGCCCAGGTCGAATATCTGCTTCCAGGAATCGGAGGCGCGAAGGCCGAAGGCCGGGAGCCTGCGGTTTGGACCCCGCTGCGGGATTGCGACGCCCTCATCCACGTGATCCGTAATTTTCGCCAGTTCGGCGTCGAGGACGCCAGCCCCGCAGCAGATTTCACTGCTTTCGACCAGGAATTGATTCTGGCCGACCTCGTGGTTGTGGAAAAGCGTTTGGAGCGTCTGGAGGCGGAGCGCCAGAGGGGAAGAAAATTTGACGCCGAGGAGCACGCACTGCTGTCCTCCTGCCGAGAGGTCCTGGAGCGCGAAGAACCGCTTCGCCGAAGTCCGGAAATTGCGCTGGCGCACACCCTCAAGGGCTTTGCCTTCCTTTCGGCCAAGCCTCTTTTGGCTCTGTTCAACAACGAAGACGATGACGATGCCCTGCCATCCATCGACGCCGTCACCGGCACGGAAGTCTGCATGGTGCTGCGGGGAAAGCTCGAACAGGAACTCTCCCTGATGCCGGATCAGGAAGCGCTTGAGTTCATGGAAGAGTTCGACATCTCGGCTTCGGCTACCGATCGGGTGATCCGAAAATCCTATGCAGTGCTGGGAAGGGTTTCCTTTTTCACCGTCGGAGACGACGAGGTGAGGGCGTGGACCGTCCCGGAGGGCACCGAAGCGGTGGAGGCCGCCGGCGTCATCCACACCGACATGAAAAAGGGCTTCATTCGGGCGGAGATCGTCTCCTATGACGACCTCATGGAAGCCGGCACCTATGCCGAAGCCCGAAAGCGGGGAACGGTCCGCCTGGAGGGGAAGACCTATCTCATCCAGGACGGCGATATCGCCACTTTTCGGTTCAATGTTTGACCGCCTCCGCATAGGACGGGATCGGAATCCATACCCGGCGCAGACACCATGACCGAAACCTCCCTTCCGGAACGAGTGTTCACGCGCATCGCCCGGATCCTTCTGGTGGCGATGCTTCTTTTGGCGGTTCTGGGGGTCGCCCTTCTTGCAGCGCTCCCGATCGCCGTCGAAACCGCCCTGCGCAGCCGATTGAAGGCGGTGCCGGGAATCGAACGGATCTCCGTAGGCGTGCGCAGGGCAGATCCTTTCGGAATCGAGCTGGGACCCATCGTGGTGGGCGGTCCGGACGGAAATGCCCTGGAAATCGACGCCGTACGGGTGGACTTCACCCCAGGCGGATTGCTCCGGGGCCGCGTGGAGCGGGTGTTGGTCAGCGGCCTGGACCTTCGTGTGCAGGTGAAAAACAAAACGGTGGTCCTTCCCGGTGTGGATGCCCAAGGCCTTTCCAGCATCGTGTCTTCCGATGTCACCTCCCGGGCCCCATCTGTCGCCCGGCCGCCGGGAATTCCCATCGGGCCGGTGGTCTTGCGCAACGGCACCCTCGATCTGGAATACGAGGGTCTTCGCAGCCGAATTCCTTTTACCCTGACGGGGGTCCCCGATTCCGAAACCGGATCCCGTTGGATCCTGGATGGGAAACTGCAGCCTCTGGGCCAGGAGGTTGCGGTATCGGGATCCGTCGATCCGGGCGAGGGATTCTGTCGGATCCGCATTCTGGCAAACCGTTTCCGCCCTGACCGGATTTTGCAGTGGATGCGCTCCGGCTTCGAGGAGCAGCTGAGAGGGCGCATCGACCTTGCCGGTTCCGCCGTCATCGGGCTTCACCCCGTTTCCCTGCAATCCTTGACGGCCGTCGCCGAAGGTCGAGGGCTTTCCTTCGCATCCGGTCCCTGGCGGCTCCATTCCGGAGAGGACGACGCTCCCTTACGCCTCGAACTTCACGGAGAGCCGGGGAGCGGTTGGAATCTTTACGGCTCGCATTTTGTCCTGGACACGCCCTACGGTACGGCCTTTATGGAAAACCTCGTCGTCCCCTTCTTTGCAGCCGACCATCAGGTGGAGGGCTCCGGTTCGGTGCTGCTGCGGGCAGAAACCGCCTTACCACAACCGTCTTCCGGCGTTTACCTGGAAAAGCCGTTTCGCTTGCCGCTTCGGTTCAGCGGTCGGATTGCCCCGCCCGGACACTGGCATCTCGACGCCGTTGCGGAGCCCGAAACGCTTCCCGAAGTCGCGTTGCGGTCGGGGTACGCCGGGGGTCGTTTTCAGCTAAAAAAAATCTCCGTGTCCGTCCACGGTCAGGACCGGACCGTTTCGGCCACCGTTTCGGCCGCTATGGAGAACCTGAGCGCAGAGGCCGCACAGACATCGGTCCGCGTTCCCCTAGCGGCACTGATCGGCGGAGTCGACATTGCCGGCCCTTCGGATCCCGGCCGTTCCTGGCTGGATTTCACCCTTCGCCTGATGCGTCCCCATTTCGAAAATCCGTCCGCGACGCTGAGGGCGGATCACCTGACGGTCACCGGGGAAGGGGAGGGTTTTCTCCCGGGGCAGGAGCCCCTTTTGAGCGCCAGGGTCGTGCTCGACCAGGGCCGTGCCACCCTTCCCGGCACCGGCGTGACGGCCTCCGGTATCGGCTTTTCTCTTCCGATGCAGTGGCCGCTTCCGGAGCACGGAGATCCGGGCCGGCTGACCGTATCCCGGATACGGCGGCATGAAGACGAGCTGGGCGGCCTCGATCTGGACCTTCATCCCGAAGGGGAGAGGCTGCTGATATCCGGCCGGCATCAAAGCCGGATCCTGCCGGATCTGGTGCTTCGACTGGAGGGCATCGTCGGCCGCAATCCCAAGAGAGGAGGTGCATGGAGCGCCTCGCTGCAGGCAACGACTGCTCCCGCACCCTACGAACTCGATGTCGATCTGGGACGGTTCGCAGCGGCGGCATCCGGAATGCGGCTCACCGGCGATGTACGGGTTGACGGAAGCTTTTCCGCCGGACGCGAAGGCGTGCGGGGGTCGGTGGAGACACGATTGGACGAAGGCCGCCTGGTCTCGGAAACCGGCAGCCTGCGCGTAGAGGGACTGCGGGCGGCACTGCGGTTTCCCGAGCTGCCCTCCCTTCGCACCGGACCGCAGCAGGAGCTCTTCTTCCAAAGCGTTCAGGCGGGCAATTTTCTTTTCACCGAAGGGTCTGCAGCCTTTCAGATCGAATCCCCCGACTCCTTTTTCCTGGAGCGCACGAGCTTTCGCTGGTGCGGGGGAAGCGTGGACGCCCACGCCGTACGGGTGTCACCGGCCATGGAGGACTTCCAGGTGGTTCTGTACTGCGACCGGCTCGTCCTCTCCCGTATCCTCGAGCAGTTCGGCACCGTTCGTGCCGAAGGGGAAGGTACCGTCAACGGAAAGATCCCACTGCAATTTCGGAACGGCTCCCTCACCTTTTCCGACGGCTTTCTCTACTCCACACCCGGCAAGGGCGGCACCATTCGGCTGACCGGGACCGAGGTTCTCACGGCGGGAATCCCGCCGTCCTCCCCCCAGTACAGCCAGCTGGACCTTGCCAGTGAAGCCCTGAAAGACTATAGTTACCAGTGGGCGACATTGGGGATGAACTCCCAGGGCGAGACTCTGGTACTCCGCCTGCAGATGGACGGCAAACCGGCCCGACCGCTGCCTTTCGTGTATCGCAGGGACATCGGTGCATTTGCCCGAGTGGAGGCCGGCGGCAAAGGCTCCGAATTCCAGGGGATCCGATTGGATGTCAACTTCAAGCTGCCGTTGGACCAGATCCTTCGATACCAGAACGTTTTCCGCGGCATGCAATAACGGTTTGCGGTCTGCACTGCGCGAAGGCGACCCAAACCATTTTAGCGGCGATGGACACCGTTTCCTGCCGCATCCACGAAACCACCCGCAACGTCTAGCAAAGGAGTTGCGCCATGCGCATTGTCATTGCGGTGACCGCCTTGCTGCTTGCCGCCGTGCTGTTTACGGCCTGTCAGACGCAGCACAAAGTGGAAATGGCTCCCGTCGAGGTCAAGCCGATTCACATCACCATCGATGTCAACGTGAAAATCGACCGGGCACTGGATGATTTTTTCGGAGACATCGACAAGGCGGCCGAAACCGTGGAGCCCCCGTCCGGGCCGAAAGATCAGCCGTGAAGGAGCGGATCCACACCTGTGTCGTGAAAAACGAGAATGCAGAAGGTTCAGAAGATTCCGAGATGCAAGGAGCCGAACCATGAAAATCAAGGAAATCCCAACGCTGCCGCTGCTGATCTTGCTGTCCCTGTTGCTCTCGGCGGGGTCCGCCGTCGCCGGTGTCGAGGCTATCCAACAGCGCATGATGCAGCGACTCCCGGTCATCGATCAGCTCAAGGCCCAGGGAATCGTGGGCGAAAACAATCAGGGATACCTGGAGTTTGTAGGGAATCAGCGGGTCCAGCCGGAGGTGGTGGAGGCCGAGAACCAGGACCGCCGGCAGGTGTACTCGGCGATTGCCAAGAAACAAGGAACCACATCGGAAGTAGTGGGCCGACACCGGGCGGCTCAGATCGCAAATCGCTCCAAATCCGGCGTCTACCTGCAGGACGCCAACGGCAAGTGGTACCGCAAATAAGG
>JAJDOA010000011.1 GCA_022340405.1 Desulfobacteraceae bacterium | reverse complement strand
CTGCCCGTTCGGGGTAAGTGATCCCTCCAGTGGGAGGGGATCAACCCCTCCCCTACCGATCGATTGGGAAGCCATATCGGAAACGGAACAGAATTCTGACAATCGCTATAAATTAGGATTTTGGTTCAAGGTCCAGGAGGCTCCGAGTTTCCAGCCGCAGGAATACTGCTGTATTTCGAGGACTGGAAACGAGGACTCAACGCAGAGATTGGGCCAAAAGACAATTTAGAAACAGCCCCTAGTCTATGTAACCGCTGCCGATAGCGGAAAAGGGCAGGACCACATCCAGTTCGGGGACCTTGTTGGCGATCCAGGCGGTGAAGGTGTTGCTGTTGGGTCCCGGGAAGGCTTTGTAGGTGGTTTTCCACGGGTAGGCGCGTGCGGCCCTGTCCACGGCGTCGATGAGCGCATCCACCCCTTTCCCCCTATGCGCTCTGAGAACTTTGGGCCGCGCACCGTACCAGTAGCGGTCCGGCACATCCGGTGCGATTCGTAGAACGGGTCGGCCGCCGTATCCGCGCCACCCGACCACATCGTATACCGTGTAGGCGTCCTCCCCGGTCCGCTTGGCCGCAATCCAGGTGTGAATGGCAAACCAGCCCCGCCATCCCCACGCGTTCGCCCCGTACACGTGCAACACCGCCTCGGGGGTGAGGGACGGATCCGGTGCGATCCCCGCGGAGTCCCTCCGGGCGGTGCGCCAATCGCCGCCGGAGGAGCATCCCGCCAGGATCGATCCCATCAATAAAAGGACCGGCAAGGATAATGGGAGTGAAGGCTTCATGGATAGTGCACGGCAAGCCAGATGGTGTCGCAGGTCGGGTCGGTCCACTCCACGCGGTGCCGGGTGTGGGCGCCGATGTTCAGATGGTCCCCCGCATTCAGGACCCGCACCGTTTTCTCGTTACCGATCCGCAGCCCAGCGCTGCCCTGCACGACCAGGACGAATTCGTTCCACGCCTGATCGTACCAGAACCCCTCCGGGGACGCATGACCCCGCGACAGGATTCGCTCGATCTTCACGCCGTCGTTCTCGCAAAGGGTCTCGAAAACCTCCTCGGATAGCTCTTCCGGCACATCATCGAACAGGGAACCTTTCATTGTCCTCCTCCAGGGGTATCGGCGTCGAGCCGCCGTTAGGGACCCTTTTTCTTCCAGGTAATATTCGACAGAAACGGCTGCGTAGCAAGATCCTCCGAACGGCAATCACTTGATGGGTTGATCTCAAACCGGATGCTTTGCACCCGATACCAACCGCAACGACTTGAGCACCTCGGTGCCCCGCCGCTATGCGGGTGGTCGTTGACTCTTCCCGGAATGCTGCCTATAATGCCAACATACAGATTCGGCTGGATTTTCGAATCGAACTCCGCAAAGCCGATCGTTGCCCCATCATAATCCCCGGCCACAACGGGACTCTTTACCGTTTCGGTTACGATGCTCGTCACGATTGGCACGAAAGGCTGCCACCATGGTGACGAACGCAGTGGCAACACCGACCGAGAACTCCATCGTATCCTGGTGCAAACAGGAATTTCAACCCAGCCGTTTGTTCCCGAACCTGATCTCGGGCGGCGTCACATCGGTCCTGACGGTGATCGAATCGGTTTCCTATGCGGCGCTCATTTTTTCCGGCGCCATGGCCTCCGACATCTCCACCGGCATTGCCGTGACGCTGACCTCCGCCGCGGTTGCCGGCCTGGTCATGTCCCTGACCAGCTCCTATCCGGGGACGATCGCGGTGCCGCAAAACAAGATCGCCCCCATCCTGGCCCTGATCGCCGCATCCATCGTGGCCACCATGCCCGAGGGCGCAACGCACGAACAAGTCCTCATGACCGTGATCGCCGCGATCCTTCTATCCACCCTTGCCACCGGCCTGTTCATGACGGCACTGGGCGCGTTCGGTCTGGGCGGGCTGATCCGTTTCATCCCCTACCCGGTGGTGGCCGGTTTTCTTGCCGGGACAGGATGGCTGCTGCTTCTCGGCTCCATAAAGGCGATGACCGGAACCGCCGTGACCTGGTCGTCGATTCCCGGGCTGCTGGCCACGCCCGTACTGGTCAAATGGCTGCCCGGTCTTGCATTTGCCGTGACCGCCCACACCCTCATGCGCCGCTGGAAGCACTTCCTGATCATGCCCGGACTGCTGACCGGAGCCTTCGTTCTGTTCTACTCCGTTCTTTTCCTCACCGGAACCCCCGTTCACGAAGCCAGGGAAGCCGGCTGGCTGATCCACACCTCCGCATCCGGCGGGCTATGGAAGTTTTTGACGTTCCACTCCGTTGTCCAGGCGGAATGGTCCGTGGTGATCGCCCAGGCCGGCAGCATCGCCTCCATCTTGCTCATCGGCTCCGTATCCATCCTTCTGAACTCGAGCGCCCTGGAACTGGCTTCCAAGGAGGATTTGGACCTGGATCGCGAACTCAAGTCCGCCGGCATCGCCAACATCGCAACAGGCCTGGCCGGGGGCATGATCGGATTCACCTCGCTGACGATCACGGGTCTGGGGCTCAAGATGGGCGTAAGAAGCCGCCTGGTGGGCCTCGTGACGGTCCTATCCTGCACCGCCGTTCTCTTCCTCGGCGCCGGGGTCCTCTCTTATTTTCCGGAACCGATCATCGGCGGATTGCTCATGTTTCTGGGGATGGAATTTCTCACCGAATGGGTTTTCGAAACCCGCCACGAGCTTCCCTTCAGCGACTGGTGCATCGTAATCATGATCCTCTCCGTGGTGGGGCTGTTCGGTTTTCTGTACGGGGTGCTGGCGGGCGTGGTTGCCGCCATCGTCGTGTTCGTTCTCAACTACAGCCGGGTCAATGTGGTCAAGCACGAACTGACCGGAGGCCACCACCGGAGCAACGTCGACCGGCCGCCCCGGCAGCAGCGGCTCCTGCGCGAGAGGGGAGAGCAGATCTATATCCTGAAGCTGAGCGGATATATTTTCTTCGGTACGGCCAATCATCTGCTCAACCAGGTCCGACAGCGGGTGGAGAATTCACAATTGGATGTCCTGCGCTTCGCCCTGCTCGACTTCCGTGACGTCAGCGGCATCGATTCTTCGGCCGTCATCAGTCTCGTAAAGATGAACCAACTGGCCGTGAAAAGTGGCTTCGCCTTGGTCTTTACCCACCTTCCCGACAGCATTCGGACGCAACTGGACAAGGGGAGGCTGTGCGAACTGGAGGACCGCGGCTGTCTGGATTTTGCCGACACCGACCACGGCATCGAATGGTGCGAGGACCAGATCCTGATATCAGAGGGGCAGCAACCCCGAAAGGAGGAGATCCGATCCCTTGCCGAACACCTGGAAGAATGGGTCCCCGGCGCACTGGAATGGCCGAAGCTGGAGAAGTATCTACAGCGAAAAGAGGTCCCGGAAGGGGAGACGTTGATCCGCCAGGGCGACATCGCAGACGAGCTGTTCTTCATCGAATCCGGCCAGGTCTCCGTCTCCATTGCCGCTTCCGACGGGGAGAGCATCCGGATTCGAAAAATGGGGGAAGGAACGGTGGTCGGTGAACTCGGACTGTACCTGAACCAGGCCCGCACCGCTTCGGTGGTGACGAAAGAGGCCAGTGTGGTCTACCGCCTGACACGGGAATCGCTGAAGGAAATGGAGGACGCGAATCCGCAGACAGCGGCGGCCTTCCACCGCTTCATGGTGCGCCTTCTGGCACAACGCCTGCTCCACACGGACAACACCCTGAAGCGTCTTCTCGAGTGATCGCCACCGCCCCCGGCACAGGTGAGGGTCCGATCCACCACTTCGGCCCGGGCAGATCGCGGCGTGTGCGGCTACCGCCGTGGGGGATCGTAGCCCTTGCCGAGCATGCACTGGTCGACCAGATAACGGACCCGGCCCTCCTTTTGCAGGGTTTCGGCCTGATCGATGCCCACCATGCCTCCGGCCTCGCTTTCCGCTTTTTGGACGCAGTCGAGATAGTCCTCGTCCCATTCGCTCTGCGGCCGCTGCGAGTGGGTCCACCCGTGGCCTCCGCAGCCAAGAAGAAACGACAGCATCAGCACGGCGAGCATCCACGACAGCGTTTTCATGATTCCTCCTTTCCGGGCACAGGACTCACCCGGCGCTTTTGCCGGAATCGGGGCGCATCAACTCCTTGCGGATCTTCATCTCGTCGACGATCAAACGGTAGGCGATATAGTATTTGTAGATGTTGCTGACATACTGCACCGTCTCTCTTCCGATGCGCTTGGCGGCCACCATTTCGACGTTGTCGAACCACACGTCGGGGTTCAGCCCCATTTTTTTCGCTTCCTTGCGCAGGCTCGCCACTCGTGCCGGGCCTGCGTTGTAGGCGGCAAAAGTGAACAGGTACTGGTTCAGGCCGTCCATTTCCGGATCGTTGAAATATCGGTCGTGAAGGTAACGGAGATACTTGGCTCCGGCGTGGATGTTGTTTTCGATCTTTTCGATGTTCCGGATCTCGATGGGCCGCCCGGCAGCCGTGCTGGGCAGAAGCTGCATCACGCCCACGGCCCCGGCCGGGCTTCGTTTGCTCTGATCGATGCCGGATTCCTGGTAGGCCACGGCAGCCAGCAGCAGCCAGTCGACGCTGTAGCGGTCGCCGTAGAGGGTAAATAGCTTGATCGCCTCTCGGAAACGGGCCATGTCCTCTTCGCTGTAGGCATTGCGGACCCACTTGTTGTCCTTGTAGTACCGCTTGAGCATAATGTTGCCGAAAAGGGTCCCCTTTTTGTGTTTGGCGATGAAGGCGTTGGCCACCTTTTTCAGCTGCGGGCTGTTTTTCCGGATCATCCAGGCGATCTCACCGCCGGTGCGCACCGTCAACTCCGGGTAAACGGTCAGGTCCGTAAAGATCTTCTTCCAGAAATCCGCGATGTGGCTATCGGCGATCGTGTACGGAATCAATCCCGCGTTGACCATTTCCAGGATGTCCTCCGTCTCCAGGTATTCGGATGCTTCCTTGATGCGTACCGGCTTTTTCCCCGCTTTTTTCAACGAGGCGTTCAGCTTTTGCAGGCTCTCGAAATAGCTGCTGGATTTACGAATATACACTTCCTTTCCGGAAAGGCCTTCCACGGATTTCAGCTTGGGCGCAGCCGAACCGGCCACCACGACCTCGTTCACGCCGGTGACCAGTGGGGCGGTGA
>JAJDOA010000008.1 GCA_022340405.1 Desulfobacteraceae bacterium | reverse complement strand
CTCTTCTCTCCTTCCTTTCTCAACCCGAACGTTTAATATCAGGCCGAATGCGAACGATTCCTTCTTCGGCCATACCATTCCCTTCAGTCGCCGGCATCACCTCCTTCCGGGTTGTAGTGCCCCATTGCTTGGGATATCTGGCCGGCCACGGACACCACGGTTTCAAACAGCGTCTGAATGGACGGCGAGTCCGGATAGTCTGTCGCACGCACGGCAACGTTGAGGGCCGCGACTACCCGACCTTCCCGATTTTGCACCGGAGCGGCTGCGGAAACGAGCTCCGGTGCCAGTTCCCCGTTGTTGACGGCATAACCCTGAAGCCGCACCCGGCGCAGGATGTCCATCAGCTCTTTCAGACCGGTTACGGTGCGTTCGGTGACCCTTTTCCGTTTCGAGTGGCGCAGGATTTGCCGGGCTGTTTCCTCGGGCAGCGCCGCAAGAAGGACCCTGCCCATGGAAGTGCAGTAGGCTGGAAGCTTGGAGCCGATTTCGAGGTTGATGTTCAGGATATTTCCCGTTTTGACGCGATCGATGTAGAGAATCTGATCGCCGTCCAGGATGGCCAGGTTGAAAGTTTCCCCGGTTTTCCGACTCGCCCTCTCCAGGTAGGGATGCGCCGTCTGCCACAGCCCCTGACCGCGGAAGACGCTGTAACCAAGCTTGAGTACCTTGGGGGATACCCGGTAGGACTTGACCACCGGGTCCCTTTCGACGAACTCCAGCTTCTCCAGGGTGTGCAGGAAACGAAAGGCCGTGGCCCGGTTGTGGCCCAGCGCTTCGGCGATCTGGCTCAGGCTCAACGGTGTTTCGGACTCCGCCAGCCGTTCCAGATACCGCAGTCCCCGTCCCAGGGAATGGACGAAATAGCGATCTGTCGGAGGAGTGTTTTGCATGGTGAAACTTTGTTTCGAACCATAAAAACACAAGGGCGGCGGGATGGCAAGGGAAAATTTGACAAGACACTATGGGCTGTTTCTACATTAGAATTTTGGTTCAAGGTCAAGGAGGATCCGAGTTTTCAGCCGGAGGAATACGGCTGTATTTCGAGGACTGGAAACGAGGACCCGACGACGAGATGGGGCCAAAAGACAATGTAGAAACAACCCATAGGTGTTCTGTCCCACAAATTACGGGCATAAGGACAGGGTCTCGTGTTGCGTCAAGCCAAGGGAGTCGATCAACCAAGCACGAAATTCGAATATTCCAAACCATGGAATTGAAGACTCCCCGTCGCAAACGACGGGAAATGTTCTGCCTGGCGGCAGTGCTGCGCAGCCCGGTAAGGAATTCTACCCATTTGGATTCGCTCGCTAAGGCCGGTTCACCGATTTGATTTTTATCATCTAATTTGCTGCCAGCCGTTCGGGTCATTGGATCATTCGTGCTTCGGATTTGTTTCGGGTTTCGGATTTCGATATTCGGATTTGGCCCGTTTCGGTCGTGGCCTGGAGGCTTTGCTCGGGCTATGTTTTTTGAAGAAACATCCGGGATACTACACTATGGTTTTTGGTTGCCCCGCAGATGGAGGATCTGCCGCGCCTCGTCCGGTGTGGCGATCTCTCGGCCGAGCTCGTGGCTGAGTCGGACGATGCGTTCGACGAGTTGCTCGTTGGAGGCCAGTTCCCCGCGACGGTAGTAGATGTTGTCTTCGAGACCCACTCGCACGTGCCCACCCGTCACGATGGCCAACATACTCATGGGCAGCTGGGCGGGACCGATTCCGGCCACCGACCACGTGGCGTCGGCAGGGATGGCGTTTTTCAGGTGCAGGAGGTTTTCGGCCGTTGCGGGTGCGGCCCCTTTCAGGCCGAGAACGAAATCGAAGTGCAGCGGCGCCTGGGCCAGATCCCTCTCCGCCAGGTCCAGCGCGTTGGTGACCATGCTGAGGTCGAAGATTTCCATCTCCGGCTTTACACCGTATCGCTTCATGTCCCGGGCCAGGCGCTCGATGAGATCGGGGCTGTTGGCGTATACACTGTTGGGGAAGTTGACCGAGCCGGTGGTCAGGCTCGCCATTTCCGGGCGCAGTCGAAGCCGCTCGCACCGCTGCTCGTAGTCCATCCCCGCACGGCCTCCCGTTGAGATCTGAACGATGAGATTCGTACGCTCTCGTAATCCCTGGTGCGTCTCTTCAAAAAGGCGGTAGTCCGTGGATGGGGCTTCGTCCTCCGGGTTCCGGGCGTGAACGTGGAGAATGGACGCCCCGGCCGCCTCGCATCGGATCCCGGTCTCGGCGATTTCCTTTGGTGTGATGGGAACATTGGGGTTGTTCTTCTTCTTGGGCAGGGACCCGGTGGGAGCCACCGTGATGATCAGCTTTTCCATGCAGTCAACCTCGATTCCGTCGTTTCCGTAGCGTTCACGCGCCGGTTTTTTCCCGCATGCGGTCCCGGATCCATCCGATCCATGCATCGAGCCCCTCCCCGGTCTTGGCGGAGGTCCGGAAAACCGGCATGTCCGGGTGGATCTGCCAGATGTTGGCCTCGGCCAGATCGGCGTCGAAGTCCAGGTGGGGCAGCAGGTCCACCTTGTTGAGCAGCGCTGCGTCGCACTCCCGAAACATGAGAGGATACTTGAGCGGTTTGTCCTCCCCCTCCGTGACGCTGAGGACGACCACTCGCCGGTCCTCGCCGATATCGAATTCGGCCGGACAGACGAGGTTTCCCACGTTTTCCACGATGAGCAGGTCCAGGGCCTCTAAATCGAAATTTTCCAGGGCGTTTTCGATGACGTGGGCGGCCAGGTGACAGTCCCCCCCGAACTCGTCGGTATTGACCTGGACCACGGGCGCCCCGGAAACGGCCAGGCGGTCGGCGTCGGCGGTGGTGCAGATGTCGCCCACGATGACCCCGCACCGGATTTCCGGCACGAGCCGCTCCAGTGTTCTTTCCAGGGTCGTGGTCTTTCCCGAGCCCGGCGAGCTCATCAGGTTCAGCACGAACACGTTCTTTTCGGCGAACAGCTCCCGGTTGCGGGCCGCCATCCGGTCGTTGACGTCGAGCACCCGCCGCACCACCCGGATCTCCCGCCCCCCGCTGGTGCGGGTCGCAGTCGAAGGGCCTTTCGTGTGGGGGTGATGGTGGGGGTGGCCCTCCTTGTGGTGGCGTGCCTTGGGGCAGAGAAACAGCTCAATGGGCATGGTCGTTTTCCTCGTCGATGAGTTGAAAGGAGTGGACGTCCAGCTCCCTGCCCGAGAGAAGGGTAAGGGAGCCGCCCCTGCAGGATGCACAGACAAAAACAGGCTCGTCGATGGTCCACCGGTGCCCGCAGTCGTTGCATTGCGCTTCCACGGGGATTTCGTCGACAACCAGCTCCGCCCCGGCAAGGGGCGTCTCCTCGGAAGCGACCTCGAAGCAGAAACGGAGGCTGTCGGTCACCACCGCCGACAGGCGGCCGATCTTCAAGTGGACCCGCTCGACCCGAGGCCGCTTCACCGATTCGGGGATGGAAGAGCGGACGATTTCGATGATTTCCAGGGCGATGCCCATTTCGTGCATTTGAAGCCCTCCGGCCGGCGGCATGAATTCTCCGGCGAACAGCCGATGACCGGCCAAGACACGCAGAATCCATAGCGGCTGCACACAGTCGGTGTCAAGCGTCAATGCCGCACCGCGATCTGAGACACTTCCAGCAGGGACCGGCACGAAAGGGGCGTCACCTCGCATCCCGCGTGAAAGGGTGAAATGAGTTGACAAGAGGATGTGGAACCGTTGAGCCGCCAGATTGCAATTCTTCGCAATTTATGCAATTTTCTGAACGAACCGCAGCCCCTCATGGCCGCCAGCATCGGCGGCGCCCGCAAATCCCATCCTGAGAATGCAACGACAGCCGCTACCTGCCCATACCGGCTGTTGTTCGGCAAGGACATGCAACGAACAGCGACGTTTTTATCCACCAGCTAACGAAAAGGAACCTCTCCATGAGCAACGGAACACTGCGATGGATGATTGGATTTCTGGTCATTGCGACGATCGTCGGCTGTGCCTCCCAGAGAACGAAGCCGTCACCCGAGGATTCCGCTTCGGTTGCAACGGCTGCCCCCTCATCCCCTGACGCGTCTCAGCCGGAAATCGTTTACGTGACGTCCCATCGTCTGAATCTGCGCGCCGACAGCTCCACCCAAAGCCAGATTCTGGACGTGCTGCCGAGAAACCAGCCTATAGCGGTGCTGGCCCGCAAAGAAGGCTGGCTTCAGGTGCAAACCGACGACGGCAAACTGGGCTGGGTGTCCCAGCGCTACACCACGGCACAGCAACCGCCGAAGGTGCCTCCCTCGGCCGCTGAACCGCCCCGGACTTCGGAAACGACCTCCCCCGGCGCTTCGCCGGCAACGACGGCCGCCCTTTCCCGCGAGGCCGCCGTCGTTCTCTACGACCGCTACCGCCAGACGCTGGAGGACGGCGATTTCGACGCCTTTCTGGACTGCATCTACGCGCCCGCCAGACCGAAGAGCCTGTCTGAGGCAGGGCCGAATCAAAAGGATTTCGCCCTGGGCAAGGATTTGCTGCTCCAGTTGAGCCCCGATCTGAACGCTTCGCAAATCTTAAAATATGAAAGCGGCGACAAGGCAGCCATCCTGGTGGTCCGCACCGATCTGGAAAACAAAAAATTTGTCACGCTGGGAGCCGTGAAGTTCGCTCCCATCGACGGTCGGTGGAAAGTGCTGCCCAAGTTCTACGACGACACGTTCCCCAGCGAAAGCCCGGAAGAGGACCAGGCGGCCATCGAAAAGGCGCTGGAGGAAAACGCTGAACTGCAGATCGCCCTCGTCATCTCCCAGGTCGAGTCCATGGACGCTGCCGCAGCCGAGCCGCCTGCGGCGCCGGCGAAACCCTCCGGGGCGGCCGATGCCTGGGCCGATGAAAAGGTCGCCGCTGCGACGCCCGGCCAGGCGCCAGGTGCGGACTTCGCCGACGGCTTTCTCGAAATCGACGGTGAAAAGATCTCGTTGAAACACGCCTTTGTCGCGCTCCGCGAAGACCCCTTCGAAGCGGGGAAAACCGTCTACGATGTCACCCTGACGGACATCGCCGCTTCCGGACCGGACTGGCAGCGAAAAATCGAGTCGGCGGTCTCCAACGGTGAGGGCCACTATGTGCAGGTCAGCATCAACGAATCGCAACAGGTGATGGGTGCCATCATTCGCTCGCAACTGCTGAAGAACGGCTATTTGTCGACAGCCGGCGGCCAGACCTTCGAGGCCGGGGCCATCGAGCTGTCGTTCATCGAAGGAACGGTCTTCAAGGCGCCAACGACGTTTCAGGGTCAAACGTTTGGCTACCGGGTGGACTTCCGCGCCAAGGTGCGACAGGCGGCCGAACCCGCCCCGCCCAAGCGATCCACGGTCTTCAACGATTCCCCCGAGCATGCCGCCATCATCGCCCTGCTGGAGGCGGAGGGAGAAACCGAGATCCTTCAAACCGCCAGCTCCATCGGCATGCTCTCGGGGGAGGATTTCGCCACGGCCGCTATCGAGTACCAGCGGGCGGGCGACAACGCCCAAACCGAACTCTACCTGTTGAAAGGGGGGGGGGATGGATGGAAGGCGTATCGGGAGATTCCCACGCACCGCGACCATCCAGCCGTTTTTCTGACCCTCGGCCGGCGATACTGCCGCGACCGCTACCCGCACCTGCAGGGTGTCGGCTATGCGGATGACACCTGGAAAAATACGGATCCGCGAAATCGCACCATCACCCTGATCTGCTCGGAGCTCATCGACCAGAAGTGGCACGACCACCGCATGCGCCTGGTATATGCGTTCGACCCGAAAAGGGGATGGCATATCACCGAAGGCAGCGAGCTGGATGCAGCCGCCGAAGACAATGCGTCACCGGCAAAACCCATTGCCAAAAGCACCCTGCCGGCCCAGGAGGCCAAATTTTCAGACCAGGTCGTCGACCGCTTTTTTCTGAGCATCCTCGAAGGGGACATGGATGCCGTCAACGGATTTATCGAGGCCGGCATGTCGCCCAACGTCAAGCGCCCCCGCTTGGGGCACTCGCCGCTGTATGCGGCGATTCTCGGCAGGCGCGACCCTATGGCATTGCTGTTTCTGGAGCTGGGCGGCGACCCGAATTTCAGGGACGACGTCGAGGCCACACCGCTGTTGCGGGCGGCCGGCAACTGTGAATCGGTCGCTGTGATCAAAGCGCTGGTCGCCGCCGGCGCAGACGTCAACGCCAAGGCCAAGGGCGGCGGAACGCCGCTGATGATCGCCGAAGCCATGAAATGCAGCGAGATCGCTAAGATCCTGCGCGAGGCCGGGGCCAAATAGTTCCCGTCTATACATGGTTTTTTAGCCGCATTAGCCTCGTCTCCTCAAAACCGTTTGCCGGAGGGGCCAAATTGTTTCCGCTCAGGCGATGCGGGAACCGAACCGGACGACCGAAGATCGTTGCCGACATTTAACACCGGCCGGTGCGGCAATGCCACTTTCGAAGGGAGGAGAAAATGAAAAAGCGAATCGCGGGGGGCAACGCCATGCCGGCAATCGTGCTGGCCGTAGCCATACTGACAACGGCCTGCATGAACATCAATGAAATCCAGCAGCAGGCCCTGGCGCCGCCGAACCCCAATCAGTTGACCCAAAATTATCTGGCCGCCTTGAAAACGGGCGATAACGGGCAGCGCACCGAGGCGGCCTGGGAGCTGGGCAAGCCCTATGTCCACCGAACGCCGGAGGTGGTGCCGGCGCTGATCCAAGCGTTGAAGGATCCCTATCCCAAGGTGCGCGCCAATGCCGCCGGAGCGCTGTCGCGAATCGGCGAGGAGGCTTTACCGGCCCGGGATGCCCTGCACGAGGCGCTCGGCGATACCTACGGCAACACGGTGCTCAACGCCGCCGTCGCCCTGCGAAGACTGAATACACCCAAAGAATCGCTGATCCCCGCCGTCCGCAAGACGCTCTACGATCAGCCCGGCAGCACGCGGGTCGGAGCGGCACGCCTGCTGCGGCAGTGGGGGGTAAAGGACAAGGAGACCCTGGATGTTCTGGTCGACGTGTTGGCCGATTCAAGAGAACAGGCGAGGTTGGATGCAATGGCAGAGCTTAGCGAGCGCAAGCTCAAGCCCGTTCCGAAAACCATCTCCACGCCGGTCATCGGCCTGCTGACGGACCCCAGTGAAAAAGTCCGCATGCAGGCGGCCATTTTTCTGGGTAACAGCTACATTCCCATACCGGCGGCCAAGGAACCCCTGATCGCGGCCCTGGACGACCCTTCCGATCACGTGGTCAAGTTTGTCGTCCGCGCCTTGGGCAACTACGGGCCGTCGGCCAAGAGCGCCGTGCCGCGGCTCTATGCGATCGTCGACCGGCATCCGGACGACAGCGTCCGCGGCGAAACCTGCGAGGCGCTGGCCCACATCGGCGATCCCAAGAAGGAGATCGCCTACCGGCTGGTCAAGGTGCTGGGCAACGATCCGGGAGCCGATGCCCGGTCTGGTGCCGCCACCGGCTTGAGGGATCTTCGCTACAGGGATGCCGTGGTGCTCGATGCACTGAAAACAGCTGCCGAAGGGGACAAAAACAGTTTGGTGCGAACTGCCGCCAGCATCGCCTATGGTCAGTTGAAGGGCAAATAGCAGCACCAGGCGAGGGGAACCGATGCAACGCCAGGCTTTGCTTCAGAACACCAGCGCCTGCAATCCAAAGGAAATCGGAAAAGGCTCTCCGCCTCCGGCTCGCATCCAGACAAACCCTGCTGGTCGTATGCAACATCGATGCGGGGCGTCGATCTCTTGGCTAAAAGGTCAGGACTCAAGAGATCGACGTGATGGACATGTCTCCCGAGGGCGTCGGCCAGTTCCCGGATCAGCTTTCATCGAGCACTTTTCGCACCGTCTGGGCCAGTTCCGCCATGTACAGCGGTTTTTTCAGCCGTTCGCGAACCCCGACTTCGGAGAAGTGGCGTTCATCGTACTCTTCTTCAAGGGCGGTCCAGATAATGACCGGAATGTCTTTCCGGATCTCCGTCATCTCTTGGGCCAACCGGTCGCCTCGAATCCGTGGCATGAATATGTCCGTGATGACGATATCAAACTGGTCGGGGTTCTCACGAAAGAGCTCCAGCGCCTCTTCGCTGTCGCTCATCGGCGTCACCTGGTAGCCTAGGTGAACCAGCATTTTTTCCAAAGCCTTGACCAGCGCCTTTTCATCGTCGATGATGAGAACCCGTTCGGAACCTGTGGGTAGATTCTCGAAGGTTCGAAGATGGGTGTCGGCCTCCGGCTGTTCAAATATGGGAAGCAGGATCTCACAGGTGGTCCCCTCACTTGGCGCGCTGGTGAGATGGATCGAGCCGCCGTGGCCCTTGACGGTTCCCAGGACGGTGGCCAGGCCCATACCGGTCCCCATTCCCTTTTCCTTGGTGGTGAAATAGGGCTCGAACGCCTGGGCCAGAACCGCTTCGTCCATGCCACAACCATCATCCCGAATGATGATCTTGAAATAATCTCCCGCCTTGATTGCAGGGTGATTTTTCACCCCGCCCCGGGGCACGGGCACCAAGGCCGTTTCGATTTCCACGGTCCCCGCATTGTCGATTCCAATGGCCTCCTGGGCGTTTTGCAGCAAGTTGACGAGCGCCTGATGGATCTGGCCGAGATCCGCCATCATCGTCACGTCGTCTTGCAGCAGGTTCTGGCGCATTTCAATGGTTGACGGCAGCCTGGCCTGGAATAACTTGCAGGCGTGTCGGATGAATTTGCGGCTGCTGACCGGAATCCGGTTCTGGGCGCTTTTGCTGGTGAACACCAAGATCTGGCTCAGCAGGTCTTTGGCACGGTTGCTGGCCGTCAGAATTTCTACGATGTCTTGTCGAACTTGATCGTCGTCGATCTCCAACAGCGAAATTTCGGCAAAGCCCATGATGGCGTTCAATATATTTTTGAAATCATGTGCAATTCCTGTAGACAGCTGAGCCAGGGCACGAAATTTTTCCGAACGGGCCAGTTCCTCCTGCATCCGCAGTGTCTCCTGGATCTGGATTTCCAGTTCGCCGTAGAGCCGCGCATTTTCAATGGCCATGGCAGCCTGCTCGGAAAAGATGGTCAACAGCAGAGCGTCCTCCTCGGTAAACCCGGAGCCGTCTTTTTTGTTGAGCACTTCCAGAACTCCGATCAACCTGTTTTTGGCCTTGAGGGGGACGGCCAAGACGGAATCGGTCTCGAATCCGGACATCTTGTCGATCCCGGAGAAAAAGCGATCGTCCTTTTTCGCCTCATTGACGATCAACGGTTTTTCGTTTTCCGCCACCCATCCGGCAATG
>JAJDOA010000365.1 GCA_022340405.1 Desulfobacteraceae bacterium | reverse complement strand
AACCAATCTCTTGGACAAACCTTCCGTGGGGCTGGATATTTTCGTTCCCGGCCGCTCCTTCGACTTCTGGCTGCAGCGAAAGCGGGGGGGCACCTCCGCATGATCTCCTGCGGACACCAGGAACTGATCCTGATTGCCTCCCCGGGCAAAAAGCTGCAATGCCGCCACTGCCAGCTGACCATCGACGAGGAGGAGCTCCCGGGGGGGGGCCACTGCCCGGAGTGCTTCGAGGCGTTCGGCATCCGCCGCCGTGACTTTGAGCCGGTTCCCAGTGTGAACGGCCGCACGCGCTACCGATGCGAGAACTGCGGCGCTGTCATTGAGGCCTGATCGTTCAGACTCCCTCGCCAAAGGTCGTGGCTGATCCGTCTGGATGGATTTCCGGTAGAATCTGCAACACCGTATCGATGCGCCGCAGCAGCTTCACGGCCCGTCGGCTGTCCCGCAGTCGCAGGTTTTTTGCGGATTTCATTCGAGCCAGACGCCCCACACGGGAGTGGACGGCTTCGAAGGCCCCGGCCACGTCGAGATCGTCGTTCATGGCGCTTTCGAAATCCTTCCGGATCCAATCGATTTCGGATGCCGCAGACGGGTCGGCGTTCTTGACGGGACTGCACTCCTCCTCCAGCCGGTGGACGAGTTCCCTGTAGGTATCCACCTTTCCCCGGGCCGTCTGCAACATCTCGTTGCAAAGATCGAGCTGCTTCCGGTAATGGCCGTAGATCAGGTAAAATCGCAAATGGTGGGGTTGATAACCCCTGTCCATGATATCCGTAACGTACACGATGTTGCCGCGGCTTTTGGACATCTTTTTCCCCTCGATGAGCACATGCTCCCCATGCAGCCAATAGCGAGCGAAGGTCTTCCCGGACACGCCTTCGATGACGGCGATGTTGTAGTCGTGATGGCGCCAGAGATTGTCGATGCCGCCGCAGCTGATGTCCACCTGGTAGCCGAGGTGTTTGGTGATCATGGCTGGATCCTGTACGTTCCAGGAGGGTCGTCCCTCGCCCAGTGCGGTTTTCCAGTATACGATATCCCCGCAGCTGCCCTCTCGACCCATCCAGAGGATGAAGTCTCCCCGGTTCCAGCGCCGTCCCGTATAGGTGTCTTTTCGGAAGCGGACTTTTTTTTCGGGCCAACGGCTCATGTCCAGCTTGAACAGCTTGCCGAAGCCCTTGAACTTCAACGGATCGTAAAAGATGTCTCCCCGGTGCCGGTAGGCGATCTTTTTATCCATCAGCCGTTGTATCAGATGAACCGCCTGATCGACGCTGGTGGTGGAGCGTGATACCGTGGCGGGCAGTTGAATGCGCAGCAGCCGGCAGTCCTGATAGAACCGGTCTGCCACCGGCTCGGTAATTTCCTGCAGGGAAACGCCCTTGCTCACGGCCTCTTCGACGGTCTTGTCCTCCACATCGGTGAAGTTGATCAGACGCTGCACCGGATAACCCAGATATTCCAGGTACCGCTGCAGAACGTCCTCGTAAAGGAAGGTGCGGTAATTGCCGACATGGGGGAAACGGTAGATCGAGGGCCCGCAGGTAAAGATCTTCACCGGACCTCCTGCCTTCCGGGGCTTGAAGATTTCCTTCCTTTCGGTCATGGTGTTTTGCAAACAGAGTCGCGCTGCCATGGTGTCGTATTCCCCCTTTCGATGCTCTGGTGCGAGTCCTTTCGGTTACAAGCTCGGAAAAACTTCAGAATAGCATCATCGGCCGGTTTTGTGAAACACTCCTATTTTCGAAGGGCTTCCGTACGAGGTATATGTATAGTGATTGCCGAAATTCTGTTTCGTTTCCAGCACATTTTTCGCTTGAGATGCAGGGGAGGGGTTTATCCCCGCCCCTACGAAAAACAAGAATAAGGTCATTCCAATCGGGACATGTTTTTGACAAATGCTATAGTGAGTAGAAATTTGAAATTCTTGACTTTTCCGTCTGTAGCCGGTAGCGCTGTTGGCGTCCGAAACGAGAGCCCGTAGCTGACGAGGAGGCATGCTGTGGAAAACAAGGCGGTCACCTATCGGATAGAAGATGCCGTCGGTGTCATCACATTACACCGACCCGAGCGGCTCAACGCCATCAACGGAGATCTTCTCCAAGGACTGATGAGCCGTCTGGAGGCGGCGGGATCCGACGAGGCGGTCCGGTCCGTGGTGCTCACCGGGGCCGGAACGTCGTTTTGTGCCGGAGAAGACCTCAAAGAGACCTCCGCAGGAAAAACCATGGAAGCCTGGCGGTGGGAAATCGATCGTCTTCAGGACACACAGCGAGCAATTCTTCGGTTGGGAAAGCCGCTGGTTGCCGCTATAAAAGGCTATGCGCTAGGCGGCGGTTTGGAGTTCGCTCTGGGTTGCGACGTCCGATTTGCCGCCACCGACGCCCGCTTTGGATTTCCGGAAACCGGTGTGGGCCTCACCATCACGGGGGCCGGGACCAAGCTCATCACCCAGATTGTCGGACTGGGAAAGGCCAAGGAGTTGGTCTTCTCGGGCGAGTTCATCGATGCCCAGGAAGCGCTTCGCATCGGGCTGGTCAACCGGGTGGTGGAACCGTCCGTTCTGGAGACGGAAGCGATACGGTTTTGCCGTAAGATCAACGAAAACTCCCCGTTGTCTCTTCGGCTTTCGCGGATGGCTCTGGACCTGGGCATGCACCTGAGCTTCGAGGAAATCCTTGAAGTAGAGGCCGCCCACCTCTTTTCCTGCGTGGCGGCGGGAAACCAGGAGGAGTGGGTTCGGAAAAAGATGGACAGGATGAAGAAGGACCGGTAGCCGCACCGTTCGTTCCATCGGAGACGCAGGGATGCTCTCAGGAAATACTTATGAAGAAATCCGCCGGAATTTCCGCTGGCGGATACCCATGCGCTACAATATCGGTGTTGATGTCTGCGACAAGTGGGCCCGCCGGGAAAAGCGACTTGCGCTCGTCCACGTGGGCCCGGGCGACCAGGAGCGCAGGTTCACTTTCGGCGAATTGAAGAGCGCCTCCAACCGCCTGGCCAATGGATTGCAAAGCGCGGAGATCCGCCGTGGAGACCGGGTGGGCATTTACCTTCCCCAGTGCCCGGAAACCCTTCTTTCCCACCTGGCTGTCTACAAGCTCGGCGCCGTCGCCATGCCGCTGCTGACCCTTTTCGGGCCCATGGCCGTCGAGCATCGCATGAAAGACAGCGGGGCCCGCTGCGTCATCACGGATGCCGAACGCCTGCCCATCGTGTTGGACATCCGGGAACGGCTGCCGGAGTTGACCACCATTCTGTGTGTGGGCAAAGCTGGGGACGAGACGATTCCGGAGTTCTGGTCCTTTCTGGGCAGGGGGCGTGCGGACTTCAACCCTGCCCCGACCGCTCCGGACGATCCGGCGTTGCTGATCTATACCTCCGGCACCACAGGACCCCCGAAGGGTACCCTTCACGGACACCGACTGCTGTTGGGCGTTCTTCCCGGTTTCGCATTTTTTCACAACCTCTTTCCCCGTGCCGGTGACCTGATGTACACGCCTTTGGACTGGGCATACATCGGTGGCTCCTACGATGCGCTTTTTCCTGCGTTGCACTTCGGCGTGCCCGTATTGGGGTTTCGCCCCCGGAAATTCGATCCGGACAAGGCCTTCCGGGTGATGGCCCGCCATGGAGCCACCAACCTCATGGCCGTTCCCACCGTTTTGCGGAAAATGAGAAGCGAGGTTGAAAATCCGCAAGAACGATACCGACTTCGCCTTCGGTCCATCACCGTAGGCGGGGAGCCACTTGGAGAAGATATCGCCCGTTGGTGTCAAGACCGTCTCGGCGTCGATCTCAACGAGCACTACGGTCAAACCGAATGCGACATGGTCGTCGGGTTCTGCTCGGCGGTCATGCCCGTGAAACCAGGCTGCATGGGGAAAGCGGCCCCCGGCCACGAAGTTGCCATCATCGATGCTGACGGACAACCGCTCCCGGTCGGGGAACAGGGTGAAATCGTCGTAAAACGACCGGATCCGGTCATGTTTCTCGGTTACTGGAACCAGCCCGAAGCAACGGCTGAAAAAGTGGCGGGGGGCTGGCTTCATACTGGAGATTTGGGCCAAATGGACGACGAGGGGCACTTTCGCTTCAAGGGGCGGTGCGATGAACTCATCGAAAGCGGCGGCTACCGCATCGGTCCCGGAGAAATCGAGGACTGCCTGCTTCGGCATCCCGCGGTGCAGCTGGCCTGTGTATTGGGCGTACCCGATCCGGTCCGCGGCCAGAAGGTCAAGGCCTTCATTGTGCCCACCCCGGGAGCTACGCCCAACGACGCTCTGGAGGAAAGCATCCGTCGGCACGTGCGCGATCGATTGGAGGCCCACGCTTATCCTCGGGAGATAGAGTTTCTCGAGACCATGCCCCTGACCCGCAGCGGAAAGATCCGCAAAGCGGATCTTCGGAAACGGTGACAGGAGCCGTCTGTTTCCCTTAGGAGGCTGTGGATAAACAAGCATCCCGCCTTCAGACAAGGGGCACACCGCTTACGGCATCGAATCAACCGTGTCATCCCGCAACGCGGGGAGGCACACTGATTTCGCCATCCAATCAACCGTGTCATCCCGCCATGCGGGAGACGCAGTCGATGGGACGACCGCAGAAGTAGCGGGGCTACGTCGAGGATCGGCCCGAGGCGAGCGGCACTCCTTCTGCTTTGTACGATCCGTTGTGTCATCCCGCATAGCGGGAGACGCCGTATCAAGGTGGGAGGCGCCGTTTATCCACAGCCTCTTAGGCTTCCGGCGCACTTGACATCGTGCGGCGCTCCGAGTAGCTATCTCGTTTGGAACCCGAAGGTTTTCTTTCCGCCATTGCCATGGATTGTTGGTAGCCTCTTGCAACACCGTTATTATCAAAACTTGGTGATTCGCGATGTCCTCAAGGCCCTTGAGGCCTATATGGATGCCTACATCGCCGGGCAGGACATTCGCATGGATCAGGAGGGGCTGATCGATCTGGCCGACGCCATTGCCACCGATTCCGACGCCAATCGGCACATGAAGCTGGCCCGCCGGATTTTCGGGGCCGCCCGCGGCGATCGCCACTATAACAACCTCCTTTGGCACCTGTACGCCGTCCCGGGTTTGTTTCAAAGAATCCAGAAAGCACGGCGGCCCGCTCCGGAAACCGATCCGACCGTGACCGCCTTTCAACACGGAGCCCGGATGCCAGCAGATTTTGCACACGCCGACGACCTGGCCGAGGTGCTGACGCTCCTGGAGGGAGAGGTCTTGGCGGAAGGCAGACCGCTATACGATGATGAGCGCAAGGCTCTTCGCAGCCGTATCCTGGCCCTTTTTGATTTTCAAAGCAAATCCGATGGGATGGATCGGATTCCGGAGTGGCTTCGGGACAAGCTGCGGGGGCTTTTGATCGACGCGGCCCCATCCCCGGAAGCGTTCAAGGAGGCCCTGCGGCGGGTGGGCACCGTTCCCTCCGAGGAAGGGAATACCACCCCGGAGGAACTGATCGGCGCATACGAACGATTGTCGATTTACGGCGGCCCGCTGGCCGTCCTGCCCATGACCCACGGCATCCGGGTCCGGGCGTTGCAGATGCTCGTCGATCAGGGAGGGCGGCTCTCCATGAAAGACGGCGAGCCGATGTTGACCTTCGACAACCCCGGCGAAATATAGGGGCTGTTTCTACATTAGGATTTTGGTTCGAGGTCAAGGAGGATCCGAGTTTTCAGCCGCAGGAATACTGCCGTATTTCCAGGACTGGAAACGAGGACCCGACGCCGAGCTGGGGCCAAAAGACAATTTAGAAACAGCCCCTGGTGTCGCCAAAGGAAGCATCCTATGGGATTACTGACAACACTGGAGCGGTTTCTGTCCCCGGCAACCTACAAGAAAAAGGAGCAGCGCGTCGAGCTCAAGGAGATCGTCTGCAAAAACAAGGGTGACGACTACCTGGACCGGTACCGCACGGCCGTTGTGGGAACGGAATACACCAATATGGACGGCAGCTCGCGCCAAGACCCTCTGAAGAAACTCAAGGAGGGTGACCGCGTCGCGCTCCTGTGGGCACCTGGAAAAGCCGAAAAAAAGGACATCGTCTACACCGTGAAAAGGGGACTTACCGGGGAGATCGCCATTTCGGACTGTTTCGGCCGTCTCAACGACAAGGCGGCCGCCGGCGTCATCCGCGCCCTGCAACAGGACAATGTCACCACCTCCGCCCGGGTGGCGAAGATCACCGGTGGAACCCGCAAAAAACCCCGGCTGGGTTGTGTGCTGGAAATGACCACCTATGCCGGCCCCCCGCAAAAGAGCTGACCGATTCGCTCTCACGCCGGAGAACCAGCTATGGGGTATCGGTGAGGACGGTGCACGGCCTCAACCGGTCTGCCGCATGGGTTCGAACACTTCCACCCAGAACCGGAACCGCCGCAGCGGACCCGAACCAAAACGGGCGATGCGTTGCAGGACTTCCGGAAGCGGAATTTCCGTGGATGCTTGTCCCTCGGATTTGGAAAAGAACTTGTCAGCGTAGCAGACCAGTTGCTCCTCCACGGTCACCGGCAACATGTCGCGCAGCGGCAACGGCAGGCGCTGGCGTCGGATTTCTTCCCGGGTGAGACCGCAGCCCACGTGCCGTTCGCAGATGCGGGCATGCAGCGGAAACCCCTCGCGTTCCAGCATCTCACGGCCCAGTACGCCGTGGCGGATGTAAGGATGGGAGCCGTGACAGCCGAGGGCCGGGGTGCGGGTGAAGCCGATACCGATGTCGTGGACCAGACTGGCCTGCCACAGATGCTCCCGGTCGACCGCCAAGCCGTCCAGGCGACGCGCCAGAAAAAGCGCCTTCCGGGCAACGGCCTCGCCGTGGCGGACCAGAGCCTCGTAGGTTCTCGATCCGCGGCGATAGTGGAGAGCGATGATCGCCAGTGCGTCCATTTCGATGGTAGCCGGCGGACGGGTCAGGTCGTGGCCGGGGAGGGTTTTTTTGCTTTGGCACCGGACATGAGAACCCCTTCGATAAAGGGGTCCAGATCCCCGTCCAGCACGGCGTTGACGTTGCCGATTTCCATCCCGATGCGGTGGTCCTTTACCATCTGGTAGGGTTGCAGCACGTAGGAACGGATCTGGCTGCCCCAGGCGATGTCCTCCTTGGTGTCGTGCAACTGCTGTTTTTTCTCTTCCTGCTTCTGCTTTTCAGTCTGATACAGACGCGCCTTGAGCACCTTCATGGCAAGGTCCTTGTTGCGGTGCTGAGATTTTTCCTGCTGGCACTGCACCACGATCCCCGAGGGTAGGTGGGTGATGCGCACCGCACTGCTGGTCTTGTTGACGTGCTGGCCGCCGGCGCCGCTGGCCCGGAACACGTCTATGCGCAGATCTTTTTCGTCGATGTCCACTACGATTTCATTCTTCAGCTCCGGATAGACGAACACCGAGGCAAAAGAGGTATGCCGCTTGCCTGCGGCGTTGAAGGGGGAAATACGCACCAGACGGTGCACGCCGGATTCGCTCTTCAAGTACCCGAAGGCGTAGTCGCCCGAAACCGTGAAGGTCACCCCTTTGATCCCGGCTTCGTCGCCCGGCTGGTAATCGATGATTTCCTGCGACCAACCCCGCCTTTCCACCCAGCGCGAGTACATACGGAATAGCATTTCCGCCCAGTCCTGGGCTTCGGTGCCGCCGGCTCCCGCATTGATGGAGACGATGGCGTTGTTGGGATCGTCGTCGCCGCCGAGGGTAAGCTCCAGTGAAAAGCGGTCCAACTCCGATTCGATACGACCGATCTGCCGGGATACCTCACCGGAGGTTTCCATGTCGGATTCTTCGATAGCCAGTTCCAGTAGGATTTTCGCGTCCTCCAGGTCGGAGGAAATCTTTTCGAACCGTTCGATCTGGTCACTGATGCGGGTGCGTTCTTTCAGGATGGATGTGGCGCTTTCCGGATCGTCCCAGAAACCGTCCTTGGCGAGAATGCTTTCGATTTCTTGCAGCCGCTTCTTTTTGGCGGCCAGGTCAAAGATACTCCTTCAGCTGTTCCCTCTTTTGGTCCAGCTCATCGATGTTTTGCTTCAGGTCCAGATTCATGATGGCCTCCTTTTGCCACTGCATTCCGATCCGTCCGCACCCCTCGGACGCCGGGCAGCGGGGTGATTGCGGCGGCGAATCCGGAACGGGCGGTTTTTGTGTTCGCGTAACCTATAAATGTATACCGAAAACGGCGGTGCTGCAACTGGATTTGAAGACCCCCCGCCGCCCCGGCTCCCGGGATTTCCGCTTCGCTTCAACAAGCGGCGGGGTTTAGCGCTCGCTGTTGCCGGTTCAAGTGCCCGCCTGCTTTCGGTACCGGAACACCGCGAAGACGCCACCTGCAAGGCACAGAGCGGGAAAAAGACCGCCGGTCCGGGTGTAGAGGCTCTTTTCCCCCCATACCGGAACCTCACAGGTCAGTGCCGCGTCTTCGAACAGTTTCGTGCGTACCAGAACCCGCCCCACTGGATCGATGCATCCGCTGATGCCGGTGTTGGCGGCCCGAATCAGGGACCTGCGGTTTTCCACGGCCCGGAACACCGCCATGGAAAAATGCTGGTAAGGAGCCGCCGTCCTGCCGTACCAGGCGTCGTTGGTGATGTTGACCAGCAGAGTGGCTCCGTTGTCGGCCAGAGTCCGTGAAAGCGAGGGAAATATGATTTCATAGCAGATCTGGACACCCAGTCGAAGATTGTCGGTTTCCAGAATTTCTCCCCGGACGCCGTGGTCGAAATCTCCGACGTGCTCGACCAGTTTGCCGATGAAAGGAAAAAACCGTTTGAGCGGCACGTACTCCCCGTACGGCACCAGGTGCACCTTGTCGTATCGCGCAAGCCGGCGCCCTTCCGGATCGACGAGAAAAGCGCTGTTGAAGTACCGGATCTTTCCCCCGCGTCTCTCGGCCGCATTGCTTCCGATCAGAAAGGGGGCCCCGGTTTCCCGAACGCCTTCCAGCACCGCTTCCGTCAATTCTTCGTCGTGAAACAGATAGAAGGGAGTGGCGGTTTCCGGCCAAACCACCAGATCGGGTCGCTCCGGTTTCAGGCGGGTGGACAGTTGGATGTATTTTTCCGTCGTCCTCCGCTGAAACCGGCGGTCCCATTTGATCCCCTGGGGGATGTTGCCCTGCACCATGCCGGCGCGAAGCGTGGGCGCCCGGGCCAGCTTTCGCTCCATGTCCCCGATCCGAAAAGCGCCGTAGCCCCAGCTTGCTGCGAAAAGCAAGACGCCAACGGCGACGGCCACGGCGTCTCTGCCCGAAAAGGAAGCCGGCTGCCCGGATCTGCGCCTCAGGACCGCAACGGTCGCGGCAGCCAGGAGTGCGTTTCCCATGGCGACCAGGTACGACACCCCCCAGATCCCGGCGAGGTCGGCGATCTGGATCAGGGTCCGGTTTTCGTACTGGCTGTAGCCGAGCAGTTCCCAGGGAAATCCGGTGAACAACACCGATCGCAAATACTCGAAGCCGACCCACAACGCGGGGACGGCCATGATCGTGGGGGCCGGAGCCGCTAGGATCGGCCCGGTGCAGCAAAGGGTGAACCCACCGAAGAAAACCGCCAAGCATGCGGAAAACAGGAACAGGACGGGCACACTCACGGAAATCGGTAGATGCCCGTACACCTGCATGGTGTAGGCCACCCAGTACAGCAGTGTCAGGTAGTGGACCAGGCCGGCAATGAATCCCAGGCGGAACCGTTCCCCCGGACGCTGCCCCTGCAGGGATACGAGAAGGGGTACCAGCGCCATCCAGGCCAACACGGCCACGGACGGTTTGGGGAAGGCCGTGGTGAGCAGCAGGCCGGCGGCGATCGCAGCGGCTGTTTCCCGCAGGGTCGATCGCATCCCGCTGACGATGGATCCGAGTCTGGACAAAGACCGTCCCCCGTTTCAACGACGATTCGCAGGTTTCCGGTGAAAGGAGAGATGCGCCGGTATACCAGCCCTGCCAAAACATTGCAAACCCTTAGCGCGGGCGAAAATCGTCTCCCACCGCCTTTCGGCCCGGCTGCCCATCCTTGCGTTTCCCGTCTTGCACCGGTTCTGCCCCTTTGCTCCGACCCCGATGACCGCAGCCGGTCCGCACCAGCGGATCCGGTCGGCATTCCGTGTCCCGGTCCTTTCCATATATTGTGGGCAGAATACCATTGACATACAATATATCGTTCGCTACTGTGCTACGAGTATTGTTTTCGTTTCCCTATTTCGACGACCATTCCTTCGGAGGAAGCCATGACGACCATGACA
Source organism: Desulfobacteraceae bacterium (assembly GCA_022340405.1). Classification (GTDB taxonomy): domain Bacteria; phylum Desulfobacterota; class Desulfobacteria; order Desulfobacterales; family JAJDOA01; genus JAJDOA01. Next base: position 7,277 of record JAJDOA010000365.1, on the reverse strand, counting down.
GCGGAACGACTCCACGATCTGTTCGACGAACACCAAGACAAAGAAGTGCTGGCCTGGCCCGGGGTCTGCCATGACTGCAACTGCGATGTCAAAGTCACCGCCACACCGCAGCCCGACGGCATCTATATCAACGGCGGCAGCGTATTCGAGCCGGAAACGGGAAGGTTCGTTCTCAAATGCGACACTTGTTATTCCCGCGACCCCGTGCTGCGAAACTACCAAAGCTGCGAGGTCTACAGCCGTGTGGTGGGGTATCTGCGGCCCGTAGGGCAGTGGAACGACGCCAAGTCGGCGGAGTTCAAGGACCGGAAAACCTTTGATACGAGCATCCATTCCTGACCGGAAACCGGCGCCCCGGGACCCATCGGTCGCGGGGCGCCCCTCCGGCACCGGAGGCTCCATCCGCCACTGCACACCCGCCGCCGTGTATTCGCCCTTCTTCCATTGCCCCTAATGCAGATCTAACATATCATCGATACAAGCCGCCATAGCGCAGCTATGCCTGCGGCTGCCCGTGGGCGCATTTCCGGCTTTTACCCCGGAACGGGGGCAAAGGCGACGGACGATACCCAGGGCAGCCTTATGCAAGAAGGATTGCAGGCGGGCGGGAGGGTGAAGAGCAGACGTTTTGCGCGAGAGGAACGTGGAGGCCATGGGAAAAGAGAAGATACTGGTCGTGGACGACGAGGAAGACATCCTGGAACGGGTTCGCTACAATCTCGCCCGCATCAAGGCCTTTTTTCGCCGCCGGACCCGGAATGAGACGGCCGATGACGGTGTGCTGGGAATCGACGACATGATGATCCATCCAGGACGCAGGGAGGTGAAAATCGGCGACCGTCCGGTGGATTTGACCTGGACGACCTCAAGCAGCTGTCCCCCATCGAACGCGAAGACGAACTGCGCCAGATCCACCTGCAGGAGGAGCATCTGGAAACGATCCTGGAAACCGCAATCCAGTTGTGCCAACCCCGGCTGCGGGAAAAAGAGATTACCGTCGACCTGCACTGCGAGCCCAACCTTACCGCTTCCGTTGATCCAACGCTGATGGAACAGGCGGTGGTCAACCTTATTGACAACGCCGTCAAATACGGCAGCGCAGGAAGCCGCATCGGTCTCGAGACCCGAAGGGAGTCGCATGAGGCCGTCATCGTCGTTCGGTACGAGGGCATCGGCATCGCCCGAAAGCACCTGCCGCGATTGTTCGAACGATTCTATCGCGTGGACAAGGCCCGCAGCCGGAAACTCGGCGGAACCGGGCTTGGACTGGCCATTGTCAAGCACATCGTTCAGGCCCATCGAGGCCGGGTGACGGTGGACAGCGTCCTGGGCCAGGGAAGCAGTTTCCGCATCCACCTGCCGATCGATGACGAAGGCGACGGGAACTGACACCGGACTCCCGGACCGTACCCGGAGGCAACGCTCAGGACCCTCCGCCTCCACCTCTGGAAAGCGGCGGCACCCTTCGGGCGGCCTCCGGCGGGCAGGTGCGCGCTCCTCTGGTCCACGGAGTCAACTTGCCGCTGCACCGCGGGCAGTACATGTCGGCGATGTTGTTTTCGTCCATTAGGATTTCTTCTCGGATTTCAATGGAAAACAGCTCTTCTCGGTCCGCGCAACCGTCATTGCAGCAGATATATCGACGCGTTTCTTGGTGCATGATCGTATCTCCTATGTCCAGATGTTTCGTAGGGGTTGTGCGCCTCCACCAAACCGGCGCGAAAATCGCCCGGAGCGGATGCACGCAACGCCCACTATAAGAATCTTTTTCCACAGATCCAAGGCAGACCCCGAAATTTGCCCGACCGGGGCCTTCCCTACACCGGTTGCGGCCTGCGCGGTATTGACTTCCCTAACAGGTTTGTTACATTGCTCGCATATCCCAATGGATCGACGGAAGGAGGAATCCGCGATGCCCGTGACCGATTTGCAGCACCTCATCAAGACGTTTGCCGACGGCCTCAAGACCATGGCCCAGGGCATTGATACCCTGGCCGACCGGATCGAAGAACTGGCCAAGCAACAGAGGCCGAAAAAGCCGAAAGCCGCGGCCGCAAGGAAAGCCAAGCCGTCCGCGAAAGCCGCCGCAAAGGCGAAAAAGGCCGCTTCCCGCAAAACAACCAAGAAAAAAACGCCCAAAAAAGCGGCCGCCAAAGCCACGCCGGCGAAGAAAAAAGCTCCCGGTGTCCTCGATCAGGTCCACCAGACCGTGAAACGGGCCAAAGGCCCGGTCGATGCCGCCGAAATCGCCAAACGCACAGGCCTTGCCCGCAAACAGGTGACCAACGCCCTCTATAAGCTGAAAAAACAGAACAAGGTCACCAGCAAAGCCAAAGGCCTTTACGAAGCGGCGTGACGCCCCGTTTCGGCCCATCTTTCGGCGGGTACCGACACACCGAACCATCGACCAGCGAGGACGATTCCCCATGACGATGCAACCGATGAGCTTTCCGGATCTGTCGGGCAAGATCGTTCTGATCTACCTGAAAGGCCGTCCTCCGGACGACAGCGTGCTGCTCACCGATGCCAGCTTCGACATCCAGGGTGGAAAGGTGTTTCTCGTTGGCCAATTTGCCGAGGGCGCATCCGCCAACGACTGGGTGGCGGGTATCGAGACCGCGCTGGCCTGGGACTGCATCGAACAGTACTTCCTGTTCGATTCCATCGACGACTACATGAACCGGGTTTCCCGGGCTTACAGCACCGAATCCTACCACTGAAGCGACTCCGAACGGGACACACCAGCGACGCACCATCCACGCGGATGCCCTAGTTGCTGTGACCTTCCGACAGCCCTGAGCCCCTCGGGAACGGGTTGCCCATTCAGTCTGCCCTTTGTTGCTGCCATAATTTCCACTCCATTGTTACGCTGGAATGCGATTAGCATGGGTTTTTGGTTAACCGCTCCCCTCTTTTCGTTTTTCAACGATGGTTTCGTATTGAGAACCAGTGTGGTATGATTATGGTTTGCAATCCATTGCGAGAAACCGCCCCGATGGGCGTTTTGGAGGAATTTCAGGATATGGGCCGTTGGAAGGAAAGGATAACGGAGAAGCGACTGATCCATCTGTTGCCGTGTTTGTTTCTGCTGCTTTGCGGCGCAAGCCCTCCGCAGACACAGCTTGCCGAGGCGCATCGCTATCTGGAAACGCAGGGCGACCGCACCACCACCATTCACTGGATCCTGGAGAGGGAACCGGAGATGCGCCTGTTCTGGCTGTCGGAGGGGGATATTCGCATTGCTTCCACCGACGACTCCTTAAACACCGTGCAATGGGAGATGCGCCAATCGACCGAGGGCACCCACATTGTAACCCACAGACAGGACAACCGCATTCTCATTCAAGGCAGCTGGGAGGGGGAAGCGGTGGACATGGAACGGGACATCGACGACGCGCCGTGGTACCAGGCCACTTCCCTGGCCTTGCGCAAACTGGTGTTTTCCTCCGACACAACGGACACGTTCTGGACCCTCCGTCCCGACAACCTAAAAGCCTACAAGATGACGGCAGAGAAAATCGCCGAGGAAACCATCTCCGTGAACGGTAAGTCCATTCCCAGCGAAAAAATCCGCTTGTCCGTAGATGGGGTGCCCCAGCTGATCTACGAAAGCCACTATTGGTTTCGTAAGACAGACGGTGTTTTCGTCCGGTTCGACGGCCCCGGGGGCCCTCCCGGCCATCCCCGGATCCAAATCGAATACGCCGGCGAGGCCGACCTGCCGCTGCCGGCGTTTTCCGCCGACGCTCCCACCGGCTGAGTTCTTCCCCGCCCCTGCCAGCATACCGCAACACCGCAATCGGAACGGTATTCTGACAAACGCTATAATCGATTGTTAGGTTTCTGTTTGGGATGGGATTTTTTGGGGTGGTTCGGGTTGAGCGTTGGCGTCTTCTACGGGGAGATCCCAGTTGCCGTTCAGGAATTCCCGGCAGCCAGCTCGCGGTCGATGGCTTCGGAGAAGGACTCGATGTTCCGCTGTTCCAGGCGGCGGCCGTTGATGAAGACCGTGGGCGTTCCCCTCACGTCCAGTCGGGCGGCTGTGGCGAGATCCTGCTTGAGCAGCTGAACGACGGTTCCGGAATGCATGTCGCGCTGAAAGCGGCCGAGATCGAGCCCAATGGCTTTTGCGATTTTCAGGTAGGTCTCCATGCCCAGCTCGCCCTGGTGGGCGAACAGCGCCTTGTGGTATTCCCAGAATTTGCCCTGCAGGGCCGCTGCCAGCGCGGCCGTGGCGGCCCGTGCGGCATGCCCATGCCCCGCCAGGGGAAGGTGCTTGACCACAAGCTTAACTTCTTCGGGGTACAACTCCAGCACCTGCTCCAGCAGCGGTTCCATTTTGGCGCAATATCCGCACTCGTAGTCGTCGAACACCACGATGGTGACCGGCGCATCCGCCGGCCCACGGTAGGGAAGACCGGTGACATCGATGGGCCGGATGAATTCGATGCGAAGGGAGGTGAGTTTGCCGGAAGGGTTGCCGCTCAACACCAAGGTTCGGGTGGCGTCGGAAAAGGCGATACGGCTGTAGGGCTCGGAAAGGGGTATGTGCTGCACGACGGATTCGTCGGGGAAGGAATAGACGACCACCTTTCCCTCCATGAGAGCGAAAAGGGTCTCCCCGTCGGCTGTGACGGCGATGTCCAGCGCTTTTTCCCCCAGATCGACGTCCGGAGCTTTCTCCCAGTCCACTTCCATTGCAGAGGACGGGTGCATCATCCACCCTCCCACCAGCAGCCATGCCGCAAAGGCCATCACTATCGCTTGCCGCACCATGCATCCTCCATGCATTGCTTTCGGTTTTCAGGCGTCGGACCCGGGCCGGGCCGGTCACAGGGCAGACTATCGCGGGGTGGAGCCGGTTTCAATGCCTTTTCGCATATCGGGAGGAACGCGATTTCATTTGGCCACCATGGCCCGCATCATGTCTCCGGCGTTTTCGGCATGGTCGGCGATGGATCCGATGATTTCCGACAACCGGATCATGTGAAACACCGTCACGGGGTCCTTTTCGCTGGTGAAAACCTTCTCCTTGATGCTCGCCTCGATTTTGTCCGCGTTGTGCTCCATCTTGCGTACGTTACGGATGATTTCCTTGACTTTGACACGCTGGGATTCGTTGAAGGTCCTGAAGTAAGAACGGGCCTCCTGGACCATGTGGTGCAGTTCTTCGATGGGGTCCACTACGGCTTCGATCAGCATAGTGAAGTCTTCCTGAAACGGCTCCGGGATTCCGGGTTCGCTCCGAAACGACAGCCAGTCCAGCGCATCCTCGACTGCGTCCAGAACCTGGTCCTGCTCGCGCAGGTAGCGGAAGAGCTGAAACTTGTCCATCAGCAGCAGGGTTCCCTTGGGGATATGCCCCCGGATCCGCCGCTTGACCGCGTCGGCTTCCCTTTCCAGGCGGATGATCTCATGACGCAGTTCTTCGAATCGTTTGCATCGCCTTGACATATGGCATTCGATGGCGTGCTGAAAGACCCAGGCGCACTCTTTCACCTTCTCGGCATGTTCCTGCATTCCGTCAAACGGGGATGCGACGAAGAGGGAAATAAATGGGATTCTCATGGCATTTGGTCTCCTCTACCGTATTATAAGGAGAATCTTGAAAAGGACCATGCTGGTCAAAGCGGCGGCGGGCACCGTGAGTACCCAGTAGATCATGATCTGAAAAATCACCCGAAAGTTGACCGCCTCGATTCCGCGGGCCAGACCCACGCCCATTACGCCGCCGACGGCCGCATGGGTGGTGGACACCGGCAGCCCCAGTTTGGAGGCCACCAGCACAGTGGTGGCTGCGGCAAAGTCCACCGAGAACCCGCGGGTGTTGGTGAGTGTGGTGATTTTTCGTCCGATGGTATCCATGACCCGGTGGCCGGCCATTCCGATGCCGCAAGCGATGCCGATGCCTCCGAAAAGGAGCAGAAATGCGGGCACCGGGACCTTGGCCCCGACGCTGCCGGTCTTGACCAGGAAATAGATCACCGCCAGCGGGCCGATGGCATTGGCCACGTCGTTGGCCCCTTGGGCAAGGGCCACATAGCAGGAAGTGCCGATCTGGATGCGCCGGAACACTTCCTCCTCGCCGCCGGAGTCGATGTCGCGAACGAACCGCATCAACAGCTGGCGGCCGATCCATCCCAGCAGGCCGGCAGCCGCCACCGCGATGCCCAAAGAGGCCGGGGCCCTCAAGCTGAGGGATTTGCCCAAGGGGGTTTTGAACAAAAAGGAAAGCACGACCACGAAGCATGCCAATCCGATGAACAGCGGCGACAGGTCGATGGCGCGTTGGAATCGGAGGCCGGGGCTTCGCGACAGGATCAGCCCCACGATGACCTTGAAGGTCAGGTAGCCGATGATCAGGCTGAACACCGGAGAGATGATCCAACTGGCCACCACCGCTCCCAGTTTGGCCCAGTGGATCACCGAAAAGCCGCCGGCCATGACGCCGAATCCGATCATGGCTCCGACGATGGAGTGGGTGGTGGAAACCGGGAGCGATTTCCAGGTGGCAAACGATACCCACAACGCCGCTGCCAGCAAAGCCGAAAATGCCCCCAGCAGCGCGAAATCGGGGTCGGTGAGCACGTCCGTGGATACGATGCCCTTGCGGATGGTCTCGGTGACGTGGGCTCCGATGAACGTGGCCCCGACCACGTTCAGGATGCCGGCGATAAAGATCGCCTGCCGGATGGTGATGGCCTTGGCGCCAACGGCGGATGCCATGGAGTTGGCCACGTCGTTGGCGCCGATATTCCAAGCCATGTAAAAGCCGAAGACATAACCGACGAGCAGGATCACATGCTCTTGTCCCAATGGGCCTCCATCCTTTTCGGCCAGTGTGCGGCCGCGTGCTCCCATCCGGACCCTGTCGTGCAGGCCGAGCCGGCGCCGGCGGAAAGACCTGTCCAGATTAGAATATAAAATTCTGAAATCTATATAATAATTAGAAATATCGTTTGGGTGTTCGCCCCGATTCATAGTCCGATGAGGCCGCAAACACAACCCCAATCTAACAAAAACCCAACAATAATCTAACATTTCTGCTCACCGTTTCTCACCACGGGCGTCTTTGTAGTCGAAAAAGGCCATCTTGCCTGCAGGTTAGCACACCGGTTACAGCCATTTCTTGACGATCCGGCTGGTACGGAATATGGTAGAAACCGCTGCGCCCCTCCCATCTTTCTGCACACGGCTTCGATTTATCCATCTTTTTGGTGCGAATGCTGTGTGGTTTCTGCAGAGGGGAAATGAAGAAGGCAAAGGGGCTTCTTTAT
>JAJDOA010000364.1 GCA_022340405.1 Desulfobacteraceae bacterium | reverse complement strand
CACCAATGATGCGGATCTCGTCGTCCCGATTCTTTTCCAGGGCCTGGATTTCCCGGCTCTGGATTTTCTGGGACCGTTCGTCGCTGGAAATCCCTCGCCGGGAAAAGACCTTTGCATCGATGACGATCCCCTGCACGCCGGGCGGAACCCGGAGTGAGGTATCCTTGACATCCCCGGCCTTCTCGCCGAAAATGGCCCGAAGCAGCTTTTCCTCCGGAGAAAGCTGCGTTTCGCCCTTCGGGGTGATTTTCCCCACGAGGATATCGCCGGGGTTGACCTCCGCGCCCAGGCGGATGATGCCGCTTTCGTCCAGGTTTCGCAGCGCCTCTTCTCCCACATTGGGGATGTCGCGCGTGATGTCTTCCTTTCCCAGTTTGGTGTCCCGGGCGACCACCTCGAACTCCTCAATGTGTACGGAGGTGTAGACACCTTCGCGGTGTAGTCGCTCTCCCACCAGAATGGAATCCTCGAAGTTGTATCCACCCCATGGCATGAAGGCCACAGTGACGTTTTTTCCCAGCGCCAACTCCCCCTGCTCGGTGGCCGGGCCGTCGGCAATGATCTGCCCGGCCAGCACGCGCTGTCCCTTCCGAACGATCGGCCGGTGGTTGAAGCAGGTGTTCTGGTTGGAACGAACGAATTTATGCAGCTGATAGATGCTGACCGGGTTGTCGAATTGTTCGCCGGCATCGTTTCGTATCACGATGCGGGAGGCATCCACCTCCTCCACGACGCCGTCGTGCCGAGCTACGAGGGTCACACCCGAGTCCTTGGCCACAACCCCCTCGATACCCGTTCCGACCAGAGGCGCTTGCGCCTGGAGCAGAGGAACGGCCTGCCGCTGCATGTTGGAGCCCATCAGGGCGCGGTTGGCATCGTCGTTTTCCAGGAACGGAATCAACGATGCGGAAACACTGACCAGCTGATCCGGGCTGATGTCCATCAGGCGAATCTCTTCACGGGGAGTCATGGTGAACTCACCGGCAACCCGCGATGTCACCAGAGGATTGACATAGCGTTTGTCGTCCGCGATGGGCGCATTGGCCTGCGCGATGGGAAGTTCCTTTTCCTCAAAGGCGCTGAGAAACTGGACCCTGTCCGTAACCTTCGAATCCTCCACCACACGATACGGCGTCTCGATGAAACCGTATTCGTTGACCTCCGCGAAGGTGCTCAGCGATACGATCAATCCGATGTTCGGGCCTTCCGGTGTCTCAATGGGGCAAATCCTGCCGTAGTGGGATGGATGGACGTCCCGCACCTCGAATCCGGCCCTCTCGCGTGTCAGACCTCCGGGGCCCAGAGCGCTGAGCCGCCGCTTGTGCGTGGTTTCCGACAGCGGGTTGGTCTGGTCCATGAATTGGGACAGCTGGCTGGTGCCGAAAAACTCTTTCACCACCGCCGTCACCGGTTTGGGGTTCACCAGATCGTGCGGCATGAGGGCGTCCACTTCCTGCAGGCTCATGCGCTCCTTGATCGCCCGTTCCATTCGCACCAGACCGATGCGGTACTGGTTTTCCAGAAGTTCGCCCACGGCCCGTACACGCCGATTGCCCAAATGGTCGATGTCGTCCACCATTCCCTGTGTGTCTCTCAACTCCACGAGGGTCTTGGCCGTCAGCAGGATGTCCTCTCTGCGCAGTACATTGAGATCCCGCTCCGTTTCGATGCCCAGGCGCATGTTCAATTTCAGGCGTCCGACACCGGACAGGTCGTAGTAGGCCGGGTTGAAGAAAAGATGGTCGATGAAATCCTGGGCCACCTCCGGCGTAGCAGGATTGCCCGGCCGGAGTCTGCGGTAAATTTCGATCAGGGCTTCTTCTTTGGATTCGATTTTGTCCAGAAGCAGGGTCTTTCGGATGGAATCACTGGTCGTGAGTCCGTCGATGAAAAGCACTTCGATCTCACGCACCTTGGCGTCCAGCAGCTTGGCAAGATTTTCGTCGTCGATGGCCTCGTTGGCCTGCAGTATGACCTCCCCCGTCTTGGGGTGATGGATGGTGGATGCCGCCACCTTTCCGATGAGTTCCTCCACTCCGATGGGTATTTCATCGGTCTGGAGCGCAGCGAACCGCCGGACGGCCTTCTGGGTGAAGATACGTCCCTTTTTGACCAGTTCCTCACCGGTTTCCGGATCCTTGACCATTTTGCTCGCGCGATAGCCCCTCAGAAACTGCGGGTCGAATTTTTTCGAATACTGCTTGCCCCGAATATAAAAGGTCTCGGCGCGGTAAAAGTAGGAGAGCAGGTCCTCCGAGCTGTACCCGAAGGCTTTGAACAGGATGGTGACCGGAAATTTCCGTCTTCGATCGATTCGAATGTAAACGATATCCTTGGGATCGATTTCCATGTCGATCCAGGACCCTCGAACGGGGATGATCCGGGAGCTGTAGATCACTTTTCCGCTGGAGTGGGTTTTTCCCTTGTCATGGTCGAAGAAGACACCCGAGGATCGGTGCAGCTGACTGACCACCACTCGCTCGGTGCCGTTGATAATGAACGTCCCCTTTTCGGTCATCAAGGGAATGGTCCCGAAATAGATCTCCTGCTCCTTGATGTCCCGGATATTGGACACGCCGGTGTCCTTGTCCACGTCGTAGACCACCAGTCGAACCGTAATGCGCACCGGGATTTCGTAGGTCATGCCCCGATGAATGCACTCCTGGATGCTGTGCTTCACTTCTCCGAAACGGTAGGAAACGAATTCCAGGGATGCGCTCCCGATAAAATCTTTTATCGGGAAGACGGATTTGAAGACGGCCTGAAGACCGATATCCCTCCGTTTCTCCGGAGGCACGTCCATCTGCAGAAAACGGGAATAACTGCCCCGCTGCATGCCGATCAGATCGGGAATTTCCACGATCTTTCTGATTTTTCCGAAATTCTTCCTGACCCGTCGGTCGGTCAGTGGGCTTTCTGACATGGTATCTCCCAGCATTCGTACCGGTTATCGCCGGCAGCGTAGGCAACGGCCGCCGGAAAGGGACAAGGGGGCGACCGGACAAGCCGATCCGCCCGTCTCCATCCACCCCCTGTCGCAGGTCCCTTGTTTGCTTCGCCCCACAGGGGGCCGTGATTACTTGATTTCCACCGTGGCGCCGGCGCCCTCCAACTGCTCCTTGACCTTGTCGGCTTCTTCTTTGACGATGCCTTCCTTGATCGGAGCCGGCACTTTTTCCACCAGCTCTTTGGCATCCTTGAGTCCAAGACCCGTGATCGCTCGGACTTCCTTGATGACCTGGATCTTCTTGTCACCGAAGGCGGTGAGAATGACGTCGAACTCCGTCTTCTCCTCCGCAGCCTCGCCGCCGGCTTCCCCGCCCGCCGCTCCAGCCGCCATCATGGCAACCGGGGCGGCCGCGGACACGCCGAATTTCTCTTCCATCTCCTTGATCAGCTCGGAAAGTTCCAGAACCGTCATGTTGGATATGAACTCGATGACATCTTCCTTGGTAATATCAGCCATTGCTCTGCATCCTCCGTTACGAAAAGATCGGTGTAGGTTTTTCGTTGGGTGTTCGTTTCTGCCGGTCGATCACGCGGCCTCTTTTTGATCACGGATCGCCTGCAGGACATTGAGAAACTGACCGGGAATCGCACTCAAGGTACGGACGAAGCCGGTAGGAACGCCGTTGAGCGCACTCAGCATCTTGGACAGCAGAATCTCCCGAGACGGCAGGTCCGAAAGGGCCTTGATCTGCTCGAACGAGAGCGTTTGCTGGCCCATGACACCGGCTTTGATTTCCAGCTTCTCGTTTTCCTTGGCAAAGGCCGTCAACACTTTGGCCGGTGCCACCGGGTCGTCATAGCTCATGGCGATGGCGCTGGGACCCTGAAACTGGTCCTTGAGCCGGGCCACATCGGTGTTCTCGGCGGCCAGGATGAGCAAGGTGTTCTTGACCACCCGGTACTCTACGCCGGCTTCCCTGAGCTTGGCCCGCAATTCATTGAGACGGGTCACATTCAGGCCTTTGTAGTCGGTGACGACGACAATTTTGGCCCGGGTGAACTGCTCGTGCAGGCTTTCGACCAATTGCTGTTTTTCGTTTCTTTTCACGCGTTTTCCACACCTCCTTTCCTATCTGCGAAAAACCGGAGGCATCTGCAACAGCTTCCGTCTCGGTAGGCCGGCTGACGCCGATTAAACACGAAAGAGTGAACCTACGGTCTTTGACAGATCATTATTTTGGTTGCATCCATCCCACATCGGGCGCGTCCGACAGCGCCCGACGTTGGATTTTGTCGGGCAATAACAAGATCGCAGGTTGCTTCGGAACGGAACCGGGCGGGTTTCCGCGCCGTCAGGCACTGCGTTGTTTCGGGTTGGGGAACCCATACCGTCAACTTATTTCAGCAGATCCTTTACGTAGGCGGTGTCGATTTTGACGCCGGGTCCCATGGTGGTCGAGATGGCGATTCCCCTCACATAGGCGCCCTTGGCCGCAGCCGGCTTGAGCCTGAGAATGGCATCGAAAAACGCAGCGATATTCTGCTGCAATTTTTCCGCACCAAAGGAAACCTTTCCCATGGGGGCGTGAATGATGCCCGCCTTCTCCACGCGAAAATCGATTTTGCCCGCCTTGAGCTCCTGCACCGCCTTGGCCACGTCGAACGTGACGGTGCCGGTTTTGGCATTGGGCATCAGACCCCTGGGTCCCAGAATTCTTCCGATCTTGCCCACCGAACCCATCATGTCGGGCGTGGCGACCGCTTTGTCGAACTCCAGCCAACCGTCCTTGATCTTTTCCACGAGTTCGTCGTTGCCCACGTAGTCCGCACCGGCTTCCTCCGCCTCTTTTTCCTTTTCCCCCTTTGCGAAGACGAGCACGCGCACTTCCTTGCCGGTGCCGTTGGGCAGTACCACGGTGCCGCGGACCATCTGGTCTGCGTGGCGGGGGTCGACCCCAAGCTTTACGGCCAGGTCGACGGTTTCGTCGAATTTGGCGAAGGAGCCGTCGAGAGCCTTTTGAATGCCCTCGGTGAAATCGTAGCGTTGCAGTCTGTCGATACTCTTCAATGTGTTCAAATATTGTTTACCGCGCTTCGACATCGTATCCATCCATTTTTTGCAGATTTCGTCTCATTCTCCACCGCAGCCCGGAATGCCGGTCTAGACGACCTCGATGCCCATGCTGCGTGCCGTTCCAGCGATGATCTTGCAGGCGGAATCCAGATCGTAGGCATTCAAATCGGCCATTTTCAGATTGGCGATTTCCTCCACCTGCTTTCGGGTGACCTTACCAACCCTGTCCCTTTTCGGATCGGCTGCACCCTTGGCGATCTGGGCCGCTTTCTTCAAGAGAACTGCAGCGGGAGGGGTCTTGGTGATGAATTTGAAAGTGCGGTCTTGGAACACCGTGATCACTACGGGGATGATCATGCCTTCTTCCCCGGCCGTTCTGGCGTTGAATGCCTTGCAGAAATCCATGATATTGACACCGTGCTGACCCAGAGCCGGTCCGATCGGCGGAGACGGATTGGCCTTTCCGGCTGGAACCTGCAGTTTGATCTGAGCAATCACCTTTTTTGCCATCTTATCGTCACTCCTGCGTGTTGCGCATCACCGATGGATGTCACCCTCCTGCGCCGCCGGCCGTCCGCCGCATGCGAACGAAAGGCACCTGTGCGGGTGACTTCCCTCCGGCATGACATCACATTTTGGTTACCTGGACAAAATCGAGTTCCACAGGCGTGGAACGGCCGAAAATGCTGACGAGCACCTTGATTTTGCCTTTTTCTGGGTTGACCTCTTCCACCGTTCCGTTGAAATTGGTAAACGGCCCGTCGATGACCCGGATATCATCTCCCGGTTCGAAGAAGTATTTGGGCTGCGGCTTCAACTTGCCGGCCTCCATCCGGTTGATGATCTGCTGGGCCTCTTCCTCGGTCAACGGGGTCGGAGAATTTCTTCCTCCGAGAAAGCCCGTCACCTTTGCCGTGTTGTTGACGATGTGCCACGTCTCGTCGGTCAAATCCATTTTGACAAGGATGTAGCCGGGGTAGAATTTGCGCGAGGACGTCTTTCGCTTTCCCTTCACCAACTCCACCACCTCTTCGGTCGGCACCAAGACCTCGCCGAAACTTTCTTTGTGGGGGCTGGCGGCGATACGCTCCTCTAGCGCCGTTTTGACTTTGTTCTCAAATCCCGAATACACATGGACAATGTACCATTGTTGCGCCACCGGTGTTCTCCTCGTCTACTGAAGGACCACCTGAATCAGACTCGACAGGCCGATATCTGCCGCACCGAGAAAGAAAGCGATGATGGTGACCAGAATCAACACCACGATGGTGGATCCCACGGTCTGCTTCCGCGAAGGCCATGCCACTTTTTTCAGCTCGACCTTGACCTCCCGGAGGAACTGTACGGAAGTGTTGAACCACCCGACCACTTTGTTCGGTTCGGATCGCGGAGCCGAAGGCATTTTTTTCTGAGCGGCCGGCGTGGGCTTGCGCACCTCTTTGGCGGTCGCAGCGACAGCAGTGGTCTTTCCGGCCTGCGCATCCGCAGCCTCGTTGACAGAGGCACTACCCGCCGATTCGCTGCTTTTCTTCTTCGGCTTGGAGGTTTTTTTCCGCTGTAGCCTTGCCATTGTGCTCCCAAAAAGACCAAAGCTCGTACCGGGAACCCCGTGGGCGAATACCTCGGGGGCGGTTGGCACTGAGCTTTGTCGTTGAAAAAAATTGGCAGGCCAGGAGGGATTCGAACCCCCAACCCTCGGATTTGGAGTCCGATGCTCTGCCGTTAGAGCTACTGGCCTGCAACCATTCCCGAAGCGCGGAGGCGGCAGAAACCTTCCTCTCCGGGCCCTTGCTGGGGTTCTACCGTAAAGAGCCTTATTTGGTCTCTCGGTGCAGCGTGTGCTTGCGGCAGAACCGACAGTACTTGTTGAACTCCAACTTGTCCGGAGTCGTACGCTTGTTCTTGGTGGTCGTGTAGTTTCTTCGCTTGCAGTCGGTACAAGCAAGGGTAACGTTGATTCTCACCGAAAAGCTCCTTCAGGTTGCCGCGTTATTCGATGATTTCGCTGACGACACCGGCACCCACGGTGCGGCCGCCCTCACGGATGGCAAAACGAAGCTCCTTTTCCATCGCGATCGGCGTGATCAGCTCCACCTCTATGGCCACGTTGTCGCCGGGCATCACCATCTCC
>JAJDOA010000174.1 GCA_022340405.1 Desulfobacteraceae bacterium | reverse complement strand
GGCCGGCTGTGGTCGTCAGCGGCGGCAGCTGTCGTGGACGTCGTTGCGCTGGTGGTGTTCACCGGGGCGTTGCACTTGGACGGGGTGGCGGATACCGCGGACGGCATTTTCAGCCACCGCAGCCGGGACCGGGCCCTGGAGATCATGAAGGACAGTCGGGTCGGCTCCATGGGGATGGTGGCCGTGATGGTGCTGCTGGCACTGAAAACGGTGGGTGTCTACGGTGTGCAGGCCCATCGGAGCCTGCTGCTGATACTGATTCCCGCTTATGCCCGGTGCTCGGTGTTTTTCGCTCTCCGGCATCTGCCGTACGGCCGTCCTCAGGGTGGAATTGTCAGTGGCATCGACTCCTCATTTCCGCTCCGCGACCACTGGGGGCTCGGACTGCTGCTGGTGGCGAGTCTTTTCCTGGGCTGGAGCGCTTGGTGGCTGGCTCTGGGTTTCGCTGCGACCACGGCGGCGATGATCGGATGGTACCGAAGGACCCTGGCCTGTGTCACCGGCGACATGCTCGGTGCGATGATCGAGACGACGGAGACGGCTTTGTTTTTGATAATGTCCATGCGATGGTTGGCAGGCAGCGGATGAGCGAACCCGTCGCATCCGCGAAGGTCGCCCCCGGCCTCGAAAGGTATCCGTTCCGGGTTGCCACCACCTCCTACGTCCATCCCTGCGGGTATGCGGAAAACGTCGAGCTGTTGGCCGGCTGGGTAGAGGAGGTCGAGGTGGTCCTGTTCGAGGGGTCCAAAGAGGCCCTGCCCTCCGAGGCCGAAATGGAAACCATGGCCGCTGTTGCGAAAAGCGCCTCCATGCGTTTTCACGTGCACCTTCCGCTGAACTTGCGGCTCGGGCATCCGGATCGTTCCGAGAGAGAGGCTTCCCTCCGGACGCTGCTGCGGGTGGCAGAGTGGGTTCGGCCCCTTCGTCCCGGTTTTTTCGTCCTGCATCTGGAGTGGGACGGGCCGACGCTTCCCGGTGAGCGGGACGTGCGGCAATGGCAGCGGCGGGTTGCGGACAGCCTCCGGATCGTTGCGAAAGCCGGCATCGACCTGCGCAATTGTTGCGTGGAGACCCTGATGTATCCACCCCGCTGGATGACTCCCGTCCGGGAGGAATTCGGCCTGCCGCTTTGTGTCGACGTGGGTCATATGCTGCTGACCGGCGGGGATCCCTGCGGATTTTTTCTTCGTCACTTCGAACAGGTCCGCACCGTGCACCTTTACGGTCCCGAGCCCGACGGGCGCCATGCGTCCCTGGATCGCCTGCCGGAGACGACGATGGACTCCGTGATGGAAATACTGCGGGGGTTTCATGGAGTCGTCTCGCTGGAGGTCTTCGACTTTTCGGATCTGAAAACGTCCATTGCCCTGCTGGAGCGGGCCTGGCGGCGACAGAAGGGAGAACGCAACCTTGGGAAATAACTACAGCCGCATCGTCGCCGAAAACCTGCGGCGCCTTTTCGACGCCCCTCCCGGAGACCTCACCGACCGGTTGGGCGCAAAACTCGACGCTTCCGGCGACTGGCGGTTTCGTGCCTTCGGAAAGGACTGCCGCATGGCCCCGGGCGGCATTTCCCTCGACGGCCGTTCCGAAGCTTCCGTGCTGGGCGTTCTTCTGAGTCTGTACGCGTTGCACGCATCCCCCGTTTCACTGCAGCGCGATCCGTTTCGCGCTTTTCGCGAATTCGCCGATTCCACACCCTACCACGGCGCCTTCGCGGCGCACACCGAACACATCCTGGTGCCGCACGTACATCGGATACTGCAGGCGATGCCGACCGTGCGTGCGGCGTTGGACGGCCGAGACGCTCCCGCAGACTTGGGAGGCGACGGGGCGGTCGTGGTCCACCCGCTGCCCAAGATCGCCCTTTGCTACCTATTTTACGAGGCGGACGAGGACTTCCCCGCCTCCGTCACCTGTCTGTTTTCCCAGAATGCCGACCGGTTTCTGCCGGTGGACGGGCTGGCCGACGTCGGCGAATATACTTCCCGGGCGATGATCGGCATCGTCGCCGATCGATGAAAAGGAGCGGAGAAAATGGACATTCGAACCCATGAGCGCATCGACCCCGAGCTGTGCGGCACGCCGCTGATCGTGGAAAAGGACGCCAGCCGGGTCACCCTGACCCTGTCGGAGCGAATGGCGGCCGACGCTTCCGGCTTGGTGCACGGCGGTTTCCTGTTCGGGCTGGCCGACTACGCGGCCATGATCGCCGTGAACGATCCCAACGTCGTACTCGGCGCCGCGGAAGTGAAGTTTCTCAAACCCGTCGTGGTCGGCGATACGGTGGTGGCGGAAGCCCGCGTGGAAGAAGTTTCCGGTCGTCGTCGAAACGTTCGGGTCACGGCGGTTCGGGGGGAGGAGGAGGTGTTCAGCGGAATGTTCGCCTGCTTCGTGCTTGAGCGACATGTGTTGAGCGAGTGAGGCGAGATGGAAGAGATCGTCGGCACCAGCAATCGTATTCTGGATGTGGATCTGACCACGCGGACCGGTTCTCCGTTTACCGTCGAACCCGATGTGTACCGCCGCTACCTTGGGGGAAAGGGTCTAGGGCTCAAGCTTCTTTTCGATCGAATGCCGCCGGGGATCGATCCGCTGGGCGAGGACAACATCGTCGCCCTCATGACGGGGCCGCTGACGGGGACGGGGGCGCCGTGCAGCGGGCGGTTCGCCGCAGTGACCCGGTCGCCGCTCACCGGCCTGTTCTGCAGCAGTTCCTGCGGAGGGCCATTTGGGCTCGCGCTGAAAACGGCTGGTTATGACGGGATGCTGCTGCGGGGAAGATCCCCCGGTCCCGTCATGGTCGAAATTCTGCCCGACGATGTCCGTTCCCATGACGCGGGGGATCTGTGGGGGCTCGACACCTTCGAGACCCAACAAGCACTGCAGCCGGGGAAAAAGGACGGTGCACTGGTCATCGGGCCGGCAGGGGAAAACCTCGTTCGCTATGCCAACGTCGCCTCCGGGCACCGATTTCTGGGCAGGGGAGGGCTAGGGGCCGTGTTCGGCGCCAAATGCCTCAAGGCCCTTCTGGCAAGAGGTGGTCGATACCGCATCGTTGCCGCCCGCCCGAGAGCCTTCGCCTCGGTCGGAAAACAAGCCAACAGGAGAATCCAGGCCAATCGCTTCACGGCCGATCTCTACCGCAATTTCGGCACCAACGCCAACACACGCCCCTGCAACGAGGCCGGGCTTCTTCCGGTCTGCAACTTTCGTCAGGGCTCCCACGCCAAGGCCGAAGACATTTCCGGCGAGGCCATGCGAAAGCGGTACAGCACGCGCCACGAAACCTGCAAACCGTGTTCGATCCTCTGCGGGCACCGAGGAACCTATCCCGATGGCACCCAACGCACGGTCCCGGAGTACGAATCGGTGCACCTGCTCGGTACCAGCCTCGGCATTTTCGATGCGGACCGCATTGGTGCCTTCAACGAAAGTTGCTCCCGGTTCGGACTGGACACGATCAGCACCGGCGCCACCCTTGCTTTTGCCATGGAGGCCGTCGAGGAGGGAATGATGAAGGTGCCGCTGCGCTTCGGCGACGCAGATGGAATAGAGGAGACAATCGCCGACATCGCTCACCGTCGCGGTATCGGGGACGAGTTGGCCGAGGGAACCCGCCGGCTGAGCCGCAAGGTCGGTGGAGAGTCTTTTGCCATGCACGTCAAGGGACTGGAGCTGGCCGCCTACGATCCCCGCGGCAGCTGGGGGCAGGGGCTGGCCTATGCCGTCGCCAACCGCGGCGGCTGCCATTTGTCGGCCTATCTGGTTTCTCTCGAAATCTTCACCGGATTGCTGGATCCCTTCCGTATCGGGGCCAAGGCGGAGTTCGTGCGGTTTCTGGAAAGCCTGACTTGCG
>JAJDOA010000173.1 GCA_022340405.1 Desulfobacteraceae bacterium | reverse complement strand
TGGGAGGGGATAAACCCCTCCCCTACCGATCGATTGGGAAGCCATATCGGAAACGGAACAGAATTCTGACAATCGCTATAAATTGTCCTTTGGCCCCATCTCGGCGTCGGGTCCTCGTTTCCAGTCCTCGAAATACAGCAGTATTCCTGCGGCTGGAAACTCGGAGCCTCCTGGACCTTGAACCAAAATCCTAATTTATAGCGATTGTCAGAATTCCGTTCCGTTTCCGATATGGCTTCCCAATCGATCGGTAGGGGAGGGGTTGATCCCCTCCCACTGGTGGGATCACTTACCCCGAGCGGGCGGGGATAAACCCCGCCCCTACGAAAGACAAGAAAAAGGCCATTCCCATCGGAACATATTTTTGACAATTGCTATAGAAACAGCCCCAAGACAGCGGTTGCCAGAATTCCGTTCCGTTTCAGCAAGCTTTTGGTTTGGACCGTAGGGGAGGGGATAAACCCTGCCCCTACGAAAGACAAAAAAGGCCATATCCATCGGAATATGCTTTTGACAATTGCTATAAATGTTTTTGGAAATTTGAATGTGGGTCATTTGACATTGCTTCGAACGGATAAAAATCCGATATTTCATATCGAACTTGACACAGGACCGGCCAGAAAGTACCAAGATCGAATCCTCGGAAACCACCGATTCACAAGGGATCCTTCATGCAATATCGTTACCAAAGCGAACCGGGATGCGGCGGCTGTCTATTGTTTGTCGGGCTGCTCATTTTGCTCACCGGCGGTGCACCGGCACTTCTGAATTTCCTCGGTTTTCTCTTTTTTGCCGGACTGATGGGTTTGGTCCTCCTGTTCGCCGCTTTTTGGGGATTCAGCTTCTATATCCAGCGGCGTGTCGCCGCCTACGCGGCCTCCCAGACCGAAGCTCACAACCGGTTCGTCTACCTGCTGGTGCATATTTTGGTGCACATCGCCGAACGGGACGGCCATTTCAGCCGTGCCGAACAGGCCACCATCACCCAGTTTTTTCAGGTCAACCTTCGTTACAATCCCGACCAGATGCGCTGGGTCAAGCAGCTCATCAAAGAGGCCCGCCAGTCGAGTCCGGGAATGGAATCGCTGCTGGAGGAGTTTCGCTCCCAGTTCGACTACGAGCCCCGTCTGATCCTTTTGGAGCTCGTCTACCGGATGCTCTACACCCAGCCGCCGGTTTCCGAGGCCGACCTGCAGGAGGCGCGCAACATCGCCGTATTTCTGCAGATATCCGCTAATGACCAGCGCTCCATCGAAGCCAAATACCGGCACCAGCAGTACCGGGAGGCCGCCACCGCCGCCCAATCCGAAAGCCAGGCCTATGCCGTCCTGGGTCTGGAGCCGGGCGCAGATTTCGAAGCTGTGAAGAAGGCCTACCGAAAGCTCTCCATGCAGTACCATCCGGACAAGGTGGCCCACCTGGGAGAGGAGTTCAAGGCCGTCGCCGAGGAAAAGATGAAGGAAATCAACGCGGCCTACAGTCACTTTAAAAAGCGCTATGGCAAGGCATAGGCTATCTCGCTCATCCGGCGACTTCCCGTCGCCTCTGCCGGAACTGCTTCTCGTGGTCCGCCATGTGGCGGAAGTAGTCCTGCACCAGAAATCGGAGCGTGGCACTTTCCTCTCCGACGGCCCACCGGTTTTCAAGGCAGGTCTCGTCCATTACGCGAATCACGTGCAAAAGCAGGCGGTTGTACAGATGCCATAGTGCGACGAGAGATTCCCACCCGTAGTCGTTGTAGTGCTGCACGGCGATCCAGGCCTCGTTGTCGTAGGCGGGAAATCCGTCCAGGTTCCCCTGCTGTAGTCGAACGAAGCGGTGGTGGTTGTTGGCGGCCGAGTCGACGAGATGGCCGACGATCTCTTTCAAGGACCATGCCTCGGCCGTGGGTTTGACATCGGTGACGGAGATCGGCGCTTCGGTCATCTGTTGATGGAAAGCCGCCACGGTCGTCTCCATTTTTTCCAGATCGAACATCGTTTCCCCTCCTTGTCGGTGCTTCGGTCACCGCTGGTAGATGCGGTCCACTTCCTCCCGAAACCAGGACGGCCTTGCGGCCATTACGTAGAACAGGACCAAGGCCGTAATCGGCAGCGGTATGATCGTATCGACCACGGCCAGAAGAATCAGAACCGCCAACGTCTTGCTGTTTTTTTTCATCGATGCTTCCTCCGAGGGTATTTGCAGGGAGAGGACTCATTATATCCGATTGAAACCGGATGCCAATACCGATGCACTCGAATGGTGAGAAGCTGTCTCAAAATTGTCTTTTCGCCCCATCTCGGCGTCGGGTCCTCGTTTCCAGGCCTCGAAATACCGCGGTATCCCTGCGGGAGGAAACTCGGATCCTCCTTGACCTTGAACGAAAATCCTAATTTTGAGATGGCTTTTAGAGGCCTTCGGACATGAAAAACCCACATCCATCGGAGCCTATCTTTGAAAATTGCTCTATCGTGCACCAGGACGCTTTCGGTGGTTGACAACATGCGAAGTCCGACAACATTGTATTCCCGTTGTGCCCGATACGGAAGAGACACCCGATACCCCTACCCACGATGGAGTCGGACCATGATGAGAAGAACATTTTCGGCGGTTGCGATCCTTGTTCTGCTGGCCGGTCTGCCGGCGGCATCCTTACATGCGGAAGAATCCGCGGTATGGTCCAAGGGGCAGACCATCTATGTGCCGGCCTATTCCCACATCTATATTGGAAGTCGGGAGAGGCCCTATCTGCTGACCGTGACCGCGAGTATCCGAAACGTCGATCTGCAGCACTCGATCACGGTTTCCACCGTAGATTACTACGAAACGCAGGGGCGCCTGCTGAAAAAGTATCTGGAAGAGCCGGTGACGCTCCGGCCTCTGGAATCCATCCGATACGTCGTTCCGGAAAGGGACAAGACCGGAGGGTCGGGGGCAAATTTCATCGTGGAATGGGAGGCGGAGCGGTTCGTTAATGCCCCCATCGTCGAAACGGTGATGATCGGCACCCAGGCCCAGCAGGGCATCTCTTTCACCTCCCGGGGCCGGGCCATTCGCTTTTCGGACTGAACCGCGGAAAGCCTGGAGGTCGCCCGCCAAGTGACGTTGTCCGATCGGTGCCGTGCATCCGCAATCCATCCTGCATCGAAACGGTGTGCCTCATGAAAAGTGTTTGTGTATACTGTGGATCCAGTGCCGGTCGGCGGGAGTCCCATAGTGATGCCGTCTTCGACCTGGCCCGTTCGCTGGTCGCCCGCGGACTGTCACTGGTTTACGGCGGAGCCAGCATCGGCATCATGGGGATGATCGCCGACGCCGTGTTGGAACGGGGCGGCAAGGTGGTGGGTGTCATCCCCGAAGCGCTCCTGCGAAAGGAAGTGGTCCACGACGGGCTGACCGAGCTTCATGTAACCGGGTCCATGCAGGAGCGAAAATCCCGTATGGCCGAACTTTCCGACGGCTTCATCGCACTGCCGGGCGGCATCGGGACCTTCGAGGAGATTTTCGAGGTTTGGTCCTGGGCTCGCCTGGGTTTTCACAGCAAGCCTTGCGGCCTTTTGAACATTCAAGGTTATTACGATCATCTGGCCCGGTTTCTGGACCATGCGGTGGAAGAAGCCTATATTCAGCCTCGGTTTCGCGACATGCTGATGGTGGAAAACGAGCCCGGTGTGCTCTTGGACCGCTTTCAGAGCTACCGCCCTTCGGGGGCTTGAACCGGCAATAGCGAGCGCATTTACCGACGCTTGTTGGAGCGAAGCGGAAATCCCGGTCACCGGGGCGGCGGAGAGTCTCTAAAGCGGAGGGCGCAGCCCGGTGCGTCACGACCCCGAAATCCGAAACCCAAAGACAGGGGAAGACCATGAAGCGACTATCGTTCGAAAACGGCGACAGCATGCCCATTTTGGGATTGGGAACATGGAAATCTGCGCCCGGGGAGGTGTACGAAGCCGTAAAGCAGGCGCTCCGAATCGGCTACCGGCACATCGATTGTGCACCCATTTACGGCAACGAGGCCGAGGTTGGAAGGGCGCTGAGCGAATCCTTCCGGGACGGGGTCGTCGACCGGGAACGCTTGTGGATCACCTCCAAGCTGTGGAACGACGCCCACGCGCCCGAGGATGTCCGGCCGGCACTGGAAAAGACCTTGAAAGATCTGCAGTTGGCCTATCTCGATCTGCTGTTGATCCACTGGCCCGTGGCATTTCCCAACGGGGTGGTATTTCCCAGGTCCGGTCAGGACTTCCTGTCCCTCGACGATCGTCCGATTCTGCAGACCTGGGCGGCGATGGAATCGCTTGTGGACGGCGGCCTGTGCCGGCACATCGGCGTCAGCAATTTCAGTGTCGCCAAGATCGGCGAACTGATCGGCAACGCGCGACGCAAGCCGGAAATGAACCAGGTGGAACTGCATCCTTATCTCCAGCAGCCGGCGATGCTCGCCTTCTGCGCCCAGCAAGGCGTTCATCTCACTGCCTATTCGCCCCTCGGTTCCCTGGACCGGCCCTCGGCGTTGAAAGCAGAGGACGAACCCGTTTTGCTGGAGGACCCGGTCATTGCCCGGGTCGCCGAGCGTCGCGGCGCAACCCCCGCACAGGTCCTCATCGCGTGGGGGATTGAACGGAACACCGCGGTCATTCCCAAATCGGTCCATCCGGATCGGATGAAGGAGAATCTCGATGCGGCGGAGATGTCGCCAAGCCCGGAGGACATGCAGGAGATCGCCGGGCTCGATCGCCACCGGCGCTATGTCGAGGGGTCGTTCTGGACGATGGAGGGAAGCCCCTACACGATGGCCAACCTCTGGGACGAGTGAGCCAGGATGGCTGCGACGAAGATCCGTTTCGGCGGTAGAGGATCAATCTCTCCCCCTATCGATAGGTTGGGAAACATGGCGGAAACGGAACCCAATGAAGACAATCGCTACAGATCGTCGATTCGGTCCCGGTAGTGTTTCGCCTGCTTGAGCAGCGCTTTGCGGGCGTCTTCCTTCATCCGATCCCACGTTCGGTACATCATCGCCATCCGGGGATTCTTCTCGAGCCGGTCCCGGTTTCGGTGCAGAAAGTCCCAGTACAGGCTGTTGAAGGGGCAGGCGTCCCCTCCCGTCTTTTTGCCGGGATCGTAGCGGCAATCGTCGCAGTAGTCGCTCATCTTGCGCAGGTAGTTGGCCGAAGACACATAGGGTTTGGTGGCGACGATACCGCCGTCGGCATACTGACTCATCCCCCGCGTGTTGACGATTTCCACCCACTGTACGGCGTCGATATAGACGCCCAGGTACCAGGCGTCTACCTCGTCCGGATGGACCCCCGCCAGCAAGGCGAAGTTGCCGGTGACCATCAGCCGTTGGATGTGATGGGCGTAGGCGGTCTTCAACGTTTGGGCGATGGCCGCGCGCATGCAGGCCATCCGGGTGTCTGCCGTCCAGTAATACCGGGGTAGGGCCGCCTTGTGGCCGAGGTGGTTCAGGCGTTCATACTCCGGCATGTGCGCCCAGTAAACACCCCGGACAAACTCCCGCCATCCAAGAATTTGCCGGACGAAGCCCTCTACCTGTTCAATGGCCGCCTCCGTACCGGACGCCCCCCGCGAAGCTGCCACCGCCGCTTCGACCACTTCCACGGGGTGGAGCATTTTGGTGTTGAGTGCAAAGGAGAGCCGGGAGTGAAACAGAGATCCGCTCTCCGATGTCATGGCGTCCTGGTACGTGCCGAAATGCGGCAGCCGGCTCTCGACGAATTCCTCCAGTTGCTCAATTGCCTGTGCGCGGTTCACGGGCCAGACAAAGCGTTCCGGTTCGATGTCCCCGAAAGTCTTCACCCCGCATTTCTGGATCGTTTCCACGATGTCGTCGACAGCGTTGGCGAAGACCTTCGGAGGAGGCAGGGGAACGGTGCCGTCGTAACGGTTGCGATTGCTTCGGTCATAATTCCATTTGCCACCCTCGGGCTTTCCTTCTTCCATCAGGATATCGTGCTTCTTACGCATGTGCCGGTAGAAGGTCTCCATGAGATATCGCTTCTTTCCCTCGAACAGTCGCTTCACGTCACTGCGGCGGGTCAGAAAGTGCTCGGTGTCCTCGGCCGACACCGGAACCGGTAGGCGGGAGCCCATCTCTTGCAATTGGCGGTCCAGACGATATTCGTCCGGTAACAAATACTGCAGGCGTGTGATGCCATCCCTTTGAATCCATCTTCGGAGATTGTCCTCGAAGCACTGCTCGTTGTCCGGATCGTCCAGCCGAAGATAGCGGACCCGGTGGCCCAGCCGGGCGAGTTCCCGGGAAAAGGCGCGCATGGCGGCGAAAAATCCGGTCACCTTTTGGATGTGGTGTCGGACATAGTCGGTTTCCTGCCGCACTTCCATCAGGGCATAGACCCTGTCGTCCCGGACTTCTTGAAACCAGCTGTGATTCGGGTTGAGTTGATCCCCCAGAATCAAGCGAAGCGTTTTCTTTCTTGCCATGGCAGCGTTGTCTCCACCGCAGCTTTTCTCTATGGCGATCGTCCGAATTCTGTTCCGTTTCGGAGATGGCTTCCCAATCGATCGGTAGGGTAGGGGTTGATCCCCTCCTGCTGGTGGGATCACCTACCCCGAACGGGCGGGGATAAACCCCGCCCGTACTAAGGACATGGAAACCCATAACCATCGGGACCGATTTTTGGCAACTGCTTTAGGTGAAATTGCATATCATGCTGTCATTGGGGATAAAGGTCTTGAAAGGCCTGCCGGCCTCCTTGGCGAGGTACCCGGGAACGGCAATGCCCGATGCATGCTCTGCGTAGTTCACGAAGGTGCGGCCATCGATGCGCACTTTCATTCCCCGCTGAGGCATCTTCAGCGGCACCACAGCATAGGCATCCCGGTATCGATCCCTCAGCTCGGCGTAGCCAAGGCTTTCGGCCCGCTTGGCAATGCTCACTTCCAAATAGTGCCGGGATCCTCTCTGGATATGCGTCGCATACTCCTCGCCGATATGGTCCAGTAATGCGTTTAATTCGTCTTTCATCGGAATCCTCCCCTTCGGAGCCTATCGCCAAAAGGCCCAGTCTTAGGCGGTAAAATGGTAGATATTCCGGACGATCCACAGCACGGCCGCTGACGTAATTCCGGTCAACAGCGTGCCCCAGGCGATGTCTATTACCGTTATGGAAATCGGCCAGTTTCGGAACAGCGCGAGACAGGTCAGATCGAAGGTGCTGTAGGCAAACATACCCAACAATCCGCCCATCACGGCGGTCCGCACCAGTCCGGAGCCGCCCTG
>JAJDOA010000347.1 GCA_022340405.1 Desulfobacteraceae bacterium | reverse complement strand
TGTGGCCAAGCTGCTCCTTGACCTTTCCCCCGGTGATCTCCTCCATACGGCGGTTACAGTCGACCAGGACGAAGTCGTCGCCCCTCCTTCGCCAGATATGCACCGGAAGGGGCATTCCCCGCAGCAGGGATCGCAGATGCTCCGGGCTTTTTTGCAACTCGTCCTCGAGCCGATTCTCTTCAGGGATTTCCTGCTGGAGCGATGCGGTATGCAATGCCACGGGTTCCTCCATCTCTCGGGGTGGCGTCGATTGCTGTTTGCGTTTTTCTGAGGCCATTTCCTATCGTCCTGTTGGTGTGCCGGGTGCGACTGCAGCCCTTGGAAAGTCCCTGACTGCCGGTCGTCGAGCCGCCTGCCCTATCGGATCGGGCTTGACAAGGCTCCGCCGGGCGATTGGAAGACTCCCCCCAGCCCCGGTTCCCGGGGTTTCTGCTTCGCGCCAACAAGCTGCGGGGAAAGCGCTCGCCGTTGCCGGTTCAACCGTTTTCCGACGGGGCAACTGCACCTCTCTTTTTATCGCCCGTTTTGCCTTTCGGTTTAGCGGGTTGGAACGGAACTATCTGTTTCAGCAGTTCAAATTGAGATTGACCCGGGCGCTGTTTTTTTCATACGACTTTTCGGCAGGGGGGCAGCACTTCAGAGGCGC
The DNA here is from genome assembly GCA_022340405.1 of Desulfobacteraceae bacterium. Lineage (GTDB taxonomy): Bacteria > Desulfobacterota > Desulfobacteria > Desulfobacterales > JAJDOA01 > JAJDOA01. Next base: position 8,704 of record JAJDOA010000347.1, on the reverse strand, counting down.
CGTGATCGCTCCGGTGCAGCAGCCACGAAACGCCATGGAAGGGAGATTCGGAGAATGGATGGGGCATTTCAGGACGGGATCCAGGACAACTATTGTTTTGGTTGCGGCAGCGACAATCCGCACGGGCTGCACGTAAAAAGCATGTGGCTGACCGAAACCGATGCCGTGTGTCGGTTTCAGCCCCAACCGCATCATGCGGCCGGGCCCCGGCAGTACGTCAACGGAGGCATCATCGCCACCGTCATCGACTGTCACAGCGTCTGCACGGCCATCGCCGATGCCTACCGGCGTGAGGGGCGCCAAATCGGCGGCGGCGAGAAAATCTGGTATGTCACGGCCCGGCTGGACATTCACTATCGAAAGCCGGCACCCATCGATGAGGAGTTGACGCTGCTGGCCCGGGTGGAGGGTGTCGACGGGAAAAAAACCCGGGTGTCCTGCACCCTGTCCTCAAAGGATGCGCTGTGTGCCGAGGCAAGGGTGACGGCGGTGCGGGTGGCACCGGAGTGGCTCGAACCAAGGACCGTCACCGAAGCAGTCGACCCATAGGCTGTCGTTTATCCACGGCCTCTTAAAGGGGAGGCACCAATCGCACCGGTTCTCCTCCGTTCCACATTCGGTGCTACTCCAGCCATACGAGGTGAACGGTTTCCACGGCCTCCCTTACCGTTTGAAGGGTTTTGCCCAGACGGGTCACGGTCATGGCCAGTCCTACGATTTCCGCCAGCAGTTGGAGGGCGCGGAGGTCCCGTTCCGATACATCCCACGGTTTTTCATGATACAGGCGAAGGGCACCGATGGTGGATCCCTTGAAAAGAATCGGCAGGGAGACCATCGCGCCGATCCCCTCCTTATTGGCCGCATCCGGATACTGCAGCTGCGTGGCATCGCTCGTACTGCGGATGACGACGGCCTCTTTTCTGCCGCGGTCGCCGATGCTGCGGTTGAAAAGAACCGGCCCTTTGTTCAGATACTCGATGCTCAGACCGAAGCTGGCGAGGATTTCGAGTTCATCGACGTCCGGGTTGAGAACGAATATCGTGCAGCCCTTCAGACCGAGGGCTCCCACGAGAAGCTGCGCCAAGTGGGTGGCCATGATGTCCAGTTCGTCGGAGATGTCGATGGCACGACTGACCGCTGTGAGCATCTCGACATCGATGATGTTTTCCGAGTCCATGGTTGCCTCCTTGGAAGCGTTGGAGCTGGGTGTTGGCGGGCATTCAGGAAACGACGCACACGGTGGTGTTGTCCATCGCGGCGATGACCCGCGTGTGTGTGCTTGCGGTGAAAAATCGGGAGACCTTTCCCGGTTTCCGATTGAGAACGACCACTTCGCATTTTCGGGCGCGTGCCACTTCCACGATGTCGCTGGCCACATCCCGCTTTCGCGGCTGGTACACGGTTTGTATTCGGCCCCTATCGAAACCGGCCTCGACAAGGGCTTCCACCTTTCCTTTAAGGCGAGCCTCCTTTTCCTGATTGCGCTGCTGCAAGGCCCGGATATTGGCCTGCATGTTTTTCATCACCGTGCCCGGGGTCGTGTCGACCACCGGGGGCGGGGTGTAGGCGTTGTACAATGTCACCTCCTTGTCCGGTACCCTCGAGAACATGCGGATCACGAAATCCAAGGCTTTTTCGTCCTGCAGAGTGAAGTTGAATGGAAGCAGAATTTGGATTGCCATCACTTTCACCACCTCCTTTGCCTCGATTCCGCCCAAAGCGGGCGACCGGGCCTGCATGGGTTGAATCCGCCAGAGGCGGACAAGTTCCACCATGGGCGGAAGAGGGTTCATTCCCCGCCGCTTGCGGCGCTGCTGTGATTGATGGACTGGAAGGCAATCGAAGCGCAGGGCAGATCAGTGGTCGGAACGGAGAGCGTCGAAGGAAACGAGCGGGAATCGGAAAGCCGGTGGAGGCAATCGCCGCCTTTGCTGACGATTACAATACCACTATGTTCGGCTGTAAGGCAAGTCGGGACAGGTGCCCGGTGGAAGCCTCCGCACCGGCGGTAGCGAGCGAATTCCCCGCAGCTTGTTGGCGCGGAGCAGAAATCCCGGGAACCGGGGCTGCGGGGAGTCTTCAATTGCCGTATCGATTCTGGACAACCGCAGTGAAACTGCGATAGGGAGAGAGGCCAATGGCACCTTCCAGCAAACCTCCATTTCCACCGGCACCACAGCCGGCAGCGGTGTCGAAAGTAGCGGTGATCCATTGCGGTAGCTACCGTCAGGAGGCGGTCGAAGAGGCGGTCCTGCGGGGGATCTCGTTGTTGGGCGGAGCGCGTCGGTTTGTCCGGCCGGGAGAGACCCTGTTGCTCAAACCCAATATCTTGGCCCCAGACCCGCCGGAAAAATGTGTCACCACGCACCCGGAAGTGTTTCGTGCCGTGGCAAAGCTGTTGCTTGCCGAGGGCGCGAAGCTTTCATACGGGGACTCTCCAGCCGTGGGGAGCATGGAGCGTGCCGCAGCCAAATGCGGCATCCGGGATGCGGCTGCCGCACTTGAAATCGCCCCCGCTGATTTTTCCACCGGAACGGAGGTGTTTTTCGAAGCCGGCCGACAGAACAAAAAGTTCATCATCGCTCAAGGCGTGTTGGAGGCCGACGGTGTGGTCAGTCTGCCCAAACTCAAGACCCATGGCCTGGAACGCGTCACGGGCTGCGTGAAAAACCAATTCGGCTGCATTCCCGGTCTTCGCAAGGCCGAATATCACCTCCGCATCCCCGACGCCCTGCAATTCGCCCGCATGCTGCTGGATCTCAATCGCCTGATCGCACCGCGGCTGTACGTCATGGACGGAATCCGCGCCATGGAAGGAAACGGACCCCGGGGCGGAACGCCCAGCGCCCTGAACGTGCTGTTGTTCTCGACAGACCCCATCGCACTGGATGCCGCCGTCTGCCGGCTGATCGGCCTGGACCCGGAACACGTCCCCACGGTGCGATACGGAGAGGCCTCCGGCGACGGATGCTGGCGGGAGGGGCAGGTGGCATTTCTCGGCGACGATCTCCTCCAGCTGCGGTGCCCCTCCTTCGACGTGGTTCGAAGGCCGGTTCGCCCCTACCGCCGATCCGCCGGAGCGATGGAGCGGCTTCTCAGCAACCACCTCATAGCCCGGCCGGTCATCGAAGACAGTCGCTGTGTGCGCTGCGGCATATGCGTGAAAGCCTGCCCGGTGCGCCCCAAGGCGGTGGACTGGTTCGACGGAGACAAACGAAGGCCGCCCCGGCACGACTACCCGCGCTGTATTCGCTGCTACTGCTGCCAGGAGCTGTGCCCGGAAAGCGCCATCGCCCTGAAGGTTCCTCCGCTGCGGACCTGGCTGGACCGGGGCGCCGAAGCGTGGCGTCGACTGCGGGACCGCCTGCACAAGGGTCCATCCCCGTGGTGAGGTCGAAATGATCGGCTGGATGAAGCATCGAAAGAGACGCCGGCTGCTGCAAAATCCCTTTCCGAGTACCTGGCATGAATGGCTCCGCAGCCGGGTCTTCTGGTACCCGCTCCTTGAGCGGCAGCGGCGGGAGCAGCTTCAGGACGTTCTGCGGGTACTGGTCCACGAAAAGCATTGGGAAGGCTGCGGAGGCCTGGAGATGTCCCAGCAGGTTCAGGTGGTCGTGGCCGCCCAGGCCGCCTTGCTGCTGATCGGTCTGGCCCACCACGACTATTATCCCCAAGTGATGTCCATTCTGGTCTATCCGACCCATTTCATGGTACGGAGGGAATGGGTGGATGAAGCCGGCCTCGTGCACGAAACCGACGCCGAACAGGACGGGGAAGCCTGGTACCGTGGACCGGTTGTGCTGGGCTGGAAGGAGGTGTTGGAGGATGCCGCCCAACCCGGAACCGGTGTCAACGTCGTGATGCACGAATTCGCCCATCAGTTGGATTTCGAAGACGGACGCATCAACGGGACGCCTCGATTGCGGGAACCGGAGGACTACCCCCGCTGGCAGGAAGTGATGAGCGAGGCCTTCGAGCGCCTTGCCGTTGACGCCGCTCGGCGGCGCGAAACCCTGCTGGACCCCTATGGTGCGGAGAGCCCCGAGGAATTCTTCGCCGTGGCCACTGAAAGCTTTTTCGACGATCCGGTTGGGCTGCACCGCTACGAGCCGGATCTCTACGAGGTCCTGCAGCGATATTTCGGCCAGGATCCGGAAAAATGGTTCCGCAGATAACGACAACCGACCCGTCGAGGTAGCTGCATATGAACGACAACTCTTCCACACGGGAACGAAGCGGCCTGGATTATCCCGGCCGGATTCTGGCCCGACGATACTCCCGGGAACTGCAGGAAATCGTCAAGGACCGAATTGCGACCTTGAGCGCCTTTGACAGCCTGAACAGCCCCGTTCTTCCCTATCTGGCGGCATGGGAGGAGGGAAACAGTGAACTGTGGTATGAATTCGTCGGCACCGGAATCCCCGCCGCCCTCGGCTGTACGGTTCCGGAAACCGCGCGCGTGTTTCGTGAATGCCTTCTCGAGCGCCGAATCTATCGAAATTTCGAAATGGAGGAGGGGGTACGAAAGGAAAAACTCGGCCGTGGAGAGGTGAAACACCGGAGGGCCGGGCTGCGCCAGGAGGGGAAGAGCCGCGGCCGGGTGGAGGCGGTCTACAAGCTGCTGCTGCCCGAATGCGGCGTGGTCTGGTTCAAGGATCAGGCAAAGGTGGAGAGCTTTGCTTCCGACGGCATCCACCTATCCACCGGCGGCCTGACGCCCGTTTCCAAGGAGATGGAATCCGAGGAGAAATGCGAGCGGCTTATCGATGAGCTCAAAGGGGCGCTGGCCAGCATCAAGACCCTGAGCGGTATGCTGCCCATCTGTTCCCACTGCAAAAAGATTCGCGACCACAGCGGTAGGTGGAACCGCCTCGAAGAGTATCTTGGACGTCACGCCGACGCCCAGTTCAGCCACGGCCTCTGTCCCCAATGCGCTCGCAGGCTGTATCCGGAATTGTACCCGACCGATTCCGAGGACCCTCCAGAGGACGATCTGGATCGCCTGCGCGAGGAGGTGGCCGACATCATGTCCTTTTTTCGAGACCCGAAGTAACGCCAAACGCGATCACCGAACCCGGGCCATGAACTTGGCGGTGGCCGTGTTGACGCGCACCGTATCCCCCGCAGACAGATACTCGGGAACCATGACCGTGACACCGTTGGAAAGCGCGGCGGGTTTGTTTCGGTTGGTGGCGGTCATGCCTTTGATGGCCGGCTCGGTCTCCACGATCTCGAGTTCCACCGATGCGGGCAGCTCGATGCCGATAGGGACGTCATTGAGAAGCAGCACCAGAATTCCCTCCATTCCGTCCGTGATCCATCGCAGCGCCTCCTCGATGCGATCTTGGTGGAGGGTGTACTGCTCGTAATTTTCGCTGTCCATAAAGGTGTACTGGTCGGCGTCCGCATAGAGAAAGCTTGCCGGCCTTCTCGCCAGCTCCATTTCCTCGAGAGTGTCGTTGCCCTTGTAGGTTTGGTCCACTTTCTGGCCGGTCAGGATGGCGTTAAACCGCACCTTGTAAAGGGTGTTGGCACCGCGGGCCGAAGGGGTCTGCACATCGATGTGTCGGACCTGATGGGGCTGCCCGCCGAGTGCCACGATATTGCCTTTCTGCAGGTTGCAGGCTTTGATCATCTTTCATTCCTTGGTTCGGGATCGCGCCGATGCCGGCAGTCACCTCCTCGGATTCCTCCTGAGGCGGGTAAATCCACCCAAGGCGGATGAATTTCGGTGTCGGGTCCTCGTTTCCAGTCCTCGAAAACCAGCCGTAATTCTGCGGCTGAAAACTCGAATCCTCCTTGACCTTGAACCAAAATCCTAATTTAGAAACAGCCTCTAAATCGATCGGTAGGGGCGGGGATAAACCCCGCCCCTACGAAAGACAAAAAAAGCCATTCCAATCGGAACATACTTTTGACAATTGCTATAATTCCTAAATTCTTTAGTCCAATTCCAATTCCAAAACAACCTTCCCCCCCTCCCCTTTCCGCACCCGGACCCCGAATCCCGCGAGGGTCTTCCGCATGGGGCGACCCAGAAGAAAATCCAACTGCTCCGGATCGACGCCACCGTCTTCGGCCAGCACCCGCCGCAAGTGGTGGTCGTAGTTGACCATATCCAGGATCTCTGAGGCTTCCCGGCCCCGGACACCCGTTTCGGCAAGTCGCGCGCGCAGCTTGGCCAACCGGTGGTAGTCGCAGCGCCGGTCGTGGTCCTCCACCAACTCGAGCAGCGGAGAATGAGCCTGGAGAAGATCCCTGCGGTGCAGGCGCTCGGTGCGGTACACCGCCGTCAGTTCCCGTGGATCCGTGCACTGGAGCACCCGGCACTCCAGCGGCCGGTGTTCATAAATGGTGCAGCCACGGAGGTCGGAATCGTAAAAGAGGCAACACCACCCCCTGCCCTGCCCGCGGATCTTGACCATTTCTTCTTCCGCAGACTCCAGCGTGCCGCGGACATTGTCACGGACCCTCTCCCCCCTGCGAATGGTAAACAGTGTGCGCAGCGGCAGGATTCCGCTTTCCACGAGGCCCCGGTCCTGCCGGTGCAGGGCGGGTCCTCCTTTCTCGCAACACCGGCCGCATCGCCGGCAGACGGCATGGGACAAGCTGGTCATGGATTTTCGATCCTGATGCAACTGTCGCATCTCCAGAAACGGCACGGGCCGCCTGCAGCGGCAGGCGGCCCGTATCTTCACGGATTGTCCGGTTCACTCTTTCCGACTTCGCCCCATACGACGGGGAAAAAGGTCGTCACACCTTCCCCTCCCTGCCGTCGTCGCAGGCTTCGTCCGCGTCGCGTCCGGTTCCGGCGTGTTCGGGATCCGATCCGGCCAGCGTACAGACAGCCAGGTCGTCGGCCCCGCCGGTCTCGCCTTTGGGCCCCTCGGGGGTCACCGGTTCGACTTCCTGCTCGGCCATCCGCTTCAACCGCCGGTAGCGCTCGGTGAACTCCACCTCGAGCTGGGCATGCAGGCGTTTGGCTTCCTCCGGAAAGGATTTCTGCAGGGACGCATACCGGATTTCCCCGGCCAGAAAGTCCTGCAGGCTGCCGTCGGGTTCTTTGGAATCCAGTACAAACGGATTCTTGCCCTCCTGCTTCAACGCCGGGTTGTAGCGGTACAACGGCCAGTATCCGCTGGAAACCGCCCGGTTCATCTCGTCCTGGGTCTTGCCCATGCCGCGCTTGATACCGTGGTTGATGCAGGGAGCGTAGGCCATGACCAGCGAGGGCCCGGGATAGCTTTCCGCTTCCCGCAGAGCCTTCAACAACTGCTGCTTGTTGGCGCCCATGCTCACCGTCGCCACGTAGACATAGCCGTACGACATAGCCATGGCCCCCATGTCCTTTTTGGCCGTCTTCTTGCCCGAGGCGGCGAATTTGGCCACCGAACCGGTGGGTGTGGCCTTGGAGGACTGGCCGCCGGTGTTGGAGTAGACCTCGGTGTCGAAAACGAAGACGTTGACGTCTTCGCCGGAAGCCAAAACATGGTCGATACCGCCGAAAGCGATGTCGTAGGCGGCACCGTCTCCGGCGAACACCCAGTAGGATTTCTTGGTGAACAGTTTGGCCATGCTCAGGATTTCCGCAGCCCGCTCGTCGTCTTGGTGATCGGGCAGCAACTGCTTGAGCTGGTCGCCGTATTCACGAGATTTCACCGGATCGTTCCGGTTTTCGAGCCATCCGGCCATGGCCTCCCGGACCGCGTCGGGAAGGTCGCTCTTTGCGGCTTCCTCCATGAGATCCACCAGCTTCCGGAGCTGCTGGAAGTGACCGAGCCAGATGCCGTAGGTGAATTCCGCGGGATCCTCAAAAAGGCTGTTGCCCCATGAGGGGCCGAAGCCGTCCTTGTTGGCGCAGTAAGGTACCGAGGGAGCGCTGCCGCCCCAGATGGAGCTGCATCCCGTGGCATTGCCGATGATCATCCTCTCACCGAACAGCTGGGTGATGAGCTTGGCGTAGGGAGTTTCCCCACAGCCGGCGCAGGCCCCCGAGAACTCCATCAACGGCTCGAAGAGCTGGCTGCCCTTGACCGAGTCGCGTTTCAGGAACCCGTCGCGGATCGGAAGAGTCTCCGCATACTCCTGGCAGGGCACCTGCACCTCGGTCTGGGTCTCCAGCGGCTTCATGACCAGTGCCTTCTTTTTGGCCGGACAGATGTCCGCGCAGTTGCCGCAGCCCATGCAGTCCAGCGGATAGACCTGGATGCGGAACTGGTATTCCTTGAGCTCCTTGCCCAGCGCCTTTTTGGCCTCGAAACCGGCCGGGGCCGCGGCCTTCTCCTCCTCGGTGACCACAAAGGGCCGGATAGCGGCATGGGGACACACCATGGCGCACTGGTTGCACTGGATGCAGTTGTCCATGATCCATTCGGGAACGTTGATGGCCACACCCCGCTTTTCGTATTGGGTGGTGCCGACGGGATAGGTCCCGTCCGGACGGAAAGCGGACACCGGAAGGGAGTCCCCCTTCTGTGCCAGCATGGGTCGCATGACGTTCTTGACGAAGTCCGGTTCCGCCTTCTCCGGCACCCCCCTTTCCGTGGCGTCGGCCCAGTGGCCGGGAACCTCGATCTGCACCAGGTTGTCCAGGGTCTGGTCCACAGCGTCGAAGTTCATCTTGACGATGATTTCACCCTTCTTGCCGAACATCTTCTGGATCTGCTCCTTGAGCAGCTGGATGGCTTGATCCACGGGGATGACG
>JAJDOA010000341.1 GCA_022340405.1 Desulfobacteraceae bacterium | reverse complement strand
TGACACCCTTTCCTCGAAAAGAGAAGATGACCGAGCGTGTTTGGGATGCCGCCTTCGAAAACGGGGTGATCGTCTATAAGTCCACAGGACTTGCCGGAATTGACGGTGACGCATTTTTGGTGGCGCCGCCGTTCGTCATTGCCGAAACGGACCTGCAATGGGCGGTGGAGCGGATCCGGGACGCACTGGAACGCGTGATGCGCAACGCAGGGAATGGATAACGGTGAAGGCCCGACGCCGGCAGGTTTTTTTATCGACAACTCCGAAAGAAAGAGACCCGACATGACGGAACTCGCCTACGTCAACGGACAGATCCTCCCCATCGAACAGGCGGTGGTGCCCATCGAGGACCGCGGATACAATTTCGGGGATGCGGTTTACGAATTTTTCGCCAGCTACCGGGGACGGCTCTACCGCGTGGAGGAGCACCTCAACCGACTGGAACGCTCTCTTCGCGAACTGCATTTTCCGCCCGTTTCCCGGGAAGAAATCCGGGACGCCGTTCTACGGTTGTACGAGGCCTCCGGGATCGAACGCGCCGGACTCTACCTCCAGATTTCGCGGGCGGTGGCTCCGCGCGACCATGCATTCCCGGCCACGGGCGCTCCTCAGGTGATCATGACCGTTCGGCCCGTCCACGAAAAACCCCCCGAGCTCCGGCAAAGCGGGGCGGCGGTGATCACCGTAACCGACATCCGCTGGGCCCGCTGCGATATCAAGACCGTTCAGCTGCTGCCCAACGTGCTGGCCAAGCAGCAGGCGGTGGAGGCCGGAGCCTTCGACGCACTGTTCGTTTCCGAAGATGAGGTGGTGCGGGAGGGCACCAGTTCCAACGTCTTCATCGTGAGCGCCGGCCGGTTGCTCACGCACCCGCTCACGCCCCGCATCCTGCCCGGGATCACCCGCCAGGTCATCCTCGATTTGTGTAAGAAGCTGGCACTCCCGGCGGAAGAGCGTTTCTTTTCCCGCAATGATTTGTACGCCGCCGACGAAGCCTTCTTGAGCGGGACAGTCACCGAAGTGCTCCCCATCACACGAGTGGACGGAAACAGCATCGGGGACGGGAAGGTGGGGCCTGCCACCCAGAAGCTGTATTCGGCGCTTCGCGAAGATGCCGGCGCGGCAGAGCAGGCGAGCTGAGCCAAGGGAATCGTGCGGTTACTGGAGGAAAGGGGCGTGACATCGATGCCGCCGAGACCCTGGATCGTCGCCCATCGCGGAGCAAGGGACGAGGCACCGGAGAACACGGGAGCCGCCTTCGACCGGGCCCTTCGAAACGACATCGACGGCATCGAACTGGACGTGCAACTCAGCGCGGACGGCGTGCCGGTCCTCTACCATGACCGGACACTGTGGAAAATTGCCAGGAGCCGAAAACGCATTTCCTCCCTGCCGCTCGATCAGCTGCAAAAATTGGATTGGGGCCGTTGGTATCACCCCGCTTTTTCCGGAGAGCCGCTGCTCACGCTGGAAGAAACCCTGCAGCGGTATCTGCCCGAGACCCGTTTGTTCATCGAAATCAAGTACAGGGCCGCCGATCGCCGCCAGGCGAAACGGACACGACTGGTGCAGGCGGTTTTGGCGCTGCTGCAGCACCGGGACCACGCCCCGCACGTCGAAAGGGGTGCTTTCATTCTTTCCTTCGACCCGGAACTGCTGAGCCGGGTTCTGGAGCTCGCACCGCATCTGCGCTGCGTGTGGAACCTGCCGGAAAGGCTGTCGGAGGAGGCGTTCTCCAACGCCCGGTCCTTCCCGAGCGGGCTGTGGGGATGCTGCGTGCGGAGAAACGATCTTACCCGGAGCCTGGTGCAACAAGCGCACGACCTGGGGCTGCGGTGTCTCACCTATTCCTGCAATACCCCTCGTCAGGTGCGGAAAGTGTGGCCGCTTCAACCCGACGCCATCCTCACCGACCGGCCCGGGTGGCTGTGCGGTTTCATCTCAGAGATCTTCGACTGACGGAAGGGCGTGCCGCATTCCCCGGCGGGCCAAGCGCCGTCCCGCATCTACGCCGGTGGCCGAAACCCCTTCGGCACTGTCGGCATCTCACCGGATTCCTCTATTTCACGGATCGGGTGCCGAACGCCTTCCACGCATAGGCAAAGCCCGTCCGGGGTGTCCTCCATCAGAGCCGACAGCTTCACCATGGCTCGTTCGGAAAAACGAATAATTTCATCACCTTCTTTCATGAAAAGCCTGTCACCGCGAATGAAAAGGCCGGCGGGGTCCAGGACGGACTTCCGTTTCGTGTTCAACAGCAGGCAAGGCGGATGGGAGAGGTTGACGTCGACGGCGAAAATCGGGGTTTCCGCATAGCGGAAGTAGACCTTCTCCCGCACACCGTCCCGTATCTGAGAGACAAAGTAGCCGCCGTCATCCCTTCGGATGGAGCGGTGGAAATAGTCGATGATCTTCGAATTCTGGAAGGGGCCGTGGCGGTTGCACCAGCGACCGTCGGCGTCCATCCAGAAAACGGCATCCTGTGCCGAAATCACGACTTCCGTTGATGAAAATGGGTCCACTTCGTTCGTCATGGCTGGATGGTTTTTTGCGTTTCATTCAAGGGGCGGGGTTGATTCCCTCCCCACCTTTCGATGGAAACCCATCGCGGAAACAAACCCGAATCCTGACAACGGCTCTAACTGAGGTTCGCTGAAATTTCAACGAAGAAACGCACCGCACCCCGGTCGGCCGTCCTTTGGAGCCAGCAGCTTTATTATGAACAAATGTTCAAAATAAAGCTTGACACCCCTCGGCCTGCTCATTATTATGATCATAGGTTCATAACTAAAAGGGAGGTTTCGATGCCGAGACCACGCAAATGCCGGCGTGTGGGTCGGGTCCCGGTCCACACCTTTTACAAACCGCAGGGGGTGCCGCTGGAAGGGTTGAAGGGGCTGACCCTGACGGTGGAGGGACTGGAGGCGCTTCGCCTGTCCGATGCCGAAGGGATGGAGCAGGCGGCTGCATCCGAGAGGATGGGGGTATCCAGGCCCACCTTCTCGAGAATTCTGGCCGAGGCCCGCAGCGTGGTGGCCCGGGCGCTGAGCAGCGGGTGGGCCCTTCACATCGAGGGCGGCCACTACCGGGTCGCCGAAAACGGCACAGCGGACCCGCCCCCGCCGGGAGGAAGCAGGGGACGGGGACGAGGTCGAGGCCGCCGTAGAGGCCCCGGCGGGTCTACCTGAACCATTGTTTTGGATAAAAGTGAACTTCACGGCTGTTTCGACTGCTGCGAATTCCGGAAACGGGGCGATCGCGGCGATCGACAACGGCAGCAAACCAAGGAGGTGCGTCATGCCAGGAATGGACGGAACGGGCCCAATGGGCCAAGGACCAAGAAGTGGAGGCGGGTTCGGTATCTGCGGCAACACCACCGGCGGCGGGACAAACCGGCGCAGAGGTGGCGGAAGGCCGCAAGCAGGAAGGCCCCGTTGCCGCAGACGGCGCGGCGGCGGAGCGGGAGCCGGGATGCGGGGCGGAACCCGTGCCGGCTCCGCTGGTGCACCGGCCCGTACCGCTCGGCCTCGACTGGAGGACTCGGCCAGCGGACAGTAAAAAAATAATGGGCATATGCTCTTTTTGTTGACATCCCTTCCTCCCGTGGATAAGATTGATAAAGAGCATATGCCCATAAAAAAGACAAGGAGACCATGCCATGCCCAGACCTCGCAAATGCCGTCGGGTGGGCGCGGCCCCCGAAGTCACGTATTTCAAACCCCGGGGTGTGCCGCTGCGGGACCTGACCGAAGTGTACTTGAGCGTCGAAGGCTTCGAGTCGCTGCGGCTGGCCGACCTGGAAGGACTGTCCCACGAAGCCGCAGCCAAAAAAATGGGTGTGTCGCGGCAGACGTTCGGACGGATTTTAGCCCAGGCCCGGAACACCGTCGCCAAGTCGCTGGTGCAGGGACTGGCCATGCGGATTCACGGCGGGGACTATCGACTGTCCCCGGAACAGGGCGCTTCTGGACCCACAGTGGAGACAGTATCCGCCGCAGAGGAGAACAGAGAGATGAACAAAATCGCCGTCAGCAGTGAAGGCCCCGGATTGGACGAACCGGTGGATCCTCGTTTCGGCCGGGCCGCAGGCTTTGTGATCGTGGACCCGGAGACCCTGGACTTTGAGTACCTCGAAAACGGTGCGGCCCAGGCCCGCGGACAGGGGGCCGGGATCTTGGCTGCCGAAAACGTGGCCCGCGCCGGGGCTGGCGTGGTGCTGACCGGGTTCGTGGGACCCAAGGCGTTTCAGGCGCTGGAAGCCGCCGGTATCCGGGTGGCGCACAACATGGAAGGCCTCAGCGTCAGGGAGGCCATGCAGCGCTTCAACGACGGCCGGGTACAGTGGGTGACCGTCGAGGAAGCCAAGGGGCCGATGCGATGAGAGTCGCCGTCGCCAGTGGAAAGGGCGGCACCGGAAAAACCATGGTTTCGGCCTCTCTAACGGCAGTTTGGGACGGGCCGGTGACCGCGGTGGATCTGGATGTCGAGGAGCCGAACCTTCATTTGTTCTTGCACCCGATCGTCGAGGAAACCCGGACGGCCCATCTGGAGGTGCCGGTTGTGGACGAGACGCGCTGCACCTACTGCCGTGAATGCGCCGAGCTCTGCCAGTACAAGGCCATCGCGGTCCTGGGCGAAGTGGTGATGACTTTCCCCGAGATGTGCCACGGCTGCGGAGGCTGTTTTGCGGTATGCCCGGAAAACGCGATTTCGGCCGGTAGCCGTCCGCTGGGTGAAGTCGTCCGCGGAAAGGCCGGGACCGCCGGATTTTGGATGGGGCGGCTGCGGGTGGGTGAGGCCATGAGTCCTCCGCTCATGCGGGAGGTGCTTCGCGACCTCGACGCCGCCGCTCCGGAAGGCGATGTGATCATCGACGCCCCTCCCGGCGTGAGCTGCCCGGCGGTCAGCGCCGTAATCGAAAGCGATGTCATCGTGCTGGTCACCGAACCGACGCCTTTCGGTACCTTCGATCTGCGTCTGGCCTACAAGGCCTTTCTGCCGCTGAACAAGCCCATGGGGGTGGTGGTCAACCGCTCGGGCCTGGGGGACGAGGAAGTGTATCGTTTCTGCAAGGAGAGCGGGTTGCCGATTCTGTGCGAAATCCCCTTCGAGCGCTCCATTGCCGAAGTGTACGCCGAAGGACAAATCGTTTCGGTGCAATTGCCTGAAATCCAACCGCTGTTTCGGAAACTGCGCCGGGCCGTTCACGCTCTGGCGCGGACGGGGAAGGAGGCCGCTCATGCGTGAGGTGTTGATCCTCAGCGGAAAGGGAGGCACGGGGAAAACCTCCGTGACAGCGGCATTCGCCCATCTGAGCTGCGACGCGGTATTGTGCGACCTGGACGTGGACGCCCCCGACCTGCATCTGATTCTCCGCCCGGAGATCTCCGAGCGCAACACGTTCTCATCGGGCGGGGAAGCCGTTATCCGGGAACAACGCTGCACCAACTGCGGAACCTGTGGAGACCTCTGCCGGTTCGGGGCCGTCCTTACCGGCGATTCCCACCCCCGGGTGGACCCGATTCGATGCGAGGGCTGCAAGGTCTGCGTCCATTTCTGCCCGGAGGACGCCATCGACTTTGTCCCCCGCGATTGCGGAGAGTGGAGCATCGGCCGGACGCGCTTCGGACCGATGGTCCACGCTCAATTGTTCCCCGGAGAGGAAAACTCGGGCAAACTGGTGGCGCTGCTGCGGCAAGAAGCGAAGCAGCTGGCGAAATCGAAGGAAATGTCCCTGATCCTCTCCGACGGACCTCCCGGGATCGGATGCCCGGTGATCAGCTCCGTTTCCGGGCAGGACACGGCCGTTCTGGTCACCGAACCCACACCGTCCGGACTGCACGATCTGGAGCGGGTGGCTCAACTGTGCCGGCACTTCCGGCTGCCGGCCGCCGTGTTGATCAACAAGTACGATCTGAACGAGCGAGGGACCCAACGCATCCGGGGCTATTGCAAGGAGAACGACATCCCGGTAGTAGGGGAACTGCCGTACGATCCGAGCTTTGTGGACGCCATGGTGGCGGGACAGGCTCTTACCGAATATGCCGACGGAGAAACCGCCGGCCGGCTTCGCGACACGTGGCGTCGTATTCAGCAACTCGCATCGCTTCGGGCGGCGGCTTGAAGCGCGGCGGCATTTTTCTTATTCAACTCAGCCAACAAGGAGGAGCAATGGACAAGGTATTGATCGCCATCCCCTCGGAAGCGCCCGGTGGGATGGAATCCCCCCTCGGGGCCCATTTCGGGCACTGTGCCCTGTACACACTGGTTTCCGTGGAAAATGGACAGGTGCAGAATGTGGACGTGGTGCCCAATGTACCCCACCAGCAAGGTGGATGCATGGCACCGGTACAGTACTTGGCCGAAAAGGGTGTCAACCGGCTCATCGCCGGAGGAATGGGACTGCGCCCCCTCATGGGGTTTCATCAGGTGGGCATCGAAGTCTACCATGGCGGGCAGGCCCGAACGGTGGGCGAGGCAGTGCAGGCCGCCATCGAGGGACAACTGGCGCAATTCGGGCAGGAACACACCTGCGGCGGCGGTGGGCACTGAGCACCTCCCGTCAAACCGGAGAAAGGAAATCGTGAAAATGCCCATTTACGATATTCACTGCAGGCAGTGCGGGTCCGCCGGAGAGGTTCTCGTTCTCCGTTCCGGAGAGCCACTGCTGTGCCCTTCCTGCGGCAGCCCGGATACCGAACGGCATATGTCGGCCACCAGCAGTTTGACGGGCCGAAGCGGCCAGCCCCTTCCCGGGCCCGGCGACACGGCCTGCTGCGGCAGCCGGCCCGGAGAAGCGCAATGCGCCGGACCCGGTTCGTGCTGCGGAAAGCATCCTTGACATGAAGCGGGTACTGCTGGCATCTCCCCGGAGAAACGATCTACAGCGCTTCGTCGAAATCCTGCAGGGATCGGCTGCTGTCGAAATGACCGTTGCCGACAGCGGAGAGGACGCCCTCGCGGGGGTTATCCGGAAAAGCCCCGACCTGGTCGTGGTCGACGACGATATGGGCGACATGACGGGTTTGGCGCTGGTCCGAAGGCTTGTCGAGGCGGATGCATTCATCCAAACAGCGCTGATGAGCGATCTGGCAGAAAACGAGTACCACCACCGAAGCGAAGGGCTGGGGGTCTGGATGCGGCTTCCCATTCTACCCGGCGAAAAAGATGCGCAGAAACTGCTTGCCGCCCTGCACGACTCGGCGCTCGGATGAAAACCCTTTCCTGAAATAGCCCTGAACATAGGCTCCTCGGAGCAAGGGCAGGAGTCTTTCCCCCTTTCCGCCCTTGAAGTCCGGGCCGCCGGCAGTCGGCGGCCCGGCACCTCCTAACGAATCCACCCGGAGTGGCATCCGGGTGGATTTTTTTAAGGGGATGTTCCGAGGCCCATGCCGTTTGACTCCTTTCCGAATTCGTTTCATACTGGCAGCGAACCCGATCGCATCCAATATCCCATACGGTTCTTCGCCCGTGCTGAGGTCTGCCATGCATTTTCGAAGCTGCGTTTCCCCCGAAGGCCGCTTCCGCTACGGAATTCACAAGCCGTCTTTCCAGGTTCGCAATCTTCGACGGAAAGACCATCCCGCCGTCCTAGGAATGACCGAAAACGGTGAACCGGTGGACAACCGCTGCAACTTTCCAGCAGGCGAAGTCCAGGTGGAAAACGACGATTGGGTGTACGAGATCCCCAACGCCTTTCCCTTCCGCGGGGCCACGTATATCTCCAAACGGTTTGCCGATGACGCGGCCGCCGCGCCCGGCTCGATTGCCCTGGCGCCGCGCCCGGAGGTATCCTTGGAGAAAAGCATCTCTTCGTGGCTTTCGCAAAGGGGTCTGCCCCCGGAAGATCTGGATACCCTGCTGGCCCGTATGCCGGAGCCGCTGCTGCTGGCCCTGGCCACCTGCTCCACGGACCCTGCAGACCTCGAAAGGTTGGCGAAGATGAGCGGCGAACTCCTGCAGGATCCGGAAACGGGGCGCCCCACCGGCATGGCCTACAGCCAGCGTAGTGATCGCGGCGCATCGCAGCCGGACATCCGCCGGTATTCTATTTTCAAGGCCGTCGCCAACAACCCGGCCCTCCCCGACGACTTCAAAAGGGCAATGGTTCTGCGGCCCGGCGCGCAGGGGGGAAGCGAGATCGTTGGGGAGTGGTGCCCGCCGGGGCGGCGCACCCATGTCTACGAATACATGCGCCACAATAGCTACATTCCCTGGGGGCACTACGCTGCCAATATGGCTGATGACGCCGTGCGGTACCGACTGGAGGCGTTGAGCGCCGCCGACATGCAGGGGCTGCGCCACCTGTACTACCAGCGAACATACGTACGCCTGGCTGCGGATGCGGGCATCGCCGTTCCGGACGTTGTCGGGCCGTTGAGTGCAATCGAACTGGAAGCGCTTCGCGGCCGCATCCACGAGCGCATCGCGGGCGACGGTTCCGACTTCCAGCCGTTTACGGCGACACTGTGGGGATGGAATTTCGGATACGACTACGCGCCCAGCGGTTACCGGTTGCACGGATCCCATCAGCAGATCCACCAGCAGTACGCGCTGGTTCCCAAACGTCCGGGAGCGGCCGGTGCGGAGGAGATCGGAACGGCTCCTGCCGCAGATGCCTATGCATACGGCGATCTAGTCGGAGACTTTGCCGCGGCGTACGAGCGCCGCCACGGACGGTCTTTTTTCGAGGCCTACATCGAAGCCATCCACTCCAACTGCAGAATGTCCGGCACCGGCCGCGGTGAAGAGAGTCTGGTGGTGTACGAGGACCCGCGGGTGATGGTGTTCGTTCCCAAAGCCCAGACCTCCCAGTGGGAGTTGCAGCTCATGCCCCTGGCTTCGGTGGGCAATATACTGGAGGCGGATGCGGAGACACGAAAATCTCTGGACCGTGCCATGCTTGTGGCCGTACGGATCCTCTCCGCCATGGGAGCCCGCATGATCACTTCCGTGGAGGCCTCCAAACGGTTTGACCGCACCGATTCGGACCAACGGCTGATCTACTTCTTCTTGCCCCGGCTGCCCGAATCCCCCGGGGCGTTCAGCGAGGCCCAGCTGCGCTGGATCAACCGGCATTATCCCGAAGACATCGCTACTGCCTGCCGACAGCGACTGCCGGCCGTCCTCAATGCCATAGAAAGGGAGAGGTCGTGAAGCACTGGTTGCTGAAATCGGAACCGGGAACCTACTCCATAAGCGATCTGCAGAAAGCGCCTGGGCAGAAGGACCATTGGGACGGTGTGCGCAACTACCAGGCACGCAATTTCCTGCGGGATGAAATGAAGCCGGGGGATCGGGTGCTTTTCTACCACTCCGGGCGCAAGCCCTGTGTGGTGGGTACGGCGCACGTATGCCGGGCCGGATACCCCGACTTCACCGCATGGGATCCGGACAGCGATCACTATGACCCGAAAAGCACGCCGGAAAAACCGGTGTGGTTCATGGTGGACGTCCGGCTGGAACGAATCTTCCCCCGGCCCGTGCCGCTTTCCGAACTCCGGCGAACGAAGGGGCTGGAGAAGATGATCCTGCTGCGCCGGGGGGTTCGGCTGTCGGTTCAGCCCGTCTCCGCGTCGGAATTCAGAATCATTGCGAACCTGGGAGAGCAGGCGGAAGCCGGCGACTGACAGCGGCCCGCACCGTTCTCCTTGACCGACCGATAGCCATCGCCGTCGATCCCCCGCACTGCGTTCCCGGCCCTTCCGCTACAACGGCACCTCCACCGCACGATAGGGGCAGGCGTCGACACACGACAAGCACACGACGCATTTTTCCACGTCGTAGGACACCTGCCAGCTGTCGCGGTCTACGTCCAGGGCGGCCGTGGGACAAACGGGCAGGCAGGCCGTACAGCTGGTGCACCGCTCCTCCAGGTAGCGGATCTCGCGGGTCAGCGGCTGAATGGACACGCCGAGTTTTTCGAGATAGTTGTATGCGCTGTCGAAATCTCGCTCTTCCCCGCTCAACTCCACCACCATGCGGCCCTGCTTTCCCGGGTCGATGGTGGCACGGAGGATATTGACCACCAGATCATGCTGGGTGATGAGCCGGTAGGTGACGGGTTCTTCCACCGATTCCGGCGGAAAGGATAGGACCAGTCGCGTTCGTTTCATGTTCTGCTCCTTCCTACAATGCCGACGGAGCCGGCAGGGGCGACACGGCCTGCGTGAGAAAAAACGCCCCGCTGTGGATGCTATCCTTGAGGTGTCCCGCGACCTTTCTGGCGGCCGCATAACTGGAAAAGCAGCCCGTGGGCACCTTTTTCCCATCGATTTCAATGGCGCCGCTTCTCAGTTCGGCGTAGGAGACCTCGTGGAGGCTTGCCGTGCCCTCGCCGTACGGGTAGAAGCGACTGTAATCCACCACCTGGGCCTTGATGTCCGCGTCCGTGACCGAGACGAAAGCCATCATTTCCTCGTCCAGAATGGGTATCGGAACGCCGATGGCCACGCTGAGGCTCACGCCGTATCCGCTGAAGGAGACCGCACGGATCCAATCCGGGTGCATGGCTTTGAGATCGCCGGTCAACGCCAGGGTTCCAGCCGGCTTTCGCGGTGTCCCGTTTTCCAGGCGCGGCGCCGACGGATTGTGCTGGGTTCCGGCCCAGGACACGTATCCTTCGGCCCCGCAGAAAAACACCCGGGTGCCGATGCCGATGGTGCGGTAGAGGGGGTCGTTGAGCAGCGGGGACAGCTGGCCCGCGCTGCAGTAGTTGGCGTTGCCCATTTCGGGTTTGAGCATGCCCATGTAGGTGAAGATGGTCTTCTTGGACAAATTCACGGCCACGTTGTAGTTCTGATAACCGTTGCGGGGATTGAACAAAAAGGCATCGTTGGTGTCCTCCAGTCCGATCCATTGCTCCCGCCGCTTCATCGGGTAGCAGTCCGTTCCGTGTCCTTCCGCGGTCAGAAGTACCTTCTTGCCGGAAACCAGCTCCTCGATGACATGAGCGCCCCCGTAGCGGAAGCGGCCCGGCCGGCCGTTGTGGTTTCGGGGATCGCCCTCGGGCAGCGCGGTGGCGCCGATATAAATGTCGGCGGCCGCCAGACCCGCATAGGCCGGCACGCCGTTGAGCCGACAGGACCCGCCGCCGATCTTCATTTTTTCCCTGGGTTGTTTGATGTTCAAAAAGGCGCCGGAGGAACACATGGGGCTGAACGTGCCGGTGGTCACGACATCCACCTCTGCGGCCGCCCCCTTCACGCCCTTTTCTCTGACGACATCGATGATTTCTTCCGCGGTGAAGACCACCGCATCGCCGGATTTTATCTTTTCGTTGATTTCTTCGACCGTTCTTCGCATGCCATGACCTCCCGGGCAAATTGCAGGTAGAAGCTATCTCAAAATTGTCTTTTCGCCCCATCTCGGTGTCGGGTCCTCGTTTCCAGTCCTC
>JAJDOA010000333.1 GCA_022340405.1 Desulfobacteraceae bacterium | reverse complement strand
CACCACCACCGTCGTAGCGTACATCAGCAAGATGTTGCCGAGTTGCAGGTTCATGGCGCTCCTTTTTCGGTCACATGCCACCGGTGGAGGGCACGAGCGTCACTCTGTCGCCGTCACCCAGCCGCCGGTCGTTGCTGGCCAGCACGCCATTGACGAAAATGATTTTTACGTCTCGTTCCGCAATGCCGTTGTCTCGAATGACGTTTGCCACCGTCGCTCCTTCGGAAGCGTTTATTTCCGTTGCCTCCCTATAGTCGCAATCGTGCCTTTCGGCCAGATCGGCAAAGCATTTCAGATTGATTTTCATTGAACTATCCTTTCTATTCAGCGTCTAGGTCGATCACGGTGAGGTTGCCGGAGTACCGGCCTGCCGTGGAGACCTCTACACAGTTTTCGACTTCCCATTCGGAAACCACGCGATTGTCAGCCACTTCGTTGACCGGGCAGTAGAATTCCTCCCCGGTATCGTCCTGAAATTTGCCATAGACTTCATTTTTCATATTCATCTGTTTGTCCCTCCGTCTTCTGCGTTCGATAAGGTCTACGCCAATCCAATCCAAAAATTTCGGATTCTCCTTGCGCCTCCTCAATCGAACTTACGTACGGTGAGCGGTGGAAGCAATATGAGTTAAATCGAGTCCTGTTAAGGGGAAAAAACTATCATATAGAGCAATTGTCAGAATTCGGTTCCGTTTCCGTTATGCGGTACCATAGAAATGTAGGGGAGGGGTTTATCCCCTCCTGTTGCAGCGTGACGGATCCTGCAATGCGGGCGGGGATAAACCCCGCCCCTACGAGAGACAAAAAAGCCTTTTCAATCGGAACATATTTTTGACAATTGCTATAGTGGCCGAAAGGAATCGGCAGTTGGATCCGAAACCCTACAGAACTTTGTCCCGTCCCCTTTACTGCTTGCAGGGTTTCGTTCATAATCGCAGCGACAATGGGAAATCACTCGTGAGTTTCCGCGGCACAGGCGCAAAGGGTCGACCGACACGAAGGCATTTCTCCCTTGGAGGGATCATGCAGACCCGACTCGATCACCTGGTTATCGGAGCCGCCGACCTTCCCCAGGGCATCGCCTTTGTCCGGGAAAAGCTGGGGGTGGATATTCCTTTCGGCGGAACGCATGAAAAGATGGCCACCCACAATCACCTGCTCTCTTTGGGCGACGATGTGTTTCTGGAAGTGATCGCCATCGACCCCCAAACGCCGAGCCCGGAGCGTCCCCGATGGTTCGGCTTGGACGACCCGTACGTCCGGCGGCAGATTCAGGAGAAACCGGCGCTTCTTACATGGGTCGTCAACACCCATGACATCCAAAAGCTGCTGCAGGCATCCGCCTTTCCTTTCGGTAAGGCGGAGTTGCTGCGCCGCGGTGACCTCAGTTGGTATTTCGGCCTGCCAGAAGACGGCCGGCTGTTGGCTGGAGGCATGCTGCCGTATGTAATCCAGTGGCGGACAACGTCCCATCCGGCCCGGAGAATGGCGGGCCGGGGTTGTCGTCTGGAAGCTTTGGCAATCCATCATCCCCATGCCACCTGGCTGCAGTCCGTTCTGGAATCCATCGGGGCCGCGGATCTTGTCAACGTTCACCCCCTGCCGGCCAATCAAACGCCGTACCTGCTGGCGACCATCGAAACGCGGGCGGCAAGGGTTGAGCTTCAAACCGCTACGAAAGCCCTGTGAACCGGGCGTTGCCCGCGGATCGACATCACCCATCACCCCTTCAGTGAGCGCTGCCGAAATGACGACATCCCATGCAACGAACACCTTCGACCCCTTCAGCAGTCGCGCCTGCCGCGACATCCGAAACGAGTTGTCCGAAAGCTTGCTTGGTGCGATCCATGACCAAAATATGGCTCCGGTTCAGGCCGTTGCGGATACCTATCGGAGCATGGATTTGCAGCCCCACATTCGAAGCTACATGGACGACCGCATGAGGCGGTACCGAAACATACTGTCCCAAATCCCACCGGCCGACCCGGCGGATCGGGACACCCTTCCTGTTGCCGCTCTGCTGTGGGATCAGGGACTGTTCTTCGAGGTTCACGAGTGGCTGGAGGAGAAGTGGCACAGCAGCCGGGGTGCGGAAAGAGACCTTTACCAGGCGCTGATTCGGGCGGCGGGCACCTATATCCACCTGGAGGTGAATCGATTGGAAGCGGCCCGGAAAATGGCCGCGAAAGCCGTTCCCGCCTTGGTGAGGCTAAAAGCGATCATCCCTTCCGGTTACCATCTGGACGACTTGATTGCCGGCCTCGAAGCCCTGGACCCGGTCGCACCAAAACTGGGGGCGGCGCGTCTGTAGCCGTTCTTGTCATCGCGACGAGGAGGAGCATGATCCCTTTCGAAACCAGAGTGGGCTATGTGCCGGGCGTCATCGGCCGTATCGCCGAGCTGCATGCCCGCTATTATTCGAAGAACTGGAATTTCGGTTCTATTTTCGAAGCCAAGGTGGCCTCCGAGCTCTCCAATTTCATCCGAATCTACGACGACGCCAAAGATCGCATTTGGTCGCTGTGGGTCGAAGGCTCCATCGAAGGGTCCCTTGTGATTGACGGCACCTCCGAAACGAACAACAGCGCCCACCTGCGTTGGTTCATCGTTTCGGATCGAATGCAGGGCAAGGGCGCGGGAAACCACCTTATGGAGCAGGCGGTATCTTTTTGCCGTGAGACCGGCTTCAACGCCGTTTACCTATGGACCTTTCATGGCCTTGCAGCGGCACGGCATCTATACGAGAAATACGGTTTTCGGCTGCAAGAGGAGCACCAGGGACGCCAGTGGGGAACCACGGTTCGAGAGCAAAAGTTCGAACGGACATTGCGGGCGCCCTGAGGCGAGATCTGCTCACAACCACCGCAGCACTCCGGCCAGGACGCCGGCTTCCATGAGGTGATTCGGACCGCAGCGTACGGTCACTGCCCTGTGTTCTGCAAGCAGCCTCCGAAGCTCGGTGGTCAACACCCGCATTCGATCGTAGGCGGCCACGTCGAAGCTTTGCTGGCGAGAGCGGCAGCCCTTTTGCCAACCGGGCGGAACCGGCGGCGTCCCTGCGTCCCCGGCCCTCACGCGTTCGCTCAGCCCCGCGCAACGGAGGATCCAGCCGTTCCGTTCCGCATTTTCGCTGTTGCGTGCCGACCAGCAGAGACTGGATTCGGACAGCAGGCAGAACCATCGGGCGCGGCGGATCCCTTGCCCGGCACGTCGAATCACAGCCTCGACACCGTGAGCCACGGTTTCCGGCGACAGCTCTTGCTCGACGGCCGGTTGCTCTTCGGTCCCTTTGGGTCCGGCCGCCGCGGTATCGACATCCGATACCACACTGTCGACGGCTTCCATCCACCGCTTCCGCCATAGACGATGGCTGCAATCCACCAGTCGCTGCAATGCAGAACCCGCGATGTTCCGTGTTAGACCGTTTCGAGACAAGAACAAGGATAACCCTTCCTGCCAAGCGTCTTCTCGGAAGATCCACCCCCGGCCGAACGCCGGAAGATCCCACAACGGCGGTGCTTCCCCCTCCCGTAGCGGCGCATTCGGTCCTTGGATCCAGTCGGCCATGAAGCGCAATGACAACAGCGTGCGGACATCCGGCATCGGGCCGATGCAATGCAGCCGGTCAGGCCGATGGGAGACGTGGCGGCAGTCGAGGCTGAAAAACCAGACGCTGCGCTGCTCGGCCTGCAGTGCCTTGTTGTAGGGAGGCCGTTCCCGTTTGATCTCGTCGGACTCGAGCAGGGCCGCCTCCAGAGCCGTTTCGGTTGGGACGGCGTCCAGGTTGGCCGCCTGGGTGAGCATTTCCATTCTGCGCTCGGATCGGCCCTTGGAGCGGTGGAAATGTTGGGAGACCCGACGCCGAATCGAGGCGGCCTTGCCGATGTACAGCAACCCGCCGTTTTTCCCTCGCATCCGGTAAATTCCGGGTCCCTTCGGAAGGTTGGACCGCACCGAGGCCGGCATGGGGTAGACGGTCGGCGCTCGGGGCGGAACAGGCGTCCGTTCCAGCCAATGCAGAAGGGCATCGAGGGTATGCACACTGGCCCTGTCCCCGAGGACTGTAACCAGCCGGCTCCAAATGGCATGGGTGGCCCTCACATGCGCTGCCGCCCGGCAACGGCCGGACACCGGCCGGCCGAAATATCCTGCCAGTGCGCGGATGCCTCTCCGAGGGAGTTCGGGATACAGACGACGGGCGATTTCGTGGGTGCAGAGTATTTGCAGAGGGAACCGACGGCCGCAGTTTTCGGGATCGAACCATGCGTCGAGAAATGGCGCTTCGAAGCGGGCGTAGTGGATGACCGCCACCGCCGCGGGCCTGCCCTCGTGCAACCGCGAGAGGGCACACCGCATGCGGCGGCGCGCCCGCACCGGAGAGACGGCGCTTTCCGTATCGGCCGCTTTGATACCGGTCAGGCGTTGGACGGCAGGAGGGATCGAGGCTCCCTCGGGCAGGCGGCACCGATGGACTTCCACCCCTCCTGGATCTCGTCCAGCGGAGCCGACCGCCCAAGCCGCCTCGAGCAGATGCCCGGAAGAGGGTCTCGCCCCCGTCGTCTGGCAGTCGACAAACAGCACGGTGAGATCCCGCAGCGCCGCATCGGCGGCGGTGGCATAGCTTTGGAGAACAGCGGCTTTGATTTTCACCGATATGCGGTCCTCTCTTTTCGATGTTGTGGACGAATCGGTTTCGTCCTGCGCAACCAGCATAGAACAGCCGGTTGTCAGATCCGGTCACACCTGCGGCCGACGTGCCGATACCGAAATTTTATGGTAGGGTGCCCGCAGGAGGGAGAACATGCTGCAGGTGGCATTTTTCAACCGACGGGAAATCCGTATGGGATCCCCCTACAACGTCTGCGGGATTCGGCTTTCCGGTTCGTGGGTGCCGGAATTGCCGGAAGCCGACTGGCAGGACATCCGGGCGTATCGGCCGGACCGGAAGGTGATGGCTCTCGTTCGCTGGGACGTGCCGGGAAACGTTCCCGGCTTCCGGCTGTGGATCCTCGATACGATCGACGAAATCGTGGAGACGAGCGAGCGGTTCCCCGGTTGCTGCACATCGCTGGAGTGGAAAAGCGAGGAAGAAATCGCATGGAAGGCGTTCCCCGATCTTGAGGGAACCTATCGCCGGAAGAAACCCGTCTGACACGGTGTTGGCCGTGCTAGACGCCCGCCAGAACCTCCTCCTGCCATTCCTCCAAGACCCCTAGCTCGTCGACCAGGTCCAGCACCGTGTACCGATTGCGGATCCACCTCGCGTTGCGGTAAGCGAAAACGAGCTCCGCATGGGAAATTCCCAGATCCGCGGCACGGGAAACGGCCCCCGCCGACTCCAGGTGGGCCCGGGACGTTTCGGCTGGAATGGCCACCGAGGCCACCGCCCGGCGGACCTTCTCCCAGCGGGCGAGAATCCGCTTCCTGCGTTCCTGGAGCGCCGGCCCGTCCAGGTATTTTTGGCGGGCAAAGGGAAGGATGGATTCGGCGATGTCCCGGAAGAGGTCGCGCATCCGATTCGTAAAGGCGGCGGGGCTTTCCGCCGGCCGTTCCCGGAGCCGCTTGCGAAGGGTTGCCGCGTCCAGCGCCAGGATCTTTTCATACAGCTTCAGGGAGATCAGGGTGGTCACCCCGGTCTGCTCGCCGTGCAATGCGGGCTTTCGCCCGCTCCAATGGGCCGTCATGTCCCACAAGTGGCTGATGAGGTGCTCTCCGCCCGAGGCCGGTGCGCTGGAGCCCGCGATCACCATGGAGACACCGGAGCGCAGCAGGCCCTCTGCCAGGATGCCCAGCCCCTCGACGCGGTTTTCCCGGATGGCGCCGGCGTTTTCGATGCAGCGGTTGACGGCCTCTTCGGCCACCGCGGCCGAAAAGGAGCAGTAGTACTCGCCGTCGAGGGCGTGGGACACCATCCAGTCGGCTGTGGAGGCGTTTTTGGAAAGGAGGTCTCCGAAGCCGGCTCCGGTCATTCGGCCGGGCGCGGTGGCCAGGATCTCCGGGTCGGCCACGATGCCCACCGGGGGGCGGCAGGGTTCGG
The DNA here is from genome assembly GCA_022340405.1 of Desulfobacteraceae bacterium. Classification (GTDB taxonomy): domain Bacteria; phylum Desulfobacterota; class Desulfobacteria; order Desulfobacterales; family JAJDOA01; genus JAJDOA01. Next base: position 13,370 of record JAJDOA010000333.1, on the reverse strand, counting down.
TGGTCTTCACGCCGTCAACGGTGAGCGCGGAGATCGCCGACGGGTAGCCGTTCATGCTGGCGGCCGTGGCCACGGTGACCAGCGGGCGCTCGACGAGGGTGGCGGCGGATTTGGCCACGTCGTTGATCGTGCCGGAGCCCACCGCCACCACGGCGGCGGCCCGGGTGCGCCGGATGGCCGCCGCAAGGGTGTCCACCGTTTCGCGGTCGGCGTGGGCGGGTTGGGTGCGGCGGTCCACGAAGTGGACGTCCACCGTTTTTCCGTTTTCCCGAAGCATCTCTGCGGCCCGCTCGCCTGCCGCCGCCCAGGTGTTGGTATCGGCCACGCACAGCAGGGTGCCCGGTGCCAGCAGGCGTTCGGCCATCTCCGGGAGCCGCTGCAGCGAGCCGGGCTGCAGGTGCGCCTCCCGCGTGGGAATCCGGTGCGGCCTTCCGCACGGACAGTTGTCGACGGTTTTTCCCAGCAGATCTTCCAGGGATTCCATATCGCGACCCTCAAAACAGTATCGTGCACTTTTCCGGATTCAGGTAGAGGAAGACCGCATCGCCCTCTTCGAAGGGGAGATGGTGGGCTACCTGCACCCGTATCATCGTGTCGGCCACGTTCACGAAAAAGTAGAGGAAGTTTCCCAGATAGGCCCTGTGGACCACCGTGCCCCGGGCGTAGTTCGTGCCGTTTTCGGAAGGCTCGGAGGCCATCTCCACGTCCTCGGGCCGGATGGAGGCGCTCACCGTTTCCCCCACGACGGTGGCCGATACGTCGGAGGTCCGGCAGCGCATCTCCTTGTCGAATGCAGTGCGAATCACCGCCTCCCGGGTCTCCGCCGCCACCTGGAGGACTTCTCCGGTGATGAAGTTCGTGGTGCCGATGAAATCGGCGACGAACCGGTTGGCCGGCTTCTGGTAGATTTCCCCCGGCGTTCCGATCTGCATCACGTTTCCCGCTTCCATGACGGCGATGCGATCGGAGATGACCATGGCCTCGGCCTGGTCGTGGGTGACGTAGACCGATGTTATGCCCATCCGCTGGACCAGGCTCTTGATCTCGAAACGCATCTTCTCCCGGAGCTTGGCGTCCAGGTTGCTCAGCGGCTCGTCCAACAGAAGCACCTTGGGATTGCGCACCAGGGCGCGCGCCAGCGCCACCCGCTGCTGCTGCCCGCCGCTCAACTGGGCGGGATAGCGTTCCTCCAGCCCCTCCAGGCCCACCAGCTCCAGCACTTCCCGGGTCCGCCGCAGCCGCTCGTCCCTGGGGATTTTCTGCAGCTTCAGCCCGTAGGCGATGTTGCTGTGGACCTTCATGTGCGGCCAGACGGCGTAGTTTTGAAACACCATTCCGATCCCCCTTTTGGCGGGGGGGACGAAACCCTGGGAGAGCATCGGTTTTCCGTCGATGACGATGTCGCCCTCGTCCGGCGTTTCCAGCCCGGCAATGCAGCGCAGGGTGGTGGTTTTTCCGCAGCCGCTGGGCCCGAGCAGGGTGAGCATTTCGCCCTGTTCCACCTCGAGGTGCACGTGGTTGACGGCGACAACCTTCCTGAACCGTTTGAAAAGATTTGTGATTTCAATAAATGCCATGTCGTGTCGCTCTTTCCCGGCGGGCGCTCGGCGGTATGCCGGCGGTGGAGCGCTCCGCCTGCGTTTTCTACTTTCCGCCAGGGCCCCAGGCGGCTTTCAGGATACCTCCGGCAATGCGCGATATGATCAGCAGCAGGATGAAGGTGATCACGATCATTAGAAAGGCCATGGCTGCGGCGATGCCGAACTCCATTCCCCGGTGCCAGTTCAGGAAGATGCCGATGGGCAACGTCTCCCAGCCTCCCCGGTACAGGAATATGGCCGTGGAAATTTCCTGGAACGCCATGATGAAGAACATGACCACGCCGACGAGGACCCCCTTGATCAGCAGCGGCAGGGATATGTACAGAAACGTCTTGAACTTGCCGGCACCGGAAACCTCGGAGGCTTCCTCCAGGGAGCTGTCCAGCTGCAGATAGGACGAATGGGCCATGCGCAGAAAATAGGGCAGCCGACGGGCGAAAAGAGCCAGCGGCATGATGATCCAGTGGGTGGCCAGCGGAATGCCGTGCCAGAATGCGAGAAGATAGCTCACGCCCACTGCCATGCCCGGGAAAGCCAGCATCAGGGTGATGACGAAGTCCAGGGCGTTGCGGGAGGGCACGCGCGTTCGGACGATGATGTAGGCGGCCGGAAGGCCGAAGAGGATGCCGAAGCCGAGGGCGACGATGCTGAAGACAAAGGAGTTCTGGATCAGCTTGGGGCTTTCCAGCAGGATCAGCCGGAAGTTATCCAGGGTCCAGTAGGTGGGAAAGGGCTCGAAGACCCACCTTCGGGAAAAGGCGGACAGTCCCAGAACGATGGGAATGAGCAGCACCAGGCCGGCGATGAACAGCATGTACAGATAGGAGCCGGTCTTGATGACCGGTCCCGGGTCGATCACCCGGCCCTCGGAAGTGGTGCCCTTGGAAAGTCCCGTGTATTTTCTCCGCTCCACCCACCAGCGGGCCAGCAGAAACAGGCTGATGCAGACCACCGAGGAGACCACCACCGCGACGATTCCCATGTACTTCCGGTGCTCGTCGGTGAAGTGGTAGGCGATGTTGATGTAGGAAACCGAAGGAAGAAAATCCACCTGGCCCAGGATGAGCGGCGTCAGCCAGTCGGTGAACGGCCACAAAAAAACGATGACGGCCCCGGCCAGGTAGCTCGGCGTGCACAGCGGCAGCGTGACCGTGATGAACCGGCGGAAGCCGCTGGCCCCCTCCACCTCGGCGGCCTCCTCGAAGCTGGGGTCGATGTTCGTGATGCCGGCCGAGAGGCTGAGGACGATGAAGGGGAGCATGTGCAGGGCCTGGATGAACACCAGGCCCTGCAGGCCGTAGATGAAGTTGATGGGGTCTTCGATGATCCCGGCGTCCATCAGCAGCAGGTTCACCGTGCCGTACTTGCCGAAAAAGATGATGAAGGCGAAAACCCCGGCGTATGCGGGAAGGACGATGGGCAGCAGGATCAGGGCCGTGAACACCGTCTTTCCCCACTGGCGGTATCGCGCCAGGATGTAGGCCAGCGGGATTCCGAACACCGTGCTCGTCACGAGCACCAGGAACCCCAGCACCAGGGTGTTCCAGAAGGTCTTCAGGTAGTAGGTGTCCTGGAAGAAGGCGAGGTAGTTGCCCAGGCCCACCCCGCCGGTTTGGGCGATCTTGAAGCTTTCCCCCACCAGGATGGACAGCGGATACAGGACCAGAAAGCCCATGATCAGCCAGAGGAACGCCGTCAGGGAAATGCTGCCGCGGGTCATGCAGGATTCCTTGTGGCCCGCCGCCCCCTCTCATAGGAGCGGCGGGCGGGGGAAGGGCGCAGGCGCCTCGTACCTCCGCACGGAGCGTCGGTGGCGGGGCCGGCTGCCCTGTGCGGATCAGGGAGAGACCAGCATCGTCCGGGCCTTGGTGGCCGCAAGCCGGGCGGCGGCGTATTTGCCGTCGTACTCGAACAGCTCCCTGGCCTTTTGGATCTGCGCCTCGGCCTTGGCGACGTCCATGTTCTGGTCCTTGGCAGCCTGGACTTCGCCCTCCACTTCCTCGATGAGTGCGAGGCTGTTTTTCAGCTCGCTCCACTTCCGATAGATCTCGTATTCGTAGTAGCGGTTGACATCGTCCCAGCGTTTGGTGGCCAGGTCGAGATCATACTCGATGAACCCGACGTCCAGGTCCCAGAAGGAATCCACACCCAACGCCTTCTTGGCGTGCGTGGCCATCTCCACGCCCTCTTTTTCCCATTTGGAAAACTGGATGTCCGTGCGTGCGGCGAAGTACCCGCCGTTCAAGACGGCCTTCTGACCCTCCATGCTGAACAGCCAGTCGAGAAAAATCTTGCCGTTCTTCTCGTTGGGCGCGTTTTTCAGAAGGGCCACGGCTTCCGGCACCAGGATCGTCTTGTCGGGAAGCAGGTCGCTGACCGGGTATCCGTCGCGCCGCGCCACCATGGCGTTCATCTGGGGCTGCGCCACCCCGATGGGGACCTCCCCGCGGGCGGTGATCTGGGTGGTGTCGGTGCTGCCCGTGGAATACCGCGCCAGCTGCGCCGCCAGCAGCCGGAGATAGGCCCAACCCTCCTTTTCGCCGTAGCCCTGGAGGATGATTTCGACGGTCTCGTGCATGGTTCCCGAAGCGTACGGCAGGGTCGAGATCACGTTGCCCCGGTAGATGGGATTGACCAGGTCCTTCCAGGTTTTAGGGGGGGGCAGCCGCAGCTTTTTCAGCACCTTTTGGTTGTAGAGATTGGTGACGATCCAGGGCGCGAAACAGGTCCAATAATCGCCCGCATCCTTGACCTTCATGCCATGCCATTCCGCCGGAACCTTGTCCCAGTCCTTCGGCTTGTACGGGACGATCAGCCCCTCCTGCTTGAGGACCTCGTGGGCCGGGGCGCCGGCTCCCAGAAAGATGTCCGCATCGGGCTTGTCGCCCCATGCCCGCACCTTGTCCAGGCACACGGGCCACCCGCCGGGGCGCACGAAGGTGATCTCGATCTCTTTGCCGTAGGTGTCCTTGTAAAACTTCTCGAAACTCTTGGTCAGGCTGTCGGACAGCTCCTTGTACACCGGACCGACCCAGCCGATCTTTTCGGCGGCCTGCGCCTGTGCACCGATGACCGGCAGCAGCAGGAGCCCCCCCAAAAAGAGGATGAAAAGTTTCGTGGCCAGGTTTTGTTTCCTCATGTTGGCCTCCTTTCTTTGAAGTGTTTGCCTGTGAGGAAATGAAACCATTTCTGATTAGAACCTATTTCGAAATTAGGATTTTCGTTCAAGGTCAAGGAGGACCCGACGCCGAGATGGGGCGAAAAGACAATTTTGAGATAGGTTCTATGCACGGCTTGTCCATTACACGACGTTATCGGGTTTGCAGCAGAACGAACGGGAATAAGGATGACGGATCCCGCCATAAGAGGGAGGAGGTGGATTTTGGTATGGAAAACCTTGAAGGGTCATCGGATTGCCCGGATGGTTGTCTCGAACATCAACGCCATCCGCGGGACCCCCGGCCTATGCTACCCGGTCGCCCCACGGTGGAACCCGTCAAGCGGTTTCTATTCATTTCATATACCAGTTGCGGGTGGCAGGCAATCCATTATTTCCCTATAGGGAAGGGTTTTCCCCGCTGCTCTCAGAAAGCCTTGTAGATTCGAGCCAAGGGATGGCCCGGAGCATCGATGATCAGGTCGTTGTAGTAGCCGTAGGGGGTGATCGTGGTATCGTATCCGGCATCCTCCAGTCGGGCCTTTGCTCTGTGCAGGAGGGCAAGGGCCTCGTCCGGCGGCGCCTTGGCGTCTCCGAGATGGGTGAAGGAGTGAAGCGCCTCACCCCGCCTTGACCTTGAACCCGATTGAAGGTTTTGAAACCACTTCTCGTTATCCCGGAACGCCGGCGGCTTGTTCCGCCAGAGCCCCGAATTCGCCGATATCGGCCAGGACGCGGTCCACCGCCGATTCCCAGAAATCGGGCCGGGCCAGATCCACACCCAGGTGCTTGCGGGCCAGTTCGTCGGTGGTCATACGGCCGGTGTCCCGCAGCAGCGCGACATAGGCGTCCTGAAAAGCCGGACCTTCGGCCTCGGCCCGGGCGTATACACCGCTGCTGAAGAGGAAGCCCACCGTGTAGGGGAAATTGTAGAACGGAGCGGCCGTGATGTAAAAATGCAGCTTGGAGGCCCAGAACAGCGGGTGGAAGCGCTCCAGCGCATCCTTGAACGCGGATCGCTGCGCCTGCTCCATCAATGCGTTCAACTCGTCCACTCCCAGCGACCGTTTGCGCCGCTCACGGAAAAAGGCGGTTTCGAAGGCAAAGCGGCTTCGAATGTCCATCAGAAAGCTGACGGCGTCGTCCAGCTTGGCTGCCAGCACCTGCAAGCGTTCCTCCTTCCCTTCTGCTGCGCGGGAGAACGCATCGCGGACGACGGTTTCGCTGAAGGTGCTGGCGGTTTCCGCAACGCTCATGGGGTAGCGGCGGGCCCCGGCGGGCAGGTCCCGCATCACCCAGCTGTGATAGGCGTGCCCCAATTCGTGGGCCAGGGTCATCAGGCTGTTGATGCTGCCGGTGAAGGTCATGAAAATGCGGGATTCCCGGCTTTTGGGGAAGCTTGTGCAGAAACCGCCGGCGCGCTTGCCCGATCGGTTCTCGGCCTCCACCCATCGCCTGTCGACGGCCATGCGGCTGAAATCGGCCATGGAGGGGTTGCACCGCCGCAGGTTTTCCACCGTGAATTCGGCGGCTTCGGTATAGGTGAGTTCGCGCCCGCTTCGCCCCACCGGTGCGTGGATGTCGAACCAGCTCAGACGGTCGATGCCCAGCAGCCGGGCCTTGGCCGTGAAATAGTCCAGCAGCTTGGCGCTTTTGTCATCCACCACCGCCCACATGGCCTCCAGCGACTCCGCTTTGAGGCGGTTTTCCATCAGCGGCTCCTGCAGAATGTCCTCCCAACCGCGATGCCGGTAGAGCGCCAGGCGAAACCCGGCCTGGTTGTTGAGCGCCGCCGCGCACGGTTTGGCAATGTCGCTCCAGGTTTCTTCGAAAAGGTCAAACGCGGCCTTCCGGGTGCTGCGCTCGGGGGTGTCGAACAGCTTGGCCTGAAGCTGCCCCAGCGACAGCGGGCGGCCCTGGAACGCAACCTCCGGATCGCTGCTGACGATTCCGTACAGGCGGTTCCAGCCGTGATAACCGTCCGCTGCCAGATCGTCGGCCAGCGTTTCCAATTCCTGCGGCATTTTCATGCGCGCTTCGGTTCGCTCCTCATTCAGGTGGAAGGAGACGACCTGCAACGACGGGACGGCCATCAGCCGCTGCCAGTCCGCTTCGTCCAGCCGGGCAAGTGCAGAACGCATCCGGGTCCAAAGAGCTCCCAACCGGGCGCTCAGACGATCCAAGTCGGCATCCAGCTGCAGCGCCCGTTCGTCACGGACATTCTGTGCCGTCAGGCAGCCCACGAAAGAGCCGGCTTGGCGCCCCCTTTCCCCCAGGTCGTAGAGCCGATGAACGGCTTCCGCCCACGCTGCCTTCGTATCGTCGGTAAACGGTTCTGGCAGCTCCGTCGCCGCCTCCGCTGCAAGGTCGGTGTCGAGCCGGTCCAGATATTCGGCCAGCTCCGGCGAAGCGCTGCCGCCGGGAAAAATGGAGTCCAACTCCCATGTATCTTCTTTCGGCATCGGGATGTCCTTCGTTCAGGCCGGCACCATCACCACTGGCACCGATGTGCACTTGAGCACGCGGTCGGCAACGGAACCGAAATCGAAATGGCTTTCGGTTCCGCGGTTGGCCATGACCACCATGTCGATGGCTTCCGACTGGACGATCTTGAGGATTTCCTTTGCCGGTTCGCCCACGCGGATATGCCGTTTGTACAGCGGACAGCTGTTCAAGAACTGGTTGCAGATTTCGTCCAGCCGTTTTTCGGCCGTCTCCTTTTCCCACTGCCGCATCTTCTCCTGCTCCTGTGGATCGTAGTCTCCGTAGTGCGCTCCGAAGGCGGGGTAGTCCCTGAGCACATAAAGGATGTGAATTTCGGCGCCGTACTTCTCCACCAACGACGTCACCAGGGGAAGGGCTACGGCGGCATTTTCGGAAAAATCCGTAGGCCACAAGATCCTCTCGATTTCCATGGCTGCATCTCCTTGTTTGGGTCTTTCGGCTGTTGATACCGTATCGCGGAACCTCCATTACTTCAAGAATATCCGACCCGGCTCCGCTGATGCCTTTTCCTTGACAGCATGGGAGACCTTGGATAGCGTTTGCCTTGTCGAACCGCGCCAACAGCGATTCGCTCTCGGCGGTTTCGGACGTCGGGATACGGTTTGCTCCAGCCGGATCCGATCCACCGAAAATACCTGCCCTGCGCCGGCACATCCGTCAATGCCGCTATCCCGATTCATGATCCGAAACCGGATCGGAATCCCATCTTTTCTCACAATCAGCAAGGAAGGCTCCGAACGAATGAAGGAGGAGACCATGCGTCAATGCCGGAACACCGTCCTATTGTGGGTCCTGGTAGGGTTTGTCTGGGTGCCGGGTGCCGCCGCTATGACGGCGGGCTCCGGGAGGCTCGTCTCCGTTCACCCGGCGTTGAGCGGCTTTTCCCGGATCTGGCTTTCCCATGCCTGTCAGGCCCGCATCCGACCGGGGGACCGGTTCGACGTGGAGGTTCGAATCGACGACAACCTCGTGGATTTTTTGGTGGTCGAACAAAACGGTGAAGTCCTTTCCATCGGCCTGGAAGACGGGGGGCGCTTCGTCGATTACGACCTGGAAGTCGACATCACCCTTCCTTTGCTGTACGAGCTTCGCATGGCGGGAGCCTCCGCGGCGGAGCTCTCCGAGGGTTTCTCCGCCCCGTCCTTCGACTGCAAACTTTCCGGGGCCAGCCGGCTGGAGGGCAAGCTTCACACCCATGCTTTTTCGTGCAAGCTTTCCGGGGCCAGCCGCCTTCGCGGATTCCTTCGGACGGACGTTGCCTCCTTTCGGCTTTCCGGTGCCAGCCGTGCCGAGGTGGACGGCAGATGCGGACAGCTGGCCGTGAAAGCGTCCGGTGCCAGTCAAGCGTGGCTCGGCGGGGTTTCCGCCGACGCCGCAGATGTGAAGATGAGCGGCGCCAGCAAGGGTGGGGTTCGGGTTGACGGCCGGCTCGACGCCGGCCTGAGCGGCGCCTCCCAGCTGGCGGTCGCGGGCAGGGCGGAAATGGGTCGGCTTTCGATCAGCGGCGGCTCCCGGTTGGAGACATTTACATCTAATGAGTAAATAATTTTACTCATATGAATATTTTTGCTTGACAATATCTTCGATTCCCGTTCACAATGCTTCCCGTAATCCTTGGCGCGCCTCAACGCTGAACGCACGATTCCCCCAAAGGAGGTCGAGATGAAGCGGTGCGCCCATCGATGCGGTTTCCTATCCTTTTTCCACCGGGCAAGCTGGACGAGCGCTGCTCGGATCCTGCTGTTCCTTCCTCTGCTTCTGTCGTGGCCGAACGCTGCGCCAGCTTCGGAAGCCCACTACGGCGGCACACTGGTCTTCGGTGTGGAAAACAACGATTTCGGAGGCTTCGATCCCATTCAGAGCCGTGGGTTCGCCCCCTGCGACGCCATCGCCAACGGTACGATTCTGGAACGCCTCTTTGACCTGGACGCAAACCAGGAGCTGGTACCCGTTTTGGGCCTTGCGGCCGAGGCTTCCGCGGACGGAAAGGTTTGGACCATACCGCTGCGGCAGGGAGTGCTCTTTCATGACGGAACGCCCTTCACGGCCGACGCTGTCGTCGATCACTGGATGCGGCTGTTGAACCCGGAAAACCGATTCCGCGGCCGGCAAGCCCTCCAACCCATCCAATCGGTGGTCAAAATCGACGACCACACCGTCGCTTTCCATCTGGCCCATCCGTGGATTCTTTTTCCCCATGTTCTGGCTTCTCCACGGACGGCGACGACGACGATCCCGTCTCCCAAGGCCGTTGCCGAGGGCACCCATCACAGGGCCCCGGTGGGAACGGGTCCCTTCCGTTTCGAGAAATGGGAACCCTCCAATGCTTTTTCGGTGGTGAAGAATCCCGATTACTGGCGGAAAGACTTGCCGTACCTGGAACGGATCGTCTTTCGTTTCATGCCCGACCACCAGACGCGATGGGCATCGCTGCAGGCAGGTGATATCGAGGCCATGTGGATCGACCGCGGGGGCATCATCCGGCAGGCCATGGGCGACACCGCCATGACCGTTCTGGACGAAGAGGACAACGGCGCCGAGATCATCCTTCTCAACACGGCCAAACCCCCGCTGGACGACCCGAGGGTTCGCCAGGCCCTGGCGCACGCCTGGAACCAGGCCCACTACGTCCGGTTCGGCTATCAGGACTGCATTCCGGTCGTGGAACACCCTTTCGGACCGGAGGCCGACTGCCGGAACAGCGGCTACCGGACCCATGATCCGGAGGTGGCAAAGCGCCTTTTGGCCGAATACGGCAAGCCCGTCCAACTGGAGTGCCTGCACTCCGATACGCAGCGGGGCCGTGAAGCGGGCGCCGTCCTGCAGCAGCTGTGCAAGCAGGTCGGCATAGAGATCCGGCCGGTGGGACTCGCCTTCGGGCCGGTCATCCAAAAGGTGGTCAAGGGCGACTACCAGATGTCCACTTGGCGCATTCCCTCCACCTTCGATCCCGGACCCGGTCTGGTGCGTTCCTTTCACTCCAAGAGCCGGGGTAACTTCAGCCACTACGCCAATCCGGATGTCGACCTTCTTTTGCAGGCGCAATGGACGGAGACCGACCCGGAAAAGCGCCGGGAGATCCTCTGCGATATCGCGCGCATCATCAATCGGGACGTTCCCCTGCTCTACCGGGGCGGGGCGCACCATTACGTCGTCATCGAGAAGAAAGTGAAGGGAATCCCACCGATGCGGCAGGGCATCGTAGCCCTGTCCGAGGCGTGGATTGAGCCATGAGAAAAGGAAGACAGCGGAAGGCGGCGGCGAAGGGGAGCTGGAAAATTGATGCTTGCTGACGATCGTCCAAGCCGTACGGCCCAGGGCATTGCTGCGGCGCGGGCAAGGGAGTCCGCCCGGCCGGAAGGCGAACGCTTGTTCTACGATCCCTTCGCTTGGCATTTCCTCAGCCGCCGGCTTCGCTTCCTGGTGGCCATCCCCCCGGTACGGAACTTCCTCCGGCGGCGCAATGCCCGGCTCTTGCCCGGCATGTTCGGCGGCCTCGTCGCCCGGACACGATATATGGACGACCATCTGCTGACCTGTCTGGAAAACGGAGTGAAGCAGGTGGTGATACTGGGTGCCGGCTACGACGCGCGGGCTTACCGGTTCCGGGAGCAGAGTCGCAGCGCGCGGTATTTCGAGGTGGACCGATCCGCCACACAAGCGTTGAAAAAGGCTACCCTGGAGAGGCTTCTGGGTGCTCTCCCAGATCACGTAACCTACGTTCCCGTGCGCTTTCACCGGGAGCGTCTGGAGGACAAGCTGCTGCAAGCGGGCTACCGGCCGGACTGGAGAACCCTTTTCATCTGGGAGGGGGTCACCATGTATCTGGAGGCGTCCGCCGTCGATGCCACCCTCGGTTTCGTGAGCGGGCACGCACCCCCGGAAAGCTCGGTGATCTTCGACTATTTTCCTCCCTCCGTGATGGAGGGAACCTGCGAGTTCCCCGAAGCCCGCGCCCTTGTCCGGCATGTGCGGCGCTGCAAAGAAGAAATACGTTGGGGCGCGCGACCGGAGGAGGTCTCGGATCTTCTGACCCGGCACGGTTTCCACCGGATCAGGGATGTTCCCGCAGAGGAATGCCGGCGGCGATATTTTCGGGAGAATTATACCGACCTTCCGATATCCCGGCTGCTGCGCTTCGTGGATGCCGAAGTGGCCTGAAACGGCTGGACCGTCGGAACGACTTCCGGGACAGTGGCCCTTGCTGCAGCGGACAGGGACCGCTGGGAGGAAAAGCCATGAAACGGGCGATCGCGCTTTTTGCGGCTTTTTGCCTTCTGTGGGCCTGTTCGGAAAAACCCGCCGACCTGCCGGTGATCGCAGTGGATTTCTCCTGGCCGGAGCATCAGAAATGCTTCGATGAGCGGTCTCCGGAAATTCGGGTCGACGGCGTTCCGGAGTCGGCCCGCCGGCTGCAGATCCAGATGCGGGATCTGGACAACCGGTACGACCACGGCGGGGGATCCGTTCCATGGGAGGGTGCCGCCACGATACCGGAAGGGACGCTGGACAAGTACCGGGGGCCCTGCCCGAGCTATGGCTCTCCCCGCTACCAGATCACGGTGAAGGCACTGGACGAAACCGGGGTTGCGGTGGCCCTGGGCCGGAAAACGAGGCGGTATCCGCCGGAAGCCGAATAGGAGCAACCCAATGCCTTCTGCGGTCACGTTGTGAAAATGGGCCTTCGCCACCCGGCCCTCCGATGGTGCGCAGGAAAACTGCTCCGGTTGCTGCTGGTGGTGCTGGCCGTTTCGGCGCTGACCTTTTTGATGGTGGACCTGCTTCCGGGGGATGCGGCCTATGACATTGCCGGTACGGATGCCACACCGGAAGACGTGGAGGCTCTGCGGCAGCAACTCGGACTGAACCGGCCCGTCGCCGTTCGCTATGCGGAGTGGCTGGCCAAAGCCGCCGTGGGCGATCTCGGACGCTCGTACCGTACCCGGGAGTCGGTGCGGGACGCCGTGTGGAAACGGCTTCCGGTGACCTTGGAACTCACGCTGCTTTCCGTGATTCTGGCGCTGCTCCTGGCGGTCCCGGTCGGTATCCTGTGCGCCTACCGGCACCGCAGCGGCCTGGACAAGACCCTCAACTCCCTTGCATTTGCCACCCTGTCTCTGCCCTCTTTCGTCATGGCGTTGTTGATGATCTACCTCTTCTCCGTTCGCCTCCGTTGGCTGCCGGCCACCGGTTTCGTCCCCCTTTCGGTGAGCCCCGCGGCCAATCTGCAGTGTATGCTCCTCCCTGCCGTCAGCATCGCCATGGTGGAGTGGGTTCCGCTGATGCGGGTGCTGCGAAGCGATATGATCGCCACGCTGCGGGAAGACTTCATTCTAATGGCCCGCTGCAAAGGGCTTTCAGCCGCCCGCATTCTATTCCGTCACGCCCTGCGTCCTTCCACCTTCACGCTGGTGACCGTGATCGGTCTTCACATCGGTCACCTCATCGGCGGAGCGCTCGTGGTGGAGTGGATCTTTGCGCTGCCGGGCATGGGACGATTGCTGGTCACCGCCATTTTCGCCCGCGACTCCCTTTTGGTGCAGGGCTGCATTCTCTGCATCACCGTGGGATACGTGATCGTTCATTTCGGCGTGGATCTGCTCTATCTGCTGTTGGATCCACGTCTGCGATCACCGAACGGAAGGAACGTGCGATGATCGGGCCGCTTTTCTCCCGGAAGGAACCGGATGGGTTCGGACTGTCCTTCTGGCTTCCCCTCATGTGGCTGCTTCTGGTGGCCGTTCTTGCAGGGTTTGCCCATCGACTGCCGCTTCCCGAACCGGACCGGATGTATTGGAACCATCCGGCAAAACCGCCGGGAACCATGCGGCCCATCGGGCAGGACAACTCCCCGGAAGGGGCGGATGTTTCCGGCGGGGGCATCTTTTTCCTCGGAACCGACACCATGGGACGGGACATGGCCAGCCGGCTGATCCACGGGGGGCGGATATCCCTCACGGTGGGCCTGGCCGCCCCCGCCTTCGGGATGCTCATCGGCGGTTTTTTGGGGCTGCTGGCCGGATACCGCCGTGGCCTTCTTGAAACCCTTATCGTTGGGGCCATGGACGCGATCCTGGCCTTTCCCGGCCTGGTGCTTCTTCTGGCCG
>JAJDOA010000318.1 GCA_022340405.1 Desulfobacteraceae bacterium | reverse complement strand
GTCCATCAAGGGAGTGAAGTACACCACCGCACCGCACATAGCGGAGGCAGCGGTGGCGAAAGTTCGAAAGCGGCTTCGACCCAGAAAGACTTCGTATTCCGCAAAGACGGAGCCTGCAGCCCCCTCCCTGAGGATCGATGCGGATGCCTCCGTTGTATCGAATGAAGTCATTGACCACTTCATCGATGAAGAAATGGCCATCACCCTTGGCGACATCGTGTTCCGACGAACCAATCTGGGGGCCGTGCAGTGTCCCTCCCTGCAAACCCTGACCATCTTGGCCGAGCGGATGGCGCACCGGCTGGAATGGACACCTGAAAAAGTGCGCCGGGAAATCCGGCAAGTAAAGGATCGATATGCCCTGCTCCAACGGCCTTGAACGGGGAAGTCGCCCCGTGCAACGACCAACAGAGCCACCAGGTGCAAGGGGGATTGGCTTTACGGCGTCCGCCGACATCGAAACGGCTTCCGATGCATACGCATCCCGCTTCTCAGGGGCCACGGGAGCCTATTTTCTGGATGTTCAAACACAGATCGTTCTGGATCTGCTGCGAGACTTCTCCGGGGCCACTGTTCTGGACGCGGGCGGCGGGCACGGACAGCTCGCGGTTCCATTGGTCCGTCGGGGATTCGATGTCACCGTCACAGGGAGCGACGATTCCTGCCGCAACCGTTTGGACCGTCTCCTGCCCAGGGGCGGTTTTGTCTACCGGACCTGCGATCACTTGAAAATGCCCTTTTCCGACCGGCAATTCGATATCGTCACGGCGTTTCGCCTGCTGCCCCACGTACAGCAGTGGCGGCGGCTCATGGCGGAAATGTGCCGTATCTCACGACAAGTCGTGATTTTCGACTATGCGGACCGGAGAAGTGCGAATCTGTTTTACACCGCGCTGTTTGCCGTGAAGAAAAAGATGGAGGGAAACACCCGTACCTTCCTGCTGTTCTCCCGCCCCGAAGTCGCCGGGGAACTTGACAGAAACGGCTTCACCGACATCCGATTCGAACCCGAATTCTTCATCCCCATGGTGCTTCACCGAAAAGCAAACCGCCCCCGAATGTCGGCCGCCTGCGAGAAACTGGCCGGCGCGCTCGGATTGAAACGCTCCCTGGGCTCTCCCATCATTGTGCGCGGCTCTCGTCTCCCGCAATCCAGCGGGTAACCGGAGAACGATTTTGAACATTCTTCTCATTGCTCCCCAACCGTTCTTTCAGGACCGGGGCACGCCCATCGCCGTCCGGCTTCTGGCGGAGTCTCTCGGAGCGGAAGGCCACAGCATACACCTTCTGACCTATCATGAGGGAGAGGATATCGTACTGCCCAACGTGGTGATCCACCGAAGTCCGAAACCGCCGGGAATTTCCAGCGTGCCTCCGGGTCTGTCCGCAAAAAAACTGATCTGCGACGCTTTTCTTTTCCTGCAGTTGCTCCGACTGCTGCGAAACCATGCATTCGACCTGATTCATGCCGTGGAGGAGTCGGTCTTCATGGCGATGGTCTGCCGTGCATGGAAACGCATTCCCTACGTCTACGATATGGACTCCTGCATGTCGATGCAGATCCTGGACAAATTTCCGGCGTTGCGCCTTCTGCGCCGTCCGATGGAGCAGGCGGAAAAAATAGCTGCTGGCGGCAGCGTGGGCATACTGGCGGTGTGCCCGTCCCTGGCGGAGACCGCCAGAGGTTACGCTCCGACAAGGCCCGTCGCCTGCCTGGAGGATATCCCGCTGGAAAGCGACCCCGCTCAGGGGGAGGAATGGCTTCGGGAGCGGTACGACATCACCGGTCCCCTACTGATGTACGTCGGCAATCTGGAAAATTACCAGGGGATCGATTTGCTGCTGGAGAGCTTTCACCGGCTGCTTCGCAGGGAGGGAAACGCCAGCCTTGTGATCATCGGCGGGAGCCCCGACTCTATCGAACGCTACCGCAGGCAGGCCCGGCGGCTGGGCATCGCGGACCGGACCTGCTTTTGCGGTCCCCGGCCCGTCTCTCTTCTCGGCTTCTATCTCGAACAGGCGGACATCCTGGTATCGCCCCGCATCAAAGGCAACAACACGCCCATGAAGATTTATTCCTATCTGGACTCGGGGATACCGGTGCTAGCGACGAATCTGCTCACGCACACCCAGGTCATGGACGACGAGATCGCCTGCCTCGTCCCTCCCGATCCGGAAGCAATGGCCCAAGGCATGCAGCGCTTGCTCCACGATGACGAGCTGCGTCGCCGTCTGGGGCAACGCGCTCGACAGCGGGTAGAGGAAGAATACTCACTTGCAGCGTATCGAAAGAAACTGCTCGGGTTCTACAGATCGCTCCCGCAGCCGGCAGGGGAAGCCTCTCCCCTGAACGATGCCTAACGCCCCGGAGTCGGGGACGACTGACGGACACTGCTGCATCGTGCGGACTGGCGCTTGCGGGGCGCGTGCACCATGGTTGACAAGCGTGAATTCATTCGCTATTTGAGTGCATTCTCCTCCATTCGGAATGGACGCCTATGTGGATTGCGCTACAGGGCCGTCACGCTGTTTGCGCCGGCGTTTTCCATTTCGGATGGGGATCAGTGTTTGCCGCCACGGGGATCTCTTTATGACCGCTCGACTGAAAATCAGCCTTTGGGAGCATTTCCGAAGATGGGTCGACCGGGAAGGAAACCGCCGTCTCCTCTTTTGGCTGCTGGCCGGTCTTCTGTTGCGCATGCTGATCATGCCCTTTTTCTGCCACGCTGACTTTCTTTCGGAATACCGCCGCGTATACATGACCATCGAAACCGGTGATTTTTTCCCCCAGTACACGCGCCTTGTGGTCTACTACTCCGAATTGCTTTTTCTGTTCCTGTCCATGCCCATACTCGGTTCACCCGAAGCGCTGTTGTCCCTGACGGATCTGACCCATTCCACCGCCAGTTTGCTCGACTATTACCTGATCGTCAGCGATCCGCACATATTTTCCAGGTTGTTTTTTCTGAAGATACCGTACCTTCTCTTCGATCTGGGAACCGCCGTCTTGATCTACCGGATGATGGAGGGGAAAAAGACACAGCTGGCGGCGCTGAATCTTTGGCTTTTCAATCCCGTCACCCTGTACGCCTTCTACCTGTTCGGCCGCTACGAGTCGATTTCCATTTTTTTTCTGGCCCTGTCCCTGTATGGGATGCAAAAAAAGAAAATCGGGTGGGCCGCCGTCGCATTGGGAAGGGCGCTCAACGCGCGGGAGATCAACATCATATTCGTGCCCTTGTTTTTTCTGGCGGTGCTGGATGACGAGGGGGATATCCGGCGTAACGCGGCGCGTATCCTCTCCACCGGTATCATCGTCGCAGGATTGTTTTTCCTTCCCCAGCTCCTTTCCCGGCTCTTCGACATCCAGCCTCTCTACCGCGGCATCAATGCAATCGGAACCGATCGTTCGGCCCACATCTTCGATTTCCAGCACAAATGGCTGCTCCCCTTTGTCTTCACTTATTTTTGCATCTGCTTCTGGCTGCTGGAAACCCGCGGCGAGCCCTTTTTCAAGATGTTGAAGGCCTGGGGATTGTCGATGCTCGCCTTTTTTTTCTTCACCAGCCACAGCGCCCATTATGTTTCATGGTTGATGATTTTTCCCGTATTCATGCTGTTTTTTCGATCGGATATGTTGAAACCAACGGTTCTATTGTGCTGCACCTGGGTCGCGCTGTGGCTGTTTGCCACCGATCGGGGCGTGTTCACGCCGCTTCTGGCATCACCTCTTTCTCTTTATTTCTTGCAGGTACCCTCTGTTCCCAAATTGTACACCCAGTCGTCCTGGAACGAGGGTTTTTTCCACTTGGACATTGTCATTCTGATTCTCAACAACTTGTTTCACGCAGGTCTGGCCTATGTGGCCTACAAATGGATTCGAACCTCCAGCAGTGAAACCCAAATAGTAGGATAGGAAGGTAGGAACGATTGGATCTCTCCATCGTGATTCCCCTCTTCAACGAAGAGGACAATGTCGAAAAGCTATACCGTGAGTTGGTGGAATCTCTGGATTCCCTGGACATGGAATTCGAAATGATCTTCATCGACGACGGCAGCACTGACAGCAGCTACGAACGCCTGTGCCGTCTGCAGGAGCAAGACGACCGGTTGGTCCTGATCCGATTCCGGAGAAATTTCGGGCAGACCGCGGCCCTCTCCGCAGGTTTTGATCACGCCCGTGGTCACGTGATCGTCACCATGGATGCCGACCTGCAAAATGATCCCAAGGACATCCCAAAGTTGCTGGCCAAAATGGACGAGGGATACGACCTGGTCAGCGGCTGGCGGTTTGACCGCCAAGACCCGTACTGGAGTCGGCGCCTACCCTCCATGATCGCCAACCGCATCATTTCCCTCAGCACCGGAGTTCGGTTGCACGATTACGGGTGCACGCTGAAGGCATTCAAAAAGGAGATCACGGAAAA
>JAJDOA010000317.1 GCA_022340405.1 Desulfobacteraceae bacterium | reverse complement strand
GGGCTTCAGGCCGTTTGCCTGCTGGACGGGGTCGGTGCGTTCCAGATAGGTGGATTCCGGAAGAAGGACGTCGGCATACCAGGCGATGTCGCTGTAGTTGATGTCGATGGCGACGATCAGATCCAGCTGATCCAAGGCCTTCAACGTCTGGGCGGTATCCGGAATGGACATCAGGGGATCCAGCCGATAGGCAATAAGCGCCTTGAGGGGGTAGGGGTCGCTGTTGAGAATGGCGTGGGGCAGTATCTGTGCCACACCGTGGGCGGGGTCGGGGAGAGGAAACTCCGACGTACCCACCTTGTCGAAACGCGGAACTTCAATTTTTGGAAATTCCTGTTCCGTCAGCTTCCGGGCTGCCTTGCCCCCCTCTTCACCGGGACCCTTCTTGAAAAAGAATCCGCCGGGGCATTCCACGCTGCCCATCAGCGCATTGAGAATCATGATCGAGCGGCGCACGTAGATTTCGTTGGCATGATTGGCGCCGCGGTAACCGAAATGAAAGATAACCGAGGGCCTGTCGGTGGCAACTTCCCTTGCCATGTCGACGATGACTCCGGCCGGAATGCCCGTTTCTTTTTCCGCCCACTCGGGCGTGTACTCGTTGATGAAGTCCCGGAGCTCTTTCAGCCCCAACACCCATTTGTTTACGTATTCGGCATCGTAAAGGTTTTCCTTGAGAATCACATGGATCAGAGCGTAATTGAGCGCCAGGTCGGTCCCCGGACGAATCATCAGGTATCGATGGGCCTTGGTGGCGGTCACCGTTACCCGGGGGTCGATATAGGTCAGCTTGGCGCCTTTTTCCAGGGCGGCCATCATGTTGTTGACCTCTTTGACCGAAACGGCCTCGAAAAGATTGCGGCCGTACATGACCACGTGTTTGGAATTCTTGTAATCCATGCTCATCTGGGCGTCCGTATAACCGAAAAGCGTCCGGCAGGCGGTATTTACCGACCCTTTGCAGAGAGCATCATGGGTGAAGTGGTTGGGCGATCGGATGGCCTTCAAAAAGGTTTTGCTCACGTGTGTGGCCAGTTGCGTGCGTTCGCCCAGCATGACACTGTGTCCGCCATATTTGTCGATGATCTCTTTCAACTTGCTCCCCACCAGGTCGAGGGCTTCGTCCCAGGAAGCCTTTCGCCAGTGTCCAGACCCGCGCTCGCCAACCCGGATCATCGGCGATTTCACCCGCTGGTCGTCGTTCAAAAGGGAGATGCCGGCAGAGCCACGTGGGCACAGGCTGCCCTCCATTCCGGGCACTAAAGGATTGCCCTCGATCCATTTCACCTGGCCGTCTTTGACCAGCACTTTGATGGGGCATCGCACGGAACACATAAAACACAGGCTGTAGACTTCTTTTTCCATATTCTTCCTCCGGTGATGTTGCGAATTGACCAGCGGATCCGGGCCATCCTGTCAGCGGACCGAATCCCAGGTGACTTTTGAATTCAGAAATCCTGCAACCCTATTTCCTAAACCCTAAACATATTAGCAATATTCATACCAGTCGTTTTCAATGCCTTTGATCGGAACGCCGTCGGGGGGAGGCGCTAAAGATACCCATAAAATATTTATTAAATCAAGTGGTTGAGGATCAAACCTTCCGAAGTGTGGCGCCGTTTCGCTACATGTTCACGCCGGCGGAAACGTGTTTGACCGCAATATAAATATTGCAACGGAAGCCCATGGATTGCGCCGCCTGCCCAACAAAAGCTTCCCGCATTCCCGTTGCCGGAACGGGGAATGCGCCCGCCGATCCGTTCAACAGGCAGTAGCGGACCCCACCATCACGGAGCCGGTGCGTCGCTTCCCCAGCGGGCGTATCGTCTCCTGTTCCGCCGGGATTTACTGAACCGGCTTCGGAAGATGCCAAGCAGAGGCTTTTTCATCGGATAGTGCCGGATTGCATAAAAATTACTGCACCGCATAAAAAATATTGCGGTTTGATCTATTTGCCTGAAATAATATACTAAAATCCGTTTTCTTAGTATTTAGATTCGGTCTGCAACGAAGGCCTGCTTTTTCTTCCGGTCCCTCGCCCCATCGTGGAAACGATGCCTGCCAATCACCCTCTATCCGATAACTTATTGATTTTTTGTTTAATTTTTCCTCACTCCGAGGCCAAGCCCACAAGTTCTTTTCAGAGCACATCGTGGCATACACTTTGCTTTGAGCTTTTCAGGCACGTGCGTCGTCCAGGCGTCGATCCGCCCGAAAACGTTTGTTCGGTCCATGGCTTCCAGCAGAAACCCGCCGCAGTTTTCGCTGGATCCAAATTTGACGGATGTGCCGCGGCGCATCCCAACCACACACAGGAACAGGAGGAGATGTATGAGCCGAAACATGACATTTGCAACCGCAGCCTTGATCGTTGCCATCCTAGTGGCCGTGCCGCTGATGATGCCGCAGCTGTCATCGGCGGCTTCCATTGAAGAAGCGGTCGCCAAGGCCCCCAAAGGAACGGAGAAGGGCCAGATCGACCCCAACGGCGCCCCGGGATACCTGGGGATTCCGGGCGGCCCGCAGCTCAATCCTCTCATCGGTCTGGTGTGGGCGATCTGGGTGGGCTGGATCTTTTCCACCGTGGGCGCCTTCGGCGGCATTATGGCTGGCGTCGGCCACATGACCATCTATGGCCTGGGGGCTTACGCCAAAAGCTTCAAGGACACGGCCCCAACGTTGAACAAAAGCATAACGGACAGCATCCGGGTTTCCAACCAGTGGCTTGTGGGGCTTTCGGCCCTGGTTTCCAGTATCAACTACTACAAGCAGAAGCGCCTGGTGCCGGCCCTGGGCTTTTTTCTGGGCATCGGCGCCCTGTTCGCCACTTTGGTGGTGGTGTTTACGACCGCCGGCAAACTCAAGTTTTCCCAGTACCAGGGGTGGTTCGGACTGGTTGTCTTTGTCATCGGCGGCTTCATGATCTACGAGATGACGCCCAAGGGCCAGGCCTCCAAAAAGGAAGCCCAAGCGGCCGCCAAGGCGTTTGAGTCCGCCGTCAAATCCAAGACCAACATCGAGGACCAGGGTGTCAAGACCGTGAAATGGAGCCTCGCCAAAACCGAGATCTCCTTCTTCGGTCAGACCTTCAGCTTCAGTCCGATCTGGGCTTTTTGCGGCGGCTTCTTCATCTCGGCCCTGGCCTCGTTTCTCGGTATCGGCGGTGGATTCCTCTACGTGCCCTTCCTGACCAGCGTCGTAGGTCTGCCCATGTTTGTGGTGGCGGGAACCTCGGCCCTCTCGGTGCTCATCGGCATGATCTTTGCTATCTTCAACTTTATGGTCCTCAAGGGTGTTGAGGTCCACTGGGCACTCATCGGTGCTGAGCTGGTGGGTATTTTCATCGGCTCCATGATCGGCCCGCGGACCGGCAAGTACATTCCCGCCAAGGTTTTAAAGGGGATATTCATCGCGCTGGCCATCTTCATCGGTCTGCGGTATACCCTGAGGGGATTTTTCGGGATCAGCATCGTCTAACCCGGTGCCCGTCTGTTGCAATTCGGGCCGGCCGGACCCTCCGGCCGGCCCGAACCGGAAGGGCGCCAAGCATTCGGATACCGGTTCCACAGGGGGGACCGTTTCGAGGGAGCCGTCATGCAGTATTATCTGGACTGGTTGTATTTTCAAATCGACCCGTTTCTGATCTATTTTTATCGGATCACCGGGGTGCCACTGGTGGATTACTTCATCGGCACGTTCAACCTGGCCATGATTTGTGTGGTCGTCGGGGAGTTGAGCATCTCTCTGGCCATTCGACTCAACAAGCGGTATCTGGATGCCATGGCCGAAGAGATCACGGAGAAGGAAAGGCTCTCCTTCGCGGCCTACCAAGCCGGGAAAAAAACCGAATATCAGGCGCTGAACAAAGATGCCACCGACGTTTGGGGAAAGCATTTTTTCACCATGGCGGCGTATTCGGCAGGATTGTTCTGGCCACTTCCTTTCGCCTTGGGCTGGATGCAGACCCGTTTCGCGGATGTCACCTTCGATTTGGTTTTTCCGCTGAACCGGTTGTTCGTCGACGGCGTCGGCTACACCTTCACCTTCATTCCGCTCTACATTCTGGGACGTATCGTCTTCAAGTACCTTCGGCCTCGGCTTCCCTATTTCCGAGGCGTCCAGCAAATGCTGGACACGCCTAAAAAAACGGCTCCGGCCCAATAGTCGTGCCGATTTTCTCCCGGCGCGCACTTCTGGGCGAACATTTAGCGTGGCCCCCCCTTTTTCCGCCTGCCAACCACGCCGCTGCAGCCGGCTGCAAGCCAGGGCGCTGGTGATCGCCGATTGATCCATCTCGCTGGATGCAGAGGGTTTTCACTGTCACTGCGGGACGTTGTCGGCGTAAAACTTGACATCGGGGAAGCGTTTCTGGAATCATAAACGTCGAATACTACGGGTCCGACCCATGCGACTGCCATTTCCCCGGTTTTTCATTGCCCTGCCCGCTGCCCTGACGGCGCTCCTGGCGCAACCGGCCCTGGCCACACAGGGCCACGGGGCGCCTGAAGGTCTTTACGCCCACCAGTTCGCCCACGTGTTCTTCGCAATTTCCATGGGAATTCTGATCTACTGGCTGCGCCGGGCGCGGCTGGTGGATCAGCCCGGCTGGCGGCACATTCAGTTTTCAGCCGTCTTTTTCATCCTTTGGAATATCGATGCCTTCATCGTCCACATGCTCGAAGAGCAGTTGGCCGTGCTTGCCGTGACCCGAGTGAACCCATGGCATATTTCCCTGGCGTCTCCGGCGCCGTACACATGGCTCCAGTACCTTTATATCGTGGTCAAGCTCGACCACCTGCTGTGTGTGCCGGCCATGGCTTTTCTGTTTTCCGGCCTCCGCAGGCTCCGGTCCGGAGGCAGCCGGCCGGGGCTGCACGGGAGCACTCGAACATGATGACCGTTTCCACCATTCCCATCTGGGTTGTGGACATCGGCGGATCGATCCTGATGATCGTGCTCTCGCTGAGCTGCCTGAGGCTGGCCTACGATCTCCGGAGAAAGGACCGCACCAACGTCATATGGACTTACCTGCTTTGGGTGTGCTGTGCGTTGACGCTGTTTGCCGTATCTCGGTCGGCGGGCCACATCCTCAAGCAGATTTTGATTTTTTCGGGCCAAAGAGGCGTTTGGGACGTGATTCGCCCCGTCAGCGGCGGCCTCAACACATTCGCCTTCATCGTCGTCGCTTCGGTGACCCTGTTTTTTCAGCAGACCTGGACGATCTACCACACCATCGAAAACGACCGGTCGGCCTTGCAGCGGGCGCGCGACGAACTGCTGTACTTGAATCAAAACCTGGAAAATCTCGTGGCCGAAAGAACTCGCGAGCTGGGGCATTCCGAAAAGAAATACCGTCGGATTTTCGAGACTTCCCGGGACATGATCCTAGTGACCGCAGTCGACGGAACCATACTCGATCTCAACCCCATGGGGAGGGAGACTTTGGTTCGGAAAGCCACCGGCCTGGAAATCGTCGGCCAGCCGTTCCAGACGTTTTTTGCGCAAACGATCGATTGGGACAACCTGCTGCGGGAAGTCTCATCCAAAGGATTCGTATCCAATGCAGAGGTCGAACTCCGCCACGTAGATGGCTCAAGCTTCAGGGCTTTGGTGAGCGCCGGACAAGATCGGGCCCTGGCCGAGGAGGGCGAGGCGATCCATTTCCTGGTCAAGGACATCGAAGAGCGGCGCTTGATGGAAAAACAAATGGCGCAAGCGGACAAGCTGGCGTCGATCGGAGAATTTTCCGCGGGGATAGCCCACGAAATCAACAATCCACTGGGTGTTATTTTAGGGTATACCCAGTTGCTGATTCGCAGGGAAGACGAGAATTCCGAGCGCTATACCGATTTGAAAACGATTGAAAAACACGTACGCAACTGCAAGACCATCGTCGAGGATCTTCTGAATTTCGCCCGCAGCTCTCCAACCCGTAAAGACCAGGTCCATCTCCATGACATCATTGACGATGTCATCCATTTCATCCAGCACCACTCCCGGAAGGGAGGGTTGACGATTCAGAAAACCTATGACGGCACGCTGCCGCCGATGGTCTTGGATGAGAAAAAGGTCAAGCAGGTGTTCATGAATTTAATCATGAACGCCAAACACGCTGTGGGGAAATCCGGCACCGTCCGGTTGACGACCCGGCTGCTCGATGACCCGAAACGGGCTGAAGTAGAAGTTGCCGACGATGGATACGGCATCGAGAAAAAGAACCTGTCCCGAATCTTCGATCCATTTTTCACGACGAAGCCGACCGGGGAAGGTACCGGCCTCGGCCTTTCGGTGAGCTACGGTATCATCAAAAAACATGGTGGTGACATTCATGTAGACAGCTCGCCGGGGGCGGGCACGGTGTTCACCGTCGTGCTGCCGATCAACGGAAGAGACACCTGATGAGCGACAACAGCCGGCGACGCATCCTGATCGTGGACGACGAAACCGATCTGCTGCAGCTGCTGCAGCGAAGTCTGGAGCCTGAGCTCGGCTGCCGCGTCGAGACGGCCGCAACCGGTGAGGAGGCAGTCCAGTGGATCGGGACAGAGAACTTTGATCTGGTTCTGGCCGACATCCGTATGCCGGGCATGGACGGTCTGGAAATGTTGGAGTTGATCAAGCGCACCAACCCTGACCAAACCGTGGTCATGATGACGGCCTTCGGATCCATCGACGACGCGGTGGTGGCCATGAAATGCGGGGCATACGACTTCATCACCAAACCCTTCGACCACGACGCCCTTGTGGTGAGGCTGGAAAAGGCCATGGAGCGCAGCCGCCTGATCCGGGAAAACAGCCGGCTGCTGTCCGAATGCCGCAATGCCAATATTTTCCAGGATATGGTTGGAAACAGCGCGCCCATGAAAGCGGTGTTCGAAACCATTCGAACGGTGGCGCAAACCGATCACACGGTGCTCATCACCGGCGAATCTGGCACCGGCAAGGACCTCACCGCCCGAGCCGTCCATGCCCTGAGCCCCCGCAGCAAGGGCCCCTTCGTCGCCGTCAACTGCCCGACCGTTCCCGAACAGATTCTGGAAAGCGAACTGTTCGGCTATAAAAAGGGCGCTTTCACCCACGCGGTGCACAACCGCATCGGGCTCTTTCAGGAGGCAAATGGCGGCTCGATTTTTCTCGACGAGATTGGCGATATCAGCCCGATCATCCAGACCAAGCTGCTCCGCGTTCTCCAGGAAAAGGAGATCAAACCCCTGGGTGATACGAAAACCATTACGGTCAACGTGCGCATCATCGCCTCCACCAATCAAAATCTCCAGGAAAAGATACGGCGTTCCGAATTCCGGGAAGACTTTTTCTACAGGCTCAACGTCCTTCCCATCCGGCTGCCCGCACTCCGGGAGCATCCCGAAGACATCCCCGTCATCGCCAACCACCTGCTGGCCAAGCACTGTGCGGAACAGGAGAAGCCGCTCAAACGGATTTCCCCGGAACTGATGGCCCTGTTCCTGAACCGCCAGTGGGAGGGCAATGTCCGGCAGATGGAAAACGAACTGTTGCAGGGAGTGCTGTTTTCCCGCGGCGAAGAAATCCGCCCGGAGGACGTCGGTTTCGCCGACGTTGCGCCGGCAACCACCGCCCGCCCCATTGCCGTGCCCGAACTTCCCTACCGGGAGGCCAAAGAGCAGAATCTGCGCGAATTCAACGCCGCCTATATCGGCAGGCTGCTGGAGGAAACCGGAGGCAACGTCAGCCAGGCAGCCCGGGCCTGCGGCTTGGAGCGCCAGGCCCTGCAGCAGATCATGCGCCGCTACGGCATCGATCCGGATCCGTTCCGGAAGGGATAAGGCGCCGATACGACCGCCTTGTTCTGGGCACGAATCGTGCGGGTTTCACGCAACCGTCGATAACCGACAACAGGAAGGAACCCATGTCGGAGCCGTGGCTCGACATCCTGTCTTCCCTCTGGCCATGGCTGGTGGCCCTGATCAACCTTCTCACTTCCATCGGCTGTACCCTGCACATCGTTTTGCGGAAGCGGGAGATCCGCGCCGCCATCGGCTGGACCGGGCTGGTCTGGCTGGCACCCATGCTGGGGGCGATTCTGTATGTGAGCTTCGGCATCAACCGAATCCAGCGCAGGGCCGTCGAACTGCAGCTAAAGGACTCCTGGGCCGCCCAGACCATTCCGATTCACACAGCGGAGGAGGCCAGCTTCCACGAGCGTTTCACCAAGATTCACCCCAATTTGAGCGGGCTGATGCGCCTGGTGGGGGGGCTGACCCCCTCCTTTGTGCTGCCCGGCAACCGGATCGCGGCTCTTCAGGACGGCGACCGGGCCTACCCCGAAATGCTGGCGGCCATCGACGGTGCCCGGCGGTCGGTGGCCCTGCTGAGCTACATTTTCGACAACGACCGCGCCGGAGACGCTTTCCGTCAAGCATTGTTGAGGGCGCAGGGGCGGGGTGTCGCCGTGCGGGTGCTCATCGACGATGTCGGCTCCCGCTACAGCCGCCCCAGTATGGTCGGTCAGCTCAGGTCGGCCGGCCTCCGCGCCGAGGCCTTTCTGCCCAGCCGGGCCCCCCGGCTGTTCAAATACGCCAACCTGCGCAACCACCGAAAGATCCTGGTGACCGACGGGTGTGTCGGTTTCACCGGCGGGACCAACATTCGGGAAGGTCACTGGCGATCGCTGCAGCCGAAGTCGCCGGCACAGTGCCTTCATTTTCGGATAGACGGGCCGGTGGTGTCCCACCTGCAAAGGGCGTTCGCGCTGGACTGGGCGTTTGCGTCCGGAGAAATCCTCGAAGGGGATGCCTGGTTTCCGCAGATTGAACATTCCGGAAGCGTGTGGGCACGGGGTATTCCGGACGGTCCAGACGAAGATTTCGAAACCCTGAAGGACACGATGCTGGGCGCATTGTCCTCTGCCAGGGATACGGTCCGCATCTGCACCCCCTACTTTCTGCCGGATGCGATCCTGATCCGGGCCGTCGCCATCGCCGCCATGCGGGGGGTGGACGTGAAAATCTGTCTTCCGGAAAAAAGCAACATGCCTGTGGTTGCTTGGGCAGCCATGGCACAGCATTGGCAGCTTCTGGGAAGAGGCGTTCGGATTTTTCTCACGCCGCCCCCTTTCGACCACACGAAACTCTTTGTCGTCGACGGCGCCTGGTCCCTGATCGGCTCCACCAACTGGGATGCGCGAAGTCTCCGGCTCAATTTCGAGTTCAACGTGGAGTGCTATGACGAAGCGCTTGGAGAGGAGATGGAAAGGCTGTTGGACAGAAAGGTCCGCCAGGGAAAAGAGATTACCCTGGCGGATGTGGAAGGCAGGAGATTTCCCGTTCAACTGCGTGATGGACTGGCACGTTTGCTCATGCCATACTTGTGAAGCCGAGAATCCTGCCCATGAGGAATTTTCATGGATCGGACCCGCCCGATCCTCCTTCCGAGGAACGGACGCGCTGCCGTTTCGCCCAGGATTTCCGATTCTTTTTCGCTTCCATCTCCGCCTGGCGTTGGGCTTCTTCCGCTTGGCGCTGGGCCTCCAGGCGTTGTTGCTCTCTTTGCTGGCGTTGCTTTTCGCGCCTCTGCATCTCTTGCTGGCGGGCCCGTCTCATCTCCCCCTTTTCGATGTAATCCTCGATCTCCTCCTGGGTGCGGGCCTGCCGCTTCCGGTCTTTTTCTGCGTCGTAGGGAATCTCGGGAGCCGTTTCGATGTTGCCCTCGGGTACCTCTTCCGGTGGTCGATCGGAGAAACGGAGGACACCGTTTTCGTCCCGCCACTGGTAGATCTGGTCCGATTCGGCGGCGGCTGGGGAAGCGATGAGAACCGCCGCCAGCAGCAGTGCCGCGGCACGCCATCCGTTCTGGGGTCGCATGGTTACCTCCCGCTCTAGCAAATGCTCTATCTTCTCGTAATGCCGGAAACGGCTCTTGTCAAACGGACCAGCGCGCGGGGCCGTCAACGCTCCATGGACTGGGACACCTGAAGGCCCACCAGGCGGGCGACAATGATGGCAACGTAAAGCTGGCCGAAAATGGCTTCCAAAGTGGCCAAAGATTGTGCGGTGGGAGAGACCGGTGAGATGTCGCCGTAGCCGAGGGTCGTCAAGGTGACATAGCTGAAATAGCTGTAGTAGAACAGGTCCTTTCCTGCCGCATCGACACTGCCGATCGCTCCCGGAGAGAACGTCTCCAGCAGGGCGTACAGAAATGCCCAGAACTGGCCCGCCAGCAGGTAGCCGCAGATGGATCCCGTGATCAAGTCAAAGGAGATTTCCCGCTGTGCGAAGAGATGCGCCACGAGCATGACAGCCAACAGGCCCATGAAGAGCGCGCCCCCGATGAGTCCCAACGTTCGCAAAAAGGAAAGCGCCGCCAATTCGTTCGTCCACAGGGAGAGCAGGGTCAGAAAGGCCAGCGAGGCCAGAAATCGAAACCATCCGGGCCGGTTCCTGGAGGCGAAAACACCCGAAATCAAAAGGGCGGAAAACAGCAGATCCATCAACAGCACGAAACCGGGGAGGCTGAGCAGAAACGGGCGGGTGAAAAAGACCAGCAGCAGAAAAAGGAGCAGAAACAGGAAACGCCCCATTTGGATTTGGGTGAAAGGGATGGTGATCCGGTCGGGCATATCCGTATTCCTTCCGTTGCCGTGTGCCACCATGTCGCCCGTCATTGCCATGGGCTCGTCACCCCGGAACCCAAGTACAGATCGACTGGATTTCAGGCACTGGGGTGCGTTCAACCCTTCCCGAAATCCCCGGGGCTTGCAAAACGGCCAGGGATTCACCCCTCTAAAAATGGCGATTTGCCGTCAACTATAGGCGGAAAAGCAGACTGCGTCAAATCGGCGGTTGCATGATGTTCTGGAAAGGGAATACAATTCTTTTCAACCCATCGAACGAAGCCGCGAAAAGGAGAAGGCCATGCTCACCTATCCCATTCCCATGGTTCCGGGGCCGGTTCGCGTACCGCAGGCCGTGTTGGAAGCCTACGGCGTCGACTACGGCTCCGGAGACCTCGAGGCGGAGTTTCTCGAGCGCTATTGCCGGTGCGAGGCGAAGCTGCAGACGCTGCTGCAGACCCATAACCGCGTGGTGATCCAGTCCGGAGAGGGGATGATCGCATTGTGGTCGGCGTTGAAGAGCTGCCTGGTTTCGGGGGACCGGGTGCTGGCGCTGGCCACCGGCTTGTTCGGAGAGGGCATCGGTGAAATGGCGTCCAATGTCGGTGCCGAGGTGAAAACCGTCTCTTTCGGATTCGAGGAGACCCTTTCGGATTGGGACCGTATCGAAGAGGCCATCGTATCCTTCGCTCCCAAGATGATCACGGCCGTTCACTGCGAGACGCCCTCGGGAACCCTCAACCCGCTGGCGGAGCTAGGAAAGATGAAGGAAAGGCATGGGGTTCCCCTGCTGTACGTCGATGCGGTTTCCAGCATCGGGGGAACGCCGGTCCCGGTGGATGCATGGCATATCGACCTGTGCCTGGGCGGATCCCAGAAATGCCTTTCCTCGATACCGGACACGGCCTTCGTTTGCGTCAGCGAGGCGGCCTGGGAAGCCGTGGATGCAGTTGGGTACACGGGATACGACGCACTGAAGCCTTTTCGGGAAGTTCATCGGACAGGCTATTTCCCATACACCCCCAACTGGCATGGAACGGCCGGCCTGGATGTCGGAGCGCAGCTGATCCTGGACGAAGGGTTGGAGGCCTCCTACCGGCGCCACGAGGCCTGCGCCCGGCGGTGTCGGCAATTGCTGCTGGATGCGGGGATCGAGCTGTTCCCTGCCGAGGGAGCCGTTCCTTCGCCCACCGTGACGGCGGCCCGCCTGCCCGCATCGCTGAACTGGGAGGATTTCGACGGTGCATGCCGCAAACAGGGACTGGTCCTTGGCGGCAATTACGGTCCGCTTGCGGGCAAGATCTTCCGCCTTGGCCACATGGGCTCCCAGGCCGATCCGGAATTGGTGGAGCGCGCGGTGGCCGTGATTCGATCGGTACTTGAAAACGCCGAAGGCTAGAACCCATCTCAAAATTGTCTTTTCGCCCAATCTCGGCGTCGGGTCCTCGTTTTCAATCCTCGAAAACCAGCAGTATTCCTGCGGTTGAAAACTCGGATCCTCCTTGACTTTGAACGAAAATCCTAATTTTGAGATGGGTTCTAACCTTCCGCGGCGCCTCTCCGGACCGGGCTCACCCCGGCCCGTTTTCCCTGGCCATCGCTGCAGACAGAGGGGTCCCTCCTCGCAGCCTTTTCGGCACGGCGCTTTTGCGAAGGCATGCCCGGCAATCGACGCCCCCATAACGGATGGATGACTCCCCGCGGCCCCGGTGCCCGGGATTTCCGCTTCGCCCCAACAAGCTGCGGGGAAAACGCTCGCTGCTGCCGGTTCAGTGGCCGTGTTTGAAGCGGTGTTCAGAAAAGCGCTATAGAAAAGAGAATCTGTGTTTGACTTTTATCGACCGATCCATTAGAAATCTTTACGGAATCCCGAATTTTTTGGGATCCTTTTCCCTCCTTTTTATTACGCGTATGGCATCACACCCGACTTCGGTGTTGCAGACATATGGGGATCGTCATTTGGGGTATCGCTTACCTATCAAAGGAGGTTGAGGGATGAGAAAGCTTTGCGCAGTCGCTTGCCTTATCAGCCTGGTCGCCCTCAGTGCATCCAGCGCATTGGCGGGAGGAATCGACAACAAGACCAACTGGAGTGCGGAGTACATCCGGACGCTGAACCGGAACGCCGCCACGGACTCGGCCGACATCGTGATGTACAACCCCGCAGGTGTCATGAAAATGGACGACGGGCTGTACACCAACATCTCGGTGCACGGCGTGTTCAAAACCTACCAGAATGTCGTCGACGGTGTGAATCTCGAACAGGATGAGCCGTCCTACGTTCCCGGCATCTTCGCGGTGTACAAGAAAGACCGCTGGTCGGGCATTTTCGGCTTATCCAACGTAGTGGGCGGCGGCAAGGTGGAGTTCAAGAACGGGGATGTCACCACATTGGTCTTAGGACAGCGACTGATCCCCGGCTTCAATCAGCAGTTGGCCGCAGGGGGCGTACCGTCCATGTTCTGGTACTCCGGCGTCACGGACATGTCCCTGGACGCCGAGCAGACCGGTCTGGGTTTTACCCTCGGCGGAGCGTTCGAGATCAACGAGATGTTCTCGGTGGCCCTGGCTGCCCGGTACCTCACCTCGGAGAGGAAGGCGAATGGGCATGTCACCGCTGCAGCACAGAATTCCCTGCCCGGGGTCAATCCGCCCTTCACGCAGACAGTGGATTACGAAGAGGAGGCCGACGGGTGGGGCGCGGTTCTGGGCCTGAACATCGCTCCAATGGAAGGGTTGAACATCGGTCTGCGCTACGAGAGCAAAATCGAGCTGGATTTCGACGCGACCGTAAACCAGGATACGAATTCGCTGAGCCCCCTGGTCAAGGTGCTCCCTGCCCTGGGCATCAACTCGGGCTCCAGCCGTCCGCGGGACCTTCCGGCCATCCTCGCCGGCGGTGTCTCCTACCAGTGTTCCGACCGGGTCCGCACCGAGGCCAACTTCACCTACTACTTCAACGAGGATGCCGACTGGGGCGGGGATGAGGACCTGTACGACAACGGCTACGACGTGGGCATCGCCATCGAGTACGCCATCAGCGATTCTGTGAAGGGATCTTTGGGGTATCTGTATACCAGCACCGGCGCAGATGCGGAGAACATGACCCCTGAGCTGCCCGAGCTGGACGCCAACTCCTTCGGTATGGGTCTGGTGTGGTCCGCCAACGACCGACTGGACTTCAACGTCGGCCTTGGCCATGTCTTTTACAAGGACGCCGATTTTACCACCGCCACGGGAACCCATATCGAATACAAAAAAGACATCACGTTTCTGGCTTTCGGCATCCAGTACAAGTGGTTCTAAACGGATTCCGGGAGCAAGCGGCTGCCGCAAAGCAGCCGGACGCGAAACCAAAGCCCGGTGGCGGGGCGCATGCCCGGCGGCCGGGCTTTTTTTCGGCAGTGGTTGACAGCCCAATCCGCCTGAACTAACATTCTAAAATCCTTACAATACATAGACATTCCGATTGCGTCGTCCCCTTCCGTGACGCATCGGTCACGCATCTTTCCCCTTCTGCAAGGAGGACGCTCATGGAAAAGAACCTTTCCTCCGTTCTGAGAAAAGGTTCCATGGTGGCACTCGTGTTGCTTCTCTGCCTGCCGATGGCCGTTTCCGCAGCGGACAGCGGCAAAACCGAGACCGCCGTCGAAATCCCCGCACTTCCGGAAACATTGACCGCAGAGGACGTGGATCGTATCGTAGCCGGACTCAGCGATGAACAGGCCCGGCGCCTGCTCATCCAATCCCTCGAGCGGGAAGCAAAGGAGGATGCCGCAGCGACTTCGGCGGCAGCGGAAGGAGGGGTCGCCGGCTTGTTGAAGAACGCCGAAGATCTGGTCGATCTTTTTCAAGTCCGTATCGCGTTTTTACGCTCCGGCGGAACGGTCAGCCCGGAAGAGGTCTCCGGCCTTTTCACGTTTTTGGGCGGTGAGGAAAAAAAGCAGAAAAACCCCGCAGTCGTAATCTTTTCCGTCGGAATGGTCCTGATCGCCGGTTTTTTCCTGGAAGGGATCTTTCTTCTGTACACGAAGACGTCCAGAACCCGTCTGGTTTCGGCCGATGCCTCCCGATGGCGCTCCAAACTCGGGATCCTCTCCGCGCGCGGGCTCCTGGATCTTTTGGCCATCGTGCTCTTCGTGATTGGCTCGCTGGCCCTGTTTTTCCTGCTCCTGGAAGGAACCGTGGGAGAGCGTGTCCTGTTGGCCACTTACCTGGCTGCACTTGCCGCCATTCAGCTCGTCTGGCTGATTTCCCGCTTTTTGCTGACGCCCGGTCATTCCCGGCTGCGGTTGTTTCCCATCGGAGACGAGGCTGCGGTGTTTCTGCACCGTTGGATCGTAGCCTTTGCTGCAGTCTACGTGATCGGTTTTTTCACCTGCGGTGTCGTGCGGCTGGCCGGGGCCACCGAACTGGCGCATGTGAAAGCCACAAGTGGCGTGAGTCTGCTCATGGCGGTCATGCTCATCTGGATGATCCTTGCCAAACGAAAAGAGGTGGCCGAGCACTTCAGCCGGGGCGTTCCGGAAAACAGCCTGCGATACCGCCTGATCCAGAAGTGGCATGCAGTGGCCGTTGCCCTCGGCCTACTGTTGGTGGCATTGAGCATCATCAACCGCATCTTGGGACTTCCCCAGGGCCAAGGCATTCTTACGCTGCTGATGGTCCCCCTGTACTTTCTGCTGGACTGGCTGCTGCGGGAAGCTCTGGACAAGATCTTCGGCATCGTTGTGGTTCAGGATGAGCCGGCTGCCCGGAAGACACCGGAGGACGAGGCTGAGGTGTCGGACGATGAAGCGAAAAGAAGCGAGCCCGTGGAAGAAGGCACCCTGACGATGAATCGCATGCGGAGAGCCATCCGGTCGGGGTTGCGGGCGGCCCTGGCGGCCCTGATCGTTTTCTGGACCCTGAAGATCTGGGGCGTCCCGTTCGAGATCGGTGAGGCGGTCGCCGCGGGTGTGTTTCGTATCCTCCTGGTGGTGCTGATCTGTTACGTGTTCTGGGTCGTTGTCTCCGCAGCCATTCAGCGCCGGCTGCAGCAAGAAATGCCCGATCCGGATAAAGAGGAGGAAATGGAAGAGGGGAGCGCCGGCGGCTCACGGATTGTCACCCTCTTGATCCTGCTCAGAAAGTTCATGGCCGCCACCGTAGCCGTATTGGCTGCGTTGATGATCCTGTCGGCGCTGGGGGTGAACATCGGTCCCTTGATTGCGGGCGCCGGCGTCTTCGGCCTGGCCATCGGCTTCGGCGCCCAGACCCTGGTCAAGGACATCATATCGGGGGTGTTCTTTCTCATCGACGACGCCTTCCGCGTAGGAGACTACGTGGAGGTGGCCGGCACCAAGGGCTCGGTGGAACACATCTCGATCCGGTCGCTGCGGCTCCGCCACCCGCGGGGTCAGGTCAACTTCATTCCCTTCGGGGACATCGCCACGGTGACGAACCTGAGCCGGGACTACATCGTCACCAAGCTCGATTTCCGGGTTCGCTACGACACCGACGTGGAGAAGGTGCGCAAGATCATCAAGAAAAAGGTCTACAAGGAAATCATCAAAGATCCCGAACTGGCCGACAAGCTGCTGGACAAGATCAAGTCCCAGGGCGTTCGGGAGATGGACGACTCGGCCATGATCATGCGGGTGAAGTACAAGACCCGGCCGGGCGACCAGTTCGCGATCCGAAAGCACGTCTACCGGCTCATGCAGGAGGCGTTCCGGGAAGCGGGCATCGAGTTCGCCCACCGCAACGTCAC
>JAJDOA010000166.1 GCA_022340405.1 Desulfobacteraceae bacterium | reverse complement strand
CCGAATCGTCTCCGGGGGAGAGGCCGGAGTTGAAGAGCCGGCAAAGGGAGCCGTGCCGCTGCAGGATCCGCCGCACGCCTGCCAGCAGCGCCGCCAGAGCATCGCCCGTGGCAAAGCGGTGAACGAAACCGCCGAAAGTTTTCTGCATACCAACTTCGGACGTACGGGCAACGAAGTACCGGGGGGAGGGCTGCATGCGCTCCAGCACGTCGGAGACGCTGGTCAGGATCCGGGCCACCCTTCCATACGCAAGGCTTGCGGCCACGAGCGCCACAATTTCCCTCTCGGCGGGATCGGGATACCGGTAGAGGAACTCCAGCGGGTCCGGATGAACGTATTCCCTTCGATTATAGGCTCGATACAGTCGCTCCAGACGGTCTGCGCTAACCTGCGGTAAAAGCTCCGGGCAATGGGGGGCGCGGTTCATGGAAAGATTGTAGCATTCCGAGGCTGCCGAGGAAAGGGGAGGTGGGCGTTGGCGGCAATCTTTTGACAAATCCACCGTTTACGGGTACATTGACGTCCAGCCGCATTCCGCGTTGCCATCCGTCCACAGTGCGGCCGCAACCATCGATTTTTAAAAATGCATTGCCATCATCAACGGTATGCGAGGATACCCTTGATGATGCTTCAAACAGCCGAGATCCAATCCCAACGCCGATCCATCGGGAGGCGCCATGAAGCTGGACATCGAACACCTGTACCGCATCGAGAAGTTCATGGAATCCATCACCGACTTCGACCGCCTTTTGGAGGCCATCATTCGTGAAAGCGCCAACGCCCTTGCGGCCGAATCGGCCTCTCTGGCTCTGTACGACGAGGACACCGACGAGCTGTATTTCTACGTGGTGCGGGGGAAACCCTCGGAAAGGGATTTCGAGCTCCAGCTGAAGAGCATACGGATCAAGAAGGGAGAGGGTGTGGCCGGCCGTTGCGCCGCCATGCAGATGCCGGTAATTATTCAAGACGCCTATAACGATCCGCACTTCGACCCCAGCGCAGACCGAAAGACGGGATTCAAGACCCGAAATCTTATCGCTGTTCCCATGATTTACCGCGGTAAGCTAGTGGGAGTGGTGGAGGCGGTGAACAAGACCGGTGCGGACGGCTTCGACCGGCTCGATGAAAAAGTCCTTTCCGTGCTCGCATCCCAGGCTGCGCTGGTCATTGAAAACGCACGCCTCGTTCAGGAAAATCTCCGCCAGGCGCGGGCGGCGGCCATGGGCGAAGGCATCGCCGGTGCCGCCCACTGCATCAAAAACATCCTGGCCGGCGTGGGCAGCGGCGAGTACGTCATGCAGACCGGGCTGAAAAACGGCGACCTGCCCAAGGTGGAAAAGGGATGGGAGGTGCTCAAGCGAAATACGGATCTCATGCGCGACCTGGTGCTGGACATGCTCAATGTCGCCAAACCCCGGGAACCGGAAACCGAACCCACAGACGTCAATTCCGTGTGCAGCGCCGTGGCGGATCTGATGGGGCCCCGGGCGGCGGAGCAGGGCGTCGTCATCGAACTGACGCTGGCCGAGGGAATCGGCAAACGGACGCTGGATCCGAAGGGTGTCTACCGCTGCGTCCTGAACCTGGTGGGCAATGCCGTGGATGCCTGTTCGGCGCCAAGCGGGCGTGTCGAGATCTCCACGGCGGAGGACGCCCAGGGCCTGGCCGTATCGGTGTCCGACAACGGCTGCGGGATCTCCCGGGAAAATCAGGAAAAACTATTCGATGCGTTTTTCAGCACCAAGGGATCCAAGGGAACCGGCCTGGGTCTGGCCGTCACGCACAAAATCGTTGAAGAGCACGGCGGGACGATCGCGGTGCAGTCCGAGGAAGACATGGGTACCACCTTCACGATGCGCTTTCCATAAGTCGTTTTCACCCTTCCGGTGGCAAGGGGTGCCGGGCCGCGCCCGGGGTCTTCACCTGCCCCTTGCATCTTTTTGACTCCCGCCGTCGTCTGTGCCTGACGTTTCGAAACCATTGCGCCCTGCGTCGAGAAGGGTCTCCCGTCGGGAGCGGCACGGGGTGTTGCCGCACCGACCGAGGAGAAGGGTTTCCAACCGGAGGGTTTTCCCGTCGCTGGAGCACACGATCGCTCCGTCCCTGTCGCAGCGCAGCAACGCCGCGCCACGCCGTCGGCAGCGCTGCATCACGGCCGCGTGGGGAAAACCGAAGCGGTTGTTCGCCCCGGCCGAAAAAATAACCAAAGAGGGGCGGACGGCATCGAGAAATGCATCCGTTGCGGAAAAGCGACTGCCGTGGTGGGGCGCGACGAGCACACGGGCGTCCAACCGCAATCCGGCGGTCCGCACCATCTCGGCTTCGGCCGCGGCCATGACGTCCCCCGGCAGCAGGAAGGTCGCCCTGCCGAAACGGATGTGAACAGCCAGGGAGTTGTTGTTCGGGTTGCGCCAGGGCTCGAACCGGGTCCGCTGCAAAAAATCCCGCGGCGGGTTCAGAATGGAAATGGTCGCCCCGTTGAGGCGGCGCCGGCGGGGCAGTGTGGAAAAGCCCGGCTCGAAAAGTTTCCGCTCTTTCACGATCCGGCAAAAACGGGCATAACCAAGCGTTTCGGACGATTCGCCGTTGGTCCAGATTTCCTTGACGCGAAAATTCCGCAGGATATAGAGCAGCCCGTTCATATGGTCGGCGTTGGGGTGACTGAGCACCACCAGGTCCAGGGTGCAAATCTTTTTCCGCCATAGAAAGGGAGCCACCACGAAGGCCCCGACGTCGAATCGACTGTTGTCGGAAAATCCGCCGCCGTCCACCAGGATGACGCCCCCCCGGGGCAATTCCACCAAAGCGGCCGAACCCTGCCCGACGTCCATGACCGTCAAACGAAGCTCATCCCGCCAGAAGCGCTCCCGACACCAGTAGAGTGCGTCGCAGGCGGCCACTGCGGCCACTAGGACGACGCCCCATAACAGGCGCTGCCGGTGTTTGCGGTGCGCGGCCGCACGCTCCGATCCCTCCGCTGCCGCCCGCTGCATTTTCCACAACAGCAGCATCAGGCTGCCGGCGCCGTAGTAGCAGAGAATCTCCACCACACCCGGCGTGGGCGTCTTTACCGCCACATAGGGCATTCGGGCCACCCATTCCATGGTGTCCAGCAGCACCGACAGCAGACGCACGTCCAGCTCCACCAGCAGGCCCGCAAGGTTCGGAGCCAGAGGCGCAGCCGCCACCGCCGCCAGCCCCAGGGGGACGGCAACGAAACCGACCGCCGGAATGTAGAAAAGATTGGACACCGGGCCTATCAGAGAAACCTGGTTGAAATAGGCCGCCACCAGGGGAAGGGTTCCGAAAAAGGCCAGCAGGGACACTGCAGCGAAGGCGGTCGCCCTCCGTAAAAACAGACGGGGCACTGCGGGCGGCCCGGCCGGTGGTTTCGCCAGCACGGGGATGCCCGCCACGATGGCCAGCACCGCTGCAAAGGATAGCTGGAAAGAGGCGCTGAACACCGAAGGCGGGTGTGCGGCCGCAATGACCAGGGCGGCCATGGCCACGGCGTGAAGCACGTCTCGCTCCCGCTCCAGCAACACGGCACATAGCGCAGCCGCCGTCATTACCACCGCCCGCTGGGTGGGGGCCGACATCCCCGACAAAAATGCGTAGCCCAGGGCCGGGGCGAAGGCCAGCAGCGCAGCCCCTTTCCGCACCCAGCCCTTCCAAAGAAAATATGGGACACGGCACAGCAGCGCACGGAAAATACCATAGGCGATACCGGCCACGATGCCCACGTGCAAGCCGGAAATCGCCAGCAGATGCCCCACACCGACCCTCTGGAACACCTCCTGCAGCGCCGCGGGGATGCGACTGCGCTCGCCGAGGATGAGGGCGGCGAATACGGTCCCTGCCGTGCCGGGGTCCGATGAGGCGGCGAGGTGGGCGGACACCATCGCGTGAAGACGCTCGACAGGAGTCGGATGTTCCCTTTTCACGACAAGCGATGGCCGGCGGGACCACAGGGACAACGAGCCCGCAATTCGTCGATGCCGCATGTAGCGACGGTAGTCGAATCCTCCCGGGTTGTCGAAATTGCGAAAGGATCGAATCCGTCCGGTAAGCCGGATGCGGTCGCCTCTTTTCAGCCCTGGATCCTCCCCGTGGACCGTGATGCGAAGGCGGGCGCGACAGCCCACAGCCACCCCGTCCCGGCCGCCGACACGTTCGGCCCGAAGCACAAACCGCGTGCGACCGGGATACCGCCAGGGTCGGCCAATGATGGTGCCGATCAGGGTGCAGCGGGGGCCGTCGAGAAAAGGTCCGATGCAGGCGCCGCCCGGAGCCGGCCGGTTCCAGTATTGAATTGAAAGGAAACCCAGCGCAGCAAAGAGCACCCCGGGGAGCCAGCGGGCCCCTCGGCCGCTCCGGATCCCGGCCAGGGTTCCGAGCAGCCCGGCCGCCGCCAGCGCCAGGGCCGTAGGAACGAAGTCCGGCCACCGGTCTCCGGCGACAATCCCCGCAATCAGTGCGGCCAGAAGCGGATACAGGGGACGGGGGTGGAGATAGGGTCTGGATATTTTGGATGAATGAGACGATTTCGGTGACATCGTTGGTTCCGAATCGGAGTCGACAGGTGGTGCGGTCGAGGCTTTTCGTTGGAAGGACGCCCGCCTTTTTGCAGAGACGGGATG
The DNA here is from genome assembly GCA_022340405.1 of Desulfobacteraceae bacterium. Taxonomy (GTDB): domain Bacteria; phylum Desulfobacterota; class Desulfobacteria; order Desulfobacterales; family JAJDOA01; genus JAJDOA01. The sequence goes on along the minus strand of JAJDOA010000166.1, from coordinate 5,170 downwards.
GGCTTCTTCTCCTCGGGCATAGCGGTAACTTATGCGACGGACGCGCCGGCGCACAGACGCTCCGGGGCAAATGGGCGCAAAAATCATGCCCGACGGCAAACGAAAGATACCCGATTCGCCGAAAGGACTCCGGTTTGCGCAACAATGACAAAAAAAGCTTTACATCCAACAGGTTGGGTAAAGACAAAGTGGAAGGGAAGCGATGGTTTCCATTGGGATCCGATACGGAAGGTGAGGCGGTTGTTGCACGAACCAATGGGCAGATGCATGAGATGGGTTGCAGGGACGCGGGCCTTTGGCACGCCCAACGTCCTGTCTTGCCTGCTCGATCATCAGGGCTGCGAAACGTGCTCAGCCCATGATTTTCCGGTCCCCCCGCTCACACCTTCTCCCGCCAGATGGCCGCCCCCAGACGGGCGAACTTCTCCTCCAGCGCCTCGTATCCCCGGTCAAGGTGATACACCCGGTGGACTTCCGTTCGGCCGACGGCGATGAGTCCGGCCAGCACCAGAGAAGCGCTGGCCCGAAGATCGCTGGCCATGACCGGGGCGCCGGAGAGCATGGAAACGCCTTTCACGGTGGCGGTGTTGCCGATCACCGTGATGTCGGCGCCAATCCGGCGCAGTTCGCTGACGTGGATGAAGCGGTTTTCGAAAATGGTCTCGGAAATGATGCTGGTGCCCGTGGCCACCGACATGAGCACCATGAACTGGGCCTGCATGTCGGTGGGAAAACCGGGGTAGGGCTGGGTGCGGATGTCCACGCTCCGGATGCGCTCGCCGCCGCGGACCCGGATCCCTTCGGGGGAAACCTCCATCGCGACGCCGGTCATCCGCAACTTGTCGATGACCGCGCCAAGGTGTTCGGGCTGGCAATGGCGCAGGAGAATGTCGCCCCCGGTCAGAGCTGCCGCCGCCATGAAGGTGCCCGCTTCGATGCGGTCGGGAATGATGGCGGCTTCCACCGGATGCAGCCGCGGCACCCCGTTCACGGTTATGGTGGCGGTGCCCGCGCCTCGAATGTCGGCGCCCATGGCGTTGAGGGTTTCGGCCAGAGAGACCACTTCGGGCTCCCGGGCGGCGTTTCGCAGCACCGAAGTCCCCTCGGCCAGAGCAGCGGCCATCAGGATGTTTTCGGTTCCGGTAACGGTTACGGTATCGAAATAGATCTCCGCGCCCTTGAGTCTGTTGCACTCGGCTTCGACATACCCGTGCTGCAGCTCGATGCGGGCCCCCAGCATCTCGAGCGCTGTCAGGTGCAGATTGATCGGGCGCGCGCCGATGGCGCATCCGCCGGGCAGGGAGACCCGGGCCCTGCACAACCGCGCCAGCAGAGGGCCGAGAACCAGCACCGAGGCCCGCATCTTCCGGACGAGGTCATAAGGGGCCTCCGGACGGTCTACGCCGGATGCATCCACCCGCACAAGGGTCCCCTCGCGCTCGACCCGGGCGCCCAGTTCGGCGAGCAGGCGCAACGCACTTTCGATGTCCTGCAAATGCGGTACGTTCCGGTAGGTGTTGCATCCGTCGGTGAGCAGGGAGGAGACCAGGATGGGCAGTGCGGCGTTTTTCGCTCCGCTGACGGTGACCTCGCCCCGGAGGCGACGGCCTCCTTCGACGACGATTTTGTCCATGGTGCGCTCGCTTCTCCTTTCTGGGCGATGGGGTTGCGCCAGTGCCGGCGGACGCAAACAAAAAGCGCTTTGCCGCCCGGCAAGGGCGGAAAAGCGCTTTGTCTTCCTCCGGCAGTGTATCAACGGCTATGGGCTGTTTCTAAATGATCTTTTGGCCCCATCTCGGCGTCGGGTCCTCGTTTCCAGTCCTCGAGATACACCAGTATTCTTGCGGCTGAAAACTCGAATCCTCAGTGACCTTGAACCAAAATCCGAATGTAGAAACAGCCCCTAGTGATGACCGTGGTCCTCGCCTCCGCCCTTGATGGTCTGCACCATGGCCTTGATGATGCAGTAGGCCATACCGATGCTGAGCACGGTCAGGGCAAAATGAAGGCCGCCGTGAAAAACCATATGCGGCATGTCCCACAACCACTCGAAGCTGAACGGTAGCATAAGCGAACTCCTTACATCGGTCGCGCCGGTCCGTTAGGCCTGCGCGGGTTCCATGGGCTGATCCGGTGCTTCCACCTCGGCTTCCTCCCCTTCGTCTTCCGCGGCGCCGGCAACATCTTCCGACGGTGCGGGCGGTTCCTCGATGGGGTTCAGTTCCCTTTCCTGAGGAAAGATGGGCAGGTAGCGATAGCAGATGAGAACCAGGATGATTCCGTAGCAAACCGGCAGCAGTGTGGTGGCCACTTCCTGCCAGCTGGGGAGGTACAGCGCCCAATGATCGAAGGGCATCACCGGGATGGCCAGCACCTGCAAGACCATGACCCAGCGGTTCAAACTGACACCGATGACGGGAAGGATCACGGCGACCCACAATCCGACGGGATGTTCACGGCCCTTCTTGGAGATTAGGATAAGGGCGGGAAGGTAGCCGCAGATCACGATCTCCAGGATGAGGATCCAGATGCCGTAAAAACTGTTGCCCGTGTAAAAGTCCATGAGGGTGAAACCCATGGAGGGGGCCGTGGTGGTGGCCCAGTACCAGGTGTCGATGGTTTTGGCGATGATGTAGGTGAGCAGCATCCAGCCGGAAATTTTGGCCAGAAGATAGATGACGTTGTCCTTGACGAGTTTCTTTCGTGCAATGGTCTCCGTGATCTTGGTCACCAGGATGGTGAAGCAGGGACCGCAGGCCGCAGCCGACCAAGTGAAAAGGAAAAAGGTCCACGGCCAGACAAGGACGTGCTCGCGGAATCCGAAGGGCCGGCCGAAAAGGACGCCGGCCACGCCGCCCAGAGAGCCCTGGTGAAAGAAGGAAAGAAAGGCGCCGGTCGCGGCGAAAATCGCCATGATACCGTGCATGTTGTGACTGAGGTGATGAAAAAACCGGACGCGGTCCAGCTGACGATTTTCGAGGATCAGCGGAATGAATTCGATGGTCAGGACGCCGAAATAGCAGGACAGGCAGAAAGCCACTTCCGTGAGCATGGAATGCACGTTGGCATGCCAGAAGATAAACCAGCCGCGCAGGGGTTGCCCCACGTCGATGCCCAGGATCAGCAATGCGGAGCTGTAGCAGATGAACCCGATGAGGACAGCGTAGTTGATGATGTTCTTCAACTCGTCCTTGCCCACGATGTATTTGAGGAAGCCGGAAAAGAACGCGCCGCCGCCCAGAGCGATCACGGCCAAATCGGCCCAGATCCACAGGGCGAAGCCGTAGTTGTCGTTCATGTTGGTGACGTTCAATCCCTGGATCCAGCAAAGGAGCATCGCGTAAACGCCCCACAACAGAACGGCACCGACCACGGCGATGGCAAGAAGGAACTGCCAGATGGGTGCACGTTTGACGCCTTCGGGAATCAGTGCAGAATCCATAACTATTGTACTCCTAGCGGTCCGTTGTCAATGATGGTGGCTAACTTCGATTCCATCGTCATCCTGCGGCGGTTCAGTGCCCGCTTTTGGCTGCAGTGGTCTCATCTGCGAGGCGATTGTCCCCCGCTTGTCGGACCCATGCCCGGCTGGACAGATAGTAGACCTTGGTATTGGTACCCAAGCGCTCGAGAAGGCGGAACGCACGGGGATCTTTTTTGAGTTTGTACACGGCGTGGTTGTGGTTGTTCAGATCGCCGAAAGTGATCGCGCCGGCAGGGCAGGCTTGGGTACAGGCCGTCTGGTACTCGTCCTCCTCGATCTCCCGCCGCCCCTCGGCATAAGCCTGGTCGCGGGCCCGCTGATAGCGATGGTAGCAGAAGCTGCACTTTTCCACGACGCCGCGCATGCGCACCGACACGTTGGGGCTGAGCATCTTCTCCATTCCCGTCGGCCAGATGGGATCCCACCAGTTGAAATAGCGGGCATGATACGGGCAGGCCGCCATGCAGTATCGGCAGCCGAAGCACCGGGTGTAGATTTGGCTGACGATCCCCGTTGCCATGTCGTAGTCGGTGGCGGTGGCCGGACAGACGGACACGCAAGGGGAATGGCCACCATGTCCTTCACAGTGCTGGCACGGTCTGGGCAGATAGCACTCGTCGTAATCGGGAAAGGGCTTGCCGTTGTCGAGTTTGTACACCCGTATCCAGGTGATGCTTCGCAGCTTGTCGGACTCGTCCTCCCGGAACGGCACATTGTTCTCGGCCATGCAGGCGACCATGCAGGAGCCGCATCCGGTGCATTTGTCCAGATCGATCACCATCCCAAATTTTTTGAATCCTTCCTTCGCTTCCTTCATCGGATCCCTTTCGAATCGATTGGCGGGCGGTTAGGCTCTGGCCAGCTTGGCGCGAATGCCCCATGCAGCGTCCAGTCCGGAGACGGGATCTTCCACCACAGCTGCGAGTTCGTTGTAATTGACGCCCTTGCCGCCGACAAAACGGTCCGGACCGCTGTGGCCCAACCCGCGCGGCATCGCGATGACACCCGGCTGTATTCCCTCGAACAGATGCACCTGAACGCGCGCAGTACCGGCGGGCGTTTGCAGCACGGCCGATGATCCTTCGCGGAGTCCCAGGGAGCCGGCGGTTTTCGGGTTCACCTCCACAAGCAGTTTTCCCCGGTCGATCACGGTGTCGGGTACGGTTTTCACCATGAACGGGGTGCTTCCGATGGAACTCCCACTCAGGCTCATGGTGTCGTACGGCACCAGCAGCAGCGGGTATTCTTCTTCCCCACCCGCGGGGGAGACGGGCTCGAAGGTGATTTCCGGCACGTCGACGCTCCCCGGGTCTTCGGCGGAATAGCCCTCGTCCATCCAATACCCGTCTTCCTCCAGTGCATCCCATTGATCGGCAAGGGTTTCTTGAATGCATCCCTGGAAGTCATCCCAAGGAAAGGATTCCGCCACAGTGCCGCCCAGGGCTTCGGCGATCTGGAGGATCACATCCCCCAGGTGCTGCGTGTTGCCCACCGGCTCGACGACGGGCTGCACCAGACCGATGTATGGGGCGGGGAAACCGGCCGGGGCGACGACGTCGTCGTACCGTTCCAGGTACGTGTGATTGGGGAGGATATAGTCGGACATGGCGGCGGTTTCGTCCATGTAGGAGGAAAAGCTGACCACGAAGGGGATCTTTTCCAGCGCCTGCCGAAAACGTTGCGCCT
>JAJDOA010000164.1 GCA_022340405.1 Desulfobacteraceae bacterium | reverse complement strand
AGGCCGTTTCCCAGGCCATCCAACTGTCTCAGGAAAAGTACTGCTCGGTGGCCGCCACGGTACGGGGCGTGGCCGAGGTCAGCACCGAGTTTGAAATCTTGCCCTGACCGGGAACAGGAGCCGGGCAATCTTTCAAGACCGGCGGAGATGACGAAGAATGAGCCAGGCGGGCGGGCGCTGGCGGAGAATCCTGAAACGGTTCCATCCCGAGGGGATTCCGTGGCCGGCAAGCGTATTCTACAATGCCTTGAGCGGAACCGGTATTTTCTTGCGCCACTACGATCTGGTGGCCCGGGATATCGCCCGCTATGGAACGACCCGGCATCTGCTCGACATTGGCACCGGTCCCGGCCATCTGCTGCTGGCTGTGCACAGGAGATTTCCGGACGCGAGGCTGGTCGGGGTGGATATTTCCCCCGCCATGGCCGCGCAGGCGCAACGCAATGTGAAAAGGCGGGGAGCAGACGATCGCATCCAGATCCGAGTCGCGGGCGCGGATGCCCTACCGTTTGCCGACGCCGCATTCGACTGTGTGGTCTCCACCGGCTCCCTCCACCACTGGAGGAATCCGGTCGACGCTCTGGCCGAGGCGCACAGGGTGCTCGCTGGCGGTGGCTATGCCCTGATGTACGACCTGGTCCGCAACATGCCGAGATCGATCTGTCAAGACGTCCGCAATCGCTTCGGTGGTTTTCGACTGGGGTTGCTGTGGCTGCACTCGTTCGAGGAGCCTTTTCTCAGCGCCGAGGAAATGACCGCATTGGGAAGACGGACCGACTTCACGGTGGAGGGGACGGCATTTGCAGGCGCTCTCTGTTGCCTCGTCCTCCGGAAAACCGCCGCTGTCGAAAGCGGCCGGTACAAGAAACGACGCCCGTAGGGAAACGGACAGGCAAGGAGCGGAAAATGAAACGACGGTGGAAGAACCATCTACGCATGTTCTGGAAGGGATGGGGCTGTTCCCTTTTTGTCGCGCTGGTGATTGCCACCTCATTCAAGTCGGCCATCGCAGATTGGAATGTCGTGCCGACCGGCTCCATGAAGCCGACCCTTGTCGAAGGGGACCGGATATTCGTGAACAAACTGGCCTATGACTTGAAAATCCCCTACACGACTCTTCACATCGCCGAGTGGTGCGAGCCGAAGCGGGGCGACATCGTGGTGTTTTATTCCCCTGCCGACGGAGAACGTCTGGTGAAACGAGTCGTCGGTATTCCCGGGGATTCGGTGTCCATGCGGAACAATCGAGTCGTTCTCAATGGAAAAAGGCTGCGGTACGAGGCCATCCAGCACTTGCGAGCCGATGACCCCTCATCCGGCGGGGATGCAGACACGTACCGATTGTGGGAGAATCTGGGCGAGGCGCCCCATCCCATATGGATTTCCCCCGGACACCCTGCCCCCCGTTCTTTCGGGCCGGTGACCGTACCCGAGGAAAGCTATCTCGTCCTGGGGGACAACCGGGACAACAGCGCCGACTCCCGATACTTCGGATTCCTCCGCCGGAGCCGGATTGTAGGACGAGCCGATTTCATCGTTGTTTCTCTCGACATCAACGACAACTACAAACCCCGATGGGAGCGCTTTTTAACGGATCTGCCGTGAAATGGGATGGAGAAGCCGAGTGAATTGCAGCAAGGGGAAGCGCCCAATGCATTTCTTCGTGCACAACAGCCGCATCCCAGTGCTGATCGGGGCAGCAGGGGCTGTGGTCATCGCGGTCTGTGGATGTACGCTTTCGCCACTGGAGGCATACGTCCCCCGCAATCCGGAAGAAGAGCAAATTCTATCGCTTCTCATTGCCTATCAGGACGCACGCAGCCGTTTCGACGTCGAGCGATTCTTGGGATGCCTTCATGATAAGGGAACTTACAATCATGCCAGCAGGGTCATGCTTTCCAAAAAGGAGCTCTCGGAAGCGCTTCCGGGGTTCTGGGCGAAGTTGCAGAAGGGAGAGCGGTCGTTTTACCCCATGTGCCGAGAAAACCTGAGCGGCAACTATTTCGTTCGTTTCCGGCTGTTCGATCCAACGATCACGGTGGTTGGGAATACGGCAACGGTCACGGTCATCTATTCGAATGCCCACTGGCGCCTGCACCACTACATTTCCCTGGTAAAGGAAGGGGACACTTGGTTGATCCGGCGGCTGGATTGGGAGACAGGATAGAGGCCATCTCAAAATTATCTCTTGGCCCAGGAGGATAAACAATGACGGTACAACCGATCCTGCTGCTGGGCGATCCGCAGCTGTACGAGATCAGCAGCCCGGTAGACCAGGAGGAGCTGCACGCGATGAAGAAGGTGACGGCCGATCTTCACGACACGATGATGGACTTTCGCAGGCGCCATGGCGCCGGCAGGGCCATCGCCGCTCCGCAGGTCGGCGTCAAAAAGCGCCTGCTCTATATGTGCATCGACAGGGAATCCCACATTTTCATCAATCCGGCCCTGGACGAAAGGAGCGAGGAAATGATGGAGGTCTGGGACGACTGCATGTGCTTTCCCGACCTGCTGGTCAAGGTGATGCGGCATCGCCGATGTCGCATACGCTACCGGGACGAAAACTGGGAGGAACGGACGATGATGCTCGAGGGGAGCTTGTCCGAGCTCCTCCAACACGAGTACGATCATCTCGACGGTATCCTCGCCGTCTCCCGGGCCGTGGACGGCCGGTCCTTCGCCCTGCGAAGCCAGAAAAGGAGCCGGTGATGGCTGTGGGTTGGGCCCGTGACGGAGCCGTACAGGAGCAGATCGACGCCAGTGTCGGAGATGCGGTCGAGCGCGCGCGAAGTCTGCTGCCGGAGGGCGAGGGTCTCGCCCATTGCGAGCAATGCGGGGAACCGATCCCAGTAGCACGCCGCAAGGCGCTTGCCGGCGTCCGGCTGTGCATCGACTGTCAATCCGATCGGGAAAAGCGTCAGGAGGCCTTCTCCGGCTACGATCGACGCGGAAACAAAGACAGTCAGTTGAAATAATCTCTCGAACCGGCAACAGCGAGCGCAGTCCCCGCAACTTGCTGCGTGGCATCTTTATTCCCGTAGCGCGGAATGCTTTTCGACACCGCATCCCGAAGAAGCGCTGAGCTCCACACGACCCAAAGGGAAGATCCGATGAGCACCCACCCCATCCTAGTGACCGGCGGGACCGGCTATGTCGGCGGACGCCTCATTCCGAGGCTGCTGGAGCACGGCTATCGCGTTCGGGCGATGGTGCGCTCGCCGCAACGGCTGCTGGCAAGGCCCTGGGGGAGGCACGAAGGCCTGGAAATCGCAAAGGGGGACGCCCTCGACACGGAGGCATTCACCGCTGCGGGAAGCGGCTGCACCGCGGCCTATTACCTCATCCATTCGATGAATGCCCATAAAGGCCGATTTGCCGCCGCGGACCGCAAGGCCGCCCAAAACATGGTGGCCTGCGCCGAGCGAAATCGGATGGAGCGCATCATCTACCTGGGGGGGCTCGGGGAAAAGGACGACGCCCATTTGAGTCACCATCTGCGCTCCCGGCACGAAGTGGAGGGCATTCTGGAATCGGGCAGGGTTCCGGTGACCAATCTGCGTGCGGCCATGATTCTGGGGGCGGGCAGCGCCTCTTTCGAAATGCTTCGCTATCTGGTGGAGCGGCTGCCCGTGATGATCACGCCGCGCTGGCTGCGAACCCCGTGCCAACCCATCGCCATCGGCAACGTTCTCGACTACCTGGAGGGATGCCTCGAATCGCCGGCCACACGGGGCAGGACACTGGATATCGGCGGGCCGGACGTTCTCAACTATCAGGACTTGATCGGCATATACTGCACGGTGGCGGGCCTGCCGCGCAGGGTTGTCATCCCCGTGCCGTTTCTCACGCCCTGGCTGAGCGCCAAGTGGATCCACCTGGTCACCCCGGTGCCGGCCTCCATCGCGCAGCCGCTGGCCGAGGGGCTGAGCATTCCCGTGATTTGCCGGAACAACGACATCCGGGAAATGGTGAAGGTGAGGCCGGTCGGCTGCGAGGAGGCCATTCGAACCGCCCTGGAGCGGGTGCGGCAGGAACAGGTCGACACTTGCTGCCACGACGGAGGGGGCCGCCTGCCTCCGGAATGGGTCACCTGCGGCGATGCGGACTATGCCGGCGGAACGGTCATGCGGCGGGGCTACCGTATTGTCTTCGAGGGGGACCCGTTGTGCCTGTGGCGCACGATAGAGGCGATCGGCGGGCGCAACGGCTGGTATTTTGCCCAGTCGGCCTGGCGGTTGCGGGGAATGATGGACCGTGCAGCCGGGGGGCCGGGGCTGGCAAGAGGGCGACGCCACTCCCAAAAGCTTCGGGTGGGGGACACACTGGATATGTGGCGCGTTGTGGACCGCCAGCCGCCGCATCGACTGGTGCTGCTGTCGGAAATGAAGGCGCCGGGAGACGCCTTGATGGAGTGGCGGGTCCAATCCGGACCGGGCAGCCGGGTTACCCTGGAGATGATATCCCGCTTTCTGCCTCTGGGCTTGGCCGGCCTGACCTATTGGCATGTCCTGCTCCCCGTTCACGACTGGCTCTTCAAGGGAACGTTGCGCCGGCTGGTTCATCTGTGCGGCGGGAAGGAAATCCAGGGACCGGAGATTTTTGCTGTAGACACGGCGCCGCAGTGTCGCCTGTAGGGAAACAGCGCCGCCAAGGGAGGGTTATGCTCCGGCGGGGCCAACTTTAATACAGCATCCCGGTCTCATGGATGACTTACGGCGAAGAATGCGTTTCCCATTGCCACTGCCTGCCGGATCAGTATAGGGTTTTTGCATGAGTGGACTCGGTAAATGGCGTCTGAAAAACCAGATGCTGATCGACAACGCCATTTCCAATATCATCGGGCTCCTGGTTGTCGGGCTCATCAGCCAGCGGAATGTGTCTCCGCCGACCCCCGCAGCCTTGAAGGTCGGCTCCTTCGTGGATTGCGTCTATCTCCCCCTGATCTTCATCGTCATCGGCTGGGCGACGTATCGGTACGAACAGCCGATTCGCCGCTGCCTCGACGCTTTGCTGGAGGGCCGTTCGCCGGCTGAAGCCGATCTGACATCCGCCAGACGAAAGCTGCTCAACGAGCCCTTCGTCCTCATGGGCATGAGCCTGGGGGCATGGCTTCTGGCGGCCGTCATCTACCCCTTCGTCTTCCACCTCGTGGTCCCCGGTGAGATCTCGCTGTATCGCGTCGTCCTGCAGACGCTGCTGGTGGGTCTGATCACGGTCATCGTTGCCTTTTTCAGGCTGGAGCGTTCACTGCAGAAGCGCCTGGCGCCGCGGCTGTTCCCCGACGGCGGCCTGTACGCCACTCCGGGGACGCTGCCCATCCGCATCCGCACCCGGATGCTCGCTCTGTGCTGCGCCGTGAACTTGATTCCCTTTATCGCCATCGCCACCATGAACTGGGGGGCCGGTTATTCCACGGAGCCCCCCGAGGTGGTGCTGGCGCTTTTGCGCTCCACGATCTACCTGAACACGGCGCTGTTCATCGCACTCGGCCTCGCGACCACCCTTTTGGTGAGCAGCAACCTGACCCGGCCCCTGGAGGAAATCATCCGGGTGCTGAAAACGATTCGGGGCGGCCGTCTCGACCGGAAGGTCCGGGTGCGCACCGGTGATGAGATCGGCTACGCCGGAGACGTCATCAACGAAATGACCGAGGGCCTGAGGGAGCGGGAGCACATGCGGCGATCCCTGGCGCTGGCTCGTGAAATCCAGCAGAGCCTGCTTCCCGTGCACGCGCCGGTCTTCGAATCCCTGGATGTGGCCGGCCGGAGCCTGTACTGCGATCAGACCGGCGGGGACTACTTCGACTATTTCCCCTGCGGCGACCATGGACGGGAGCGGACGGCGCTGGTGGTCGGCGACGTTTCCGGCCACGGCATCCCTGCGGCCCTGCTCATGGCCACGGCCAGAGCTTTCCTCCGGCTGCGGGCCTCCCTGTCCGGCGACATCGCCCGGGTCATGGATGACGTAAACCGCCAGCTTTCCAGGGACGTGGAAAGCTCCGGCCAGTTCATGACCCTGTTTTTGCTCATGGTCGACCCGGACCGCCAGAGCCTCTCCTGGGTGCGCGCCGGCCACGAGCCCGCCATTTTCTACGACCCGGCATGCGATGCCTTCCGGTCGCTGGACGGAAAGGGAATCGCCCTTGGCCTGGACGCATCGTGGCGCTACGAGGTCAACACCTTGGACGGTCTGTGCCCGGGTCAGATCCTCCTGCTGGGCACCGACGGCATCTGGGAGGCACGGGATCCCGCCGGCCGGATGTTCGGGAAAAAGGCCCTTTACGATATCATACGCGACCGTGCCGCCCACGGTGCTGAGGATATCCTGGAGGCGGTGCTGGCCGAGCTGGCCCGCTTTCAGGAAGGCGCGGCCCCGGAGGACGACATCACCCTCGTCGTGGCGAAGCCGAAATGATGCGGCATCGATGCCATCCCTCAAACGGCTGAGACGGAACAAATCCGGAGGAATATCCCAATGGACTCCCCCCTGGTCCGTGTCATCCTGGCCACACTGGGTGGATATCTCGCCATAGTGTTGTTCCTGTCCGCTTACGAGTGGCTTGCTGCAGAATATCCGAAACGTCCGCCCCCGCCGACGAACACGGAGCGCATCCAGCACCCCTACCATCACGCGGATGCGGTGCGGGCTCTGCAGTGTTTTTCTCGCCTGACAGAGACCGAAAAGGCCGCCATCCGACAGAGCCTGCAGCAGGATCTGGTGGACGTGCAGCAGTGGCTGGCGCTTGTCCGCCTTTCCAACTATCCAATCCTTTGCATCGGCGAACTCCACGAGGAATCCACACGCGATTTTCTCGCGGAGGGATTCTTCGCCAAGATCGGTATCGATGTGTTGGCTCTGGAGGCAACGCCGCAGGAGCTGAAGGGCTTGATAAAACGGCTGAAAGCGGGAAGGGATTATTATCCCCTGTTGGGCGCGGATATCTTACGCCTGCTGCGCGCCGCCAGGGATCGGAACCCGGATGTCCGGATCTATGGCATCGAAGAGACGGATCGGCAAAAGCAGCGTCGACCGAGTCGTTCCAACACCCGGGACCAATCCATAGCGGAGAACTTCTGGACCCGATTCGTGCCGGGGCAGCGACACGTCATCCTGTTTGGATCGTTGCATTGCGCCAACGAATCGAACTGGCTTTTTCAAAACCTCCGCGCCCGAGCCACTGTCTCGGTAAAAGATCAGATGTGCAACGTGCAGGTGCTGGGCGAGCATCAGACCGGATCCCTGGAAGCCTTCGTCTACTTCATGGACGAGATCGGGATGCCCAAAAGGGACTTCGTCATACCCGATACCCGCTCGCTGCATCCCCTCATCTACCAATGGTTTCAGCCGCTGACCCGGCAAACCCTGCGCAAGTTTCGTTCTCTGGTGGTTTTTCGCACATGAGGGAATCTGCACCGGTCAGACTTTTCTTCCGAGATTCGGGTCGAACCGGCAACAGCGAGCGCTATAGCGATTGTCAAAAATAGGTTCCGATTGGCAAGGGTTCGAAATCGGGATCGGGATCGAAATCGGTTGTCCAACGGCAATGCTCGATAGCGATTTCGATCCCGATTTCGATAAAAGGACCATCAGGGAAACGGAACGGATTTCTGACAACCACTATAACCCCGCAGCAAGCTGCGGGGAGTCTTCAATCGTTGGGGAAAGGGGAGTACCGTTCCGTCGGACCCGTAGGATCACCCCTGCTCAATCCGGGCTCTCGTATCGCCGGGAAACCGCCTCCGCATCGACATGAAGCGCTTGGCCGGTGGCCAGGTAGTGGTTGATCATGTCCTGAAGTGCGGACATCAGATCCCGGTAGTTTTCGGGGGTGACCGCCTCCAGGGCACGGTTGCCCTCGGGGTTCAATCCCGTGAGGATCTGCGACCACATGGCCGCCGTCTTTCCGTCGGCGCTTTCCGAAAGCCGTATGTCGTAGGTTACGGTCCGAATCCTGCTCGTCCGCACGAATCCGATGGCCCGGTTCGGTTCGTACCGGCTGACCACCCAGACATCCTTCCCTTCGCCGGAAAAATCCGTAGTGAACACACAGCCGGCTTCGGCCACACCGGATTCCGAGTAGATCATCTCACAGCGCCAGTGCGGGATCCACTCGTACTCCCTCACCGGGCACAGGAGAGGAAACACCTTGCCGGGGGGGGCGTTGAGGGTCATCACGAAGCTGCGGTGGGCGCGGCTGGCTTTCCAGGAATCCATGGTTTTCTCCTTTCCGGTATGGGAGCGTTTGGGCGGTT
>JAJDOA010000264.1 GCA_022340405.1 Desulfobacteraceae bacterium | reverse complement strand
TTTTCGAGGACTGGAAACGAGGACCCGACGCCGAGATGGGGCGAAAAGACAATTTTGAGATGGCTTCATAGCCGTCAGATCGATGCATTGCGCGGGTCGGGCAATTTGAACCAGCAATGGCGAGCAAACGCACAGCCCGATTCAACTCTGCGGGCTGGAGCGCCTGCGGCGGTTCCGCTCATAGCGCATCTGCAGCAGCTCCACCATCAACGCAAATCCCATGGGAAGATAAATATAGGCTTTGGGAACGTGCTTGTGCAGCCCCTCCATGAAAATCGTCACACCGATGGTGATGAGAAACGATAGGGCCAGGATTTTCAGTGCCGGATGACGGAGGATGAAATCCCCCACCTGCCGGGCGAAGGCCAGAATCACCGCAAATGAAGCCACCACGGCGGTGATGATGATCCAGAGGCGATCCGTCAAACCCACGGCCGTGATGACCGAGTCGATGGAAAACACGATGTCCATGAGCATGATCTGAATCACCACCGCACCGAACGACGAGGAACCTCCCGTGGAAGCGCTCACCTCGTCTTCGAGTTCAACAGTATGGTGAATCTCGCTGACGGCCTTCCACAACAGAAACAATCCGCCGGCAATGAGCAGCAGGTCCCGAACGGAAAACTGTAACCATACCGGCCGGGTGAGGGAGGCAAGAAGCAGTACGATCACGAGCATCCCAATCCGTGCGACCAGCGCCAGCGCCAGCCCGGCGACTCGCGCCCTATTCCGTAGTTCCGGCGCAAGCCGCATCACGAAGATGGAGATGACCAACACATTGTCGACTCCGAGGACCAATTCGAGCCCCACCAGCAGGGCAAGCAGAGCGATCGCATCCATCATGATGGGTTCATCCTTTCCGGTGCGGCCGAGACCGCTGCAATACGGTGAGCCAAAAATTATATCACAATTGCCCCCCGTCATCCATGCACCGGGTGGGACTGCTGTGCCGGGTTTGAAAAAGACGGAGAATTCGTTTAGAAGAGGGCGGAGGTGAAAAACATGGAGCAGGAAAAATACGTTCTCACGATGCTGGTGGAAAACGAACCCGGCGTTACGGCCCGCGTTTCCGGTCTCTTTGCCGGGCGGGGCTACAACATCGAAAGCTTCTGTGGGGCACCGACGGTGAATCCCCGGATTTCCCGCATTACGGTGACGACCTGGGCCCACCCCGACCAGCTGGAACAAATCATGAAGCAGCTCCGCCGACTGGTCAACGTGATCAAACTCCGGGACATGACGGGGAAGAAAGCCGTGCGCAGGGAGATGGCCATGGTCTGCGTCCGGGCGACGCGGGAAAACCGAATGGAAATCCTGCGGATCGTGGAAATCTTCCGCGCCCGCATCGTGGACACCGGGCTGGAGCATTTCATCATCGAAGTGACCGGACGGGGCGACAAAATCGACGCCATGCTCCACTTGCTGGAACCCATGGGAATCGAGAAGATCGCTCGCTCCGGGACCCTGGCCCTGTACCGGGAACCCGACTAGCCCTGCCTCTTCCATGGGTACCTGAGGGCCGGTTTTGAAACCACTTCCAAGCAGCGAAAGCGTATCGATATGAGGGACAAAAATGGGCACCACATGTCCACCGACGAATTCCGCCGTTGGGGAAAAGCGGTGGTGGACTGGATTGCAGACTATCAGGAACGGGTCGAATCCTATCCCGTGCTGTCGCGTGTGAAACCCGGGGAAATCCGAGCGAAGCTGCCGCCGGCCCCACCGGAAAAGGGCGAGGCCTTCGATACCATACTCGCAGATGTGGAAAAGATCATCGTCCCCGGCCTCACCCATTGGCAGTCGCCGAACTTTTACGCATTTTTCCCTGCCAACACCTCCGCACCCTCCATTCTTGCGGAGATGCTGACCGCCGGTCTCGGGGTGCAGGGAATGCTGTGGGCCACCAGTCCCGCATGCACCGAGCTGGAGTCCCACGTGCTGGATTGGCTCGTGGACATGCTCGCGCTGCCTGCGGTGTTTCGTTCCGATGGGACGGGGGGCGGGGTCATCCAGGACTCGGCCTCCAGCGCCAGCCTCTGCGCCCTTCTGGCCGCACGGGAAAGGGCCACCGGATACGCCGCCAACGAAAGGGGCTGCACTGGGAAGCTCGTGGCATATGCTTCGTCCCAGACTCACTCCTCCGTGGAAAAAGCCGTCAAGATCGCGGGACTGGGCCGGGAGAACTTTCGACTGGTCGAGGTGGACAACCGTTACGCCATGCGGCCCGAGGCCTTGGCCGAGCGGGTTCGAGCGGACCGAAACGGCGGCGGAAAGCCCTGCTTCGTGTGCGCCACCGTCGGCACCACATCGTCAAATGCGATGGACCCCATCGCTGCGATCGGAGATGTCTGCCGGCAGGAGGGGCTTTGGCTGCACGTGGACGGCGCCATGGCCGGCACGGCTGCCCTGTGCCCGGAATTCCGCTGGATCCAGGAGGGGCTGGAACGGGCGGACAGCTATTGCTTCAATCCCCACAAATGGATGTTCACCAACTTCGACTGCGACTGTTTCTATGTCGCCGATCGGAGCGCGCTGATCCGCACCCTGAGCATTCTGCCCGAGTACCTGCGAAACCGGGCCACCGAATCCGGGGCGGTCATCGACTACCGAGACTGGCAGATCCCCCTGGGTCGGCGGTTTCGAGCCCTCAAGCTGTGGTTCGTCATCCGGCATTACGGGGTGGAGGGACTGCGGTTTCACATTCGTCGTCACGTGGAACTGGCGAAACGGTTTGCCGGCTGGGTCGAAGAAGACGACCGTTTCGTGTTGTGCATACCGCCGCCCCTGAATCTCGTCTGCTTCCGCCACCGGGGAGGGGACGATGTCACGCGCCGTCTGATGGAGCAGGTCAACGGCGATGGAAGGATCTATCTGACCCACACCCTCCTGGATGGACAGTGGGTCCTTCGCTTCTGCGTCGGCCAGACCTACACCGAAGAACATCATGTAGAGACGGCTTGGCGCATCCTGCAGGAAACTGCAGCGAAGTTGGAACCGTAAAGGTGGGTCCGTCAGGAAGAACCGCCGGTCATTAGGATCCAGCGGAATTCGTGATCGGTGTCTTCGAAATGGTGGATCATCCGCTGCACTTTTTGCAGCCGCCTGGGATAGGGGCGGCCGGGGTACAGCCCCGCCGACATCGCTGGAACCGAGAAGAAGTCCGTCAGAAAAGAGCGGGATGCCGGAATGCCCAGCCGGTCGCAGCAGGCGTCGGCGAAGACTTGCTCGAACACCTGCTGCAGCCGGTCGAGACGGACCGGCTTTTTCAAGGAGATGCCGGTTCGAAGCTCGTCTTCCGCCGCCGCAAATGCGTTGTTCCCCCGCCGATCGTAGACGCCGTCCATAAAGGTCAGGCCGAGGCTTCCTCCGGAGCGCAGCAACCGCCGGGCCTGGTCCAGACTTTTTTCGAAATCCGGAACCAGAAAGATGGATGCACTGTAGATGATACCGTCGAAGGGACCCCGCACGGCATCGAAAAGGCTGCCGGCGTCGCCTTCGACCAGATGCAGGCGACCGGGGGCTACGGCCACCGAACTCCTCGCCTTGGCGAGCATGGCCGGTGAAAAATCCAGCCCCCATACCCGCGAGCCGGGCAGCCTTTCCAGGATTCTCCGACAACTGGCCCCGGTCCCACAGCCGATGTCCAGCACATCGGCACCGGGCGCCAACCGCATTCTCTCCAGCAGCGCATCGGTAAGGCCCCCGAAAAAGCCGTATCGCTCCTCAAAGGCATCATACGGATCCGGACTGTCTTCAAAATGGCTTCGAACGGCTTTGCGAATCCGCTGTTTCAGGTCTTCCGTCATGGATATCGGACAGTCCCGGTGTCAGGTGAACAGACAGATCTTGCAGTCCTTGGCGTACTTGATGAAGTGCTCGGCGGTCCACACAATCGCACCCTCGATCAGCTTGGACTCGTCGATTTCCATCATGTCCACGGTCATCTTGCAGGCGACAAGCTCCACCCCCTCGATCATGGCCACTTCCTGCAGGTCGCCCAGGGAGGGGATGTTGGCTTTTTCGATTTTCTTTTTCATCATTCCCGTAGCGATGGTGGACATGCCGGGCACGGCACCCATCACACCCGGCGGGAAAAATTTGGCCCGATTGGCCCCGCCCTCGAGGACCAGGTTCAATCCCATAAAAGAGTAGAAAATCTTGCTCTCCATTCCCTGCCGGGCTGCATTGATGCCGAGCACCAAGGAGGGATAAGCCCCGTCCAGGGTGTCCTTGACACAAATGAAAGCGGCTTTTTCCCGTTGCGGCTTCTCGTTCATACACCCCCTCCTTTCGTTTTGGCCGGCAACGGGGCAGAAGGCTTCGCTTCGCCCCGTCCGCGCAGGCCGATCCATTGATCCGAGATTGCCAGGCGAAGGCTGACGTTCGTGAACCACACCCGGAACGTTTCGATTTCCCCCTTGTGATCCAGGGAAAGAACCAAGGGCCCGATGCGACGATGGTCTTCCCATGTAGACATGCGGGTCGGTTCCTCGGCGCCTGCCTTGCGGTAGATCCATTGCTGCAGGAGCAGATCGGGGCCGATGAAGACCTCGTAGATGTCCCCGGCGGTGTCGCCCCCTTCTGCAGGATATCGCACGACGAGCCGACGGGCAGTCCCCTCACCGATGGGCAGATCGGCGGTGCCGCGATCTTCCACCGTGGCCTCCCGGTCCCACACCAGGTGGAAGGGGAACAGGAGCCAGTACTGATCGTTGACGAAACGGGCATCGATGTCGAGCAGCTCCGGGTCCCCGGAGGCGTCCATTCGCTCGCGCTCGTAGGTCCGTTCAGGGGAGCCGTCTTCGGGGATGAAGGTCACCCGGTCCTCCTGGGGTTCCCACCGCCAGGATCGACGAATCGTTTTCTCCCCCGACTGAACGTTGAACGTGAACCGAATCTGCTCGACCCGGTCGAAGGCCTCAACGCCGTAGGCCGAGGCGACGGCCTGCCGCAGGCTTTCCTGGCCGCGGACAGCGGCGCATCCCGTCAGCAGCACCGCGCCGATGCCGATCGAAACCAGGAAGAAAAACGATGGGCGAAGAAACATGATCATTCCTCCCTCTGTGTCGCTGAATGAGATCCATGCGGAAATGGACGTGCGACGCTGCGAAATCCTCAGAGCCGAGAAGGCAACCGCTTACCCGAGGGCGTATGCAGACCCATGATAGCGCCATGGGACGCGGTGTCAATCCAAACCATCCACGGTTGTGGATGGTGCACACCCATCAGGCTAAGTGTCCGCTGGTCTCTGCGCGCCGTGCAGTGATTTCTTCTATGAAATGACAAGCGGCGAAATGTCCGCCACCGAAATCGCGGAGCTTCGGAACGGTTTCGGTGCAAACCGTCCGGACGTGGGGACAGCGGCCGTGGAAGACGCATCCGGTCGGCAGCTGGATGGGGGTGGGGACATCCCCCTCGATCTTGATGTGCCGGCTGCCTTTTTCTCCCAACCGGGGAATCGCGGACAGGAGCGCCTGGGTATAGGGATGGAGGGGCCCGTCGAACAGCGCGTCTACAGGGGCCAGCTCACAGACGGTTCCCAGGTACATAACGGCGACGCGGGTGGAAATGTGCTCGACCACGGAAAGGTCGTGGCTGATGAACAGGTAGGTCAATTGCCGCTCCTGCTGCGCATCCATCAACAGGTTGAGAATCTGGGCCTGAATGGAGACGTCCAGTGCGGATATGGGCTCGTCGGCAATGATGAACTCCGGGTTGACCACCAGCGCCCGTGCGATGCTGATCCGCTGCCGCTGGCCTCCGGAAAACTCGTGGGGATAGCGGTCCGCCCAGGAGGGGTCCACCCCCACCTGCTCCATCACCTGGGCAACGCAGTCCTTGATCTCCGCACCGGAAAGCCGCCTGTGGAATCGTACCGGCTCCTCCAGGGTCTCCCGCACCCGCATGCGCGGATTCAGGGAAGCGTAAGGGTCCTGAAAGACCATCTGCATCTTGGTCCGGTAAGGCAGCATCCGGGCCGGGCTGAGGCGGTCGATGCGCTCCTCCCGATAGAAAATTTCACCCCGGTTGGGCGGATAGAGCCCGATGATGGTCCGGGCCAGCGTGGACTTGCCGCAGCCCGACTCCCCCACCACACTCAGGGTCTCTCCCTTTCGGATCTCGAAGCTGACCCGGTTGACCGCCCGAACCATGGTCCGCTCCCGGACCGGCTTGCCGCCCTTCCACCGCAACTGGTCCAGCAGCCCTCCGGAGATGTCGAAGTGCTTGTCCAAATTGTGAATGCTCAGCAGAGGTGCTTCCATCGTGTTTTCTACTCCACGAAATGGCACGCGACACGGCCACCGTGCTGCTTCCATTCCAGTCCGGGGCGTTGCCGCCGGCAGATTTCCTGAGCCCGGTCGCAGCGTTCGTTGAAGGGACATCCCGGCGGAATGTCCAGCAGCGTGGGCATCACCCCCCGGATCTGATCCAGGCGCTGCCCCCGCGGCTTGTTCTGGGGAAGCGCCGACAGCAGCCCGATGGTGTAGGGATGCCTCGGGTGTTTCACGATATCGTCGGTGGCGCCCACTTCGACGATCCGCCCGGCATACATTACCGCGATGCGCTGGGTCACTTGGCTGACCACGGCCAGGTCGTGGGTGATGAGGATGAGCCCCATGTTTTCATCCTTACAGAGGGAAAGCAGCAGCGCCATGATTTCGGCCTGGATGGTGACGTCCAGCGCCGTGGTGGGCTCGTCGGCGATAATGAGACTGGGGGATGTGATCAGGGCCACGGCGATCACCACCCGCTGCCGCATCCCGCCGGAGAGCTCATGAGGGTATTGTCGCAGACGGCGTTCGGGCGAAGGGATTTGCACTTTCCGGAGGGTTTCCACAGCGGCCCGCTTCGCTTCCTTTGTGGAGATGCTCCGGTGCGCCTGCAGGGTTTCCACCATCTGCGTGCCGATGGTCAGCACCGGATTGAGCGTCATCATGGGATCCTGGAAAATCATGCAGATGTCGTTTCCCCGAACCCGGCGTATCTGTTCGTCGGTGAGCGCGGTGAGCTCATTTCCCTGGAAGCGTACCGAGCCTCCGGCGATGTAGCCCGGTTTGCTGATCAGGTTGATCAGCGCAAACCCCGTGACGGACTTTCCGGCCCCGGACTCCCCCACCAGACCGAAGCGCTCCCCCTCCTGGAGCTTGAAGTCCACCTGATCGACGGCGGTGATTTCACCGGCGCGCAGCGAAAACCGTACGGTCAGGTTGTCGACTTCGAGCAGGGTTTTCATAGGCTTGAACATACCGCTTCGGGCATCAGGCGCCCTTGTACAGTTTCGGATTCAGGTAGTCGCGCAGCCAGTCCCCGAGCAGATTGATGGCCAGGATCAGCAGTACCAGGACAATGCCCGGGAACAGGGTGATCCACCAAGTGCCGCTGAACACGTACTCGAAACCGATCTTGATCAACGATCCCAGCGACGGGCGGGTCACCGGCATGCCGAGGCCGATGAACGACAAGGCGGCCTCGCTCATGATGGCATTGGCCACCTGCACGGTGGAGATCACCAGAACGGGGGTGAGGGCGTTGGGCAGAATGTGGCGCCACATGATCCGCGAGGAAGGAAAGCCGATCACCCGCGCGGCCTCCACGTACTCTTGTTTCTTCTCCGCTAGAACGGAGGCACGGACCGTCCGGGCATACTGCGGCCACTCGGCAAAACCGATGACCATGATGAGAAACGGCACGGCCACCTGGGCATACAGCCCGACGCCGAAGATGGTTTTGAAAATGGCGCCAATAAAGATGGCGACCATGTAGGTCGAAAACGAAAGCTGGACGTCCGCCACCCGCATGAGAAAAGCGTCCAGGCGGCCGCCCACGTACCCGGAGGTCAATCCGATGAAAATCCCCAAAAAGGCCTGCAGCACCACGGCGCCGATCCCGATGAGAATGGACACCCGCATCCCGTAGAGAATCGTGGACAACAGGTCCCGCCCCTGGGAGTCGGTGCCCAGCAGAAACCGACTTTCTCCGCCGTCCATCCAGGCCGGCGGCATCTCCGAGTCCATGATGTCGATGGTGGTGGTGTCGTAGGGATCGTGGGGGGCGATCAGCGGTGAAAGGAACCCGGCGGCCACCAGCACCAGCAGCACGAAGAAGCTCCCCACGGCAAGGGGATCACGCAGGAAATTGTGCAGAAGGTCCGATTGTCGGATTTTCTGAAGCGTACTCATCTCAGGACCTGCTCGCGATACGAACCATCGGGTTGACCAGGCCGTACACGATGTCCACCACGGTGTTGACGACCACGAAAACCGCGCCGACAAAAACCAGGTAGGCCACCAAGAGCGAAGTGTCGCCGCGCTCCACCGCCTCGAGAAAGACAAATCCCATGCCCTGCCACTGGAACACCGTTTCGGTGAGCACCGTGAACGCGATCATCGTGCCCAGCTGGACCCCTCCCACCGTGATGACCGGCAGCAGCGTGTTCTTGAAGGCGTGGACGATAAGCACCCGCCACGGGGCAATGCCCTTGGCACGGGCGTACTTGATGTATTCGGTTTCCAGCACCTCCTTCATCTCCGCACGGATCAATCGGATGAACAGCGGCAGCATGATGGAGGAAAGCGCGATGCTGGGCAGAATCAGGTGCTGGAGTCCGTCCGCGGTGGCCAGGCCGGAGTCCCACACCCCCCACAGCATCTGGGTTTCCCCCCGCCCGTAGGAGGGCAGCCAGTGCAGTTCCACGGCAAAGATGTAGATGAGTACGATGGCGGTAAGGAAAACGGGTATGGAAACCCCGACGATGCTGGCGCCCATCAAAAACCGGGAAAGCCAGCTGTTGGGTCGAACGGCGGCGAAAATGCCCACCGGTATGGAAACCAGAATCACGATAAAAGAGCTGCAGATGACCAGTTCGAGGGTGGCCGGAGCCTTTTTCAGGATGACGTCGGTGGCCGGCCGCTTGAAGAAATAGGACATCCCTAGATCGCCCTGCATCGCTTTTTGCAGAAACCGAGCCCACTGGACGACGAAGGGGTCGTTGAGCCCGAGCTGTTCGCGGACCTTTTCCCGCTCCTCCACCGACACGGAGATGCCCACCAGGTCCCGGACCGGGTCGCCCACCGCGTACTTGATCGCAAAGCCGATGAAGCTGATGACGAACATCACCAGCACGGCCTGGGCGACACGGCGTACAGAGAATGCGAACATAAGGGCTCTTTCCCGGATGCAAGGAAGAAGGGGGGAAGCCGCGCGGACCGCGGATTCCCCCGGATTTGGATTTCCGACACTCTAGTGGACGACGATGTCCCCGAAGTAGGGAAAGTTCATCACGTTGACCACCGGTTCGATGTCAATGCCCTTCTTTCCGGCGTAGGAATGGTTCTGCCAGTGAAAGGGAACGAAGGCCGCCTCATCGTAGAGAATCTTCTCGACCTCCTGAAGGATCTGGGCACGCTTTTTTATGTCCGTTTCCGTCAGGGAGGCCAGCACGAGTTCGTCGACCTTGGGATTGCAGTAGTTGCCGCTGTTGTATTGGCCCTTACCGGTCTCCTTGTTCGGGCACATGACCAGGTATTCGGAGAAGTTGGCCGAATCTTCGGTGTCCGAATGCCAGCCGATCATCTGGATGTCGGCCACCTGCTGATCGAACTGCTCCCAGTACTGGGCCTTGGGCATGGTCTTCAGATCCACCTGGATGTTGATCTTGGACAGCATGCCCGCAAAGGCCTCGGCGATCTTCTCGTCGTTGACATAGCGGTTGTTCGGTGCGATGGCCGTCACGGTGAAGCCCTTTTCGTAGCCGGCCTCCTTCATGAGCTGTTTGGCCTTGGCCAGATCGAAGCGGGGCTTCAGGGCGGGGTTGTGGCCCATGTAGCCGGCGGGGCTCTGCTGGGCCGCCGGGGTGGCAAAACCCTTCATGATCTTTTCCACAATCCCCACGTTGTTGGTGGCGTACACGATGGCCTGGCGAACCCGCGGATCCTTGAACTCCTCGCGCCTCTTCTGGTTGAGCTGAAAGGTGATGATCCGACCGCCGGAAATGGTGACCAGGTTGAGATCGGCGTTTTTCCGGATACGGTCGTGGTCCTGCGGCGGAACGGGGGAGATGAAGTCCACATCCCCGGACAGCA
This sequence comes from Desulfobacteraceae bacterium, assembly GCA_022340405.1. Classification (GTDB taxonomy): domain Bacteria; phylum Desulfobacterota; class Desulfobacteria; order Desulfobacterales; family JAJDOA01; genus JAJDOA01. Next base: position 734 of record JAJDOA010000264.1, on the reverse strand, counting down.
GGGCCGCAACCCGGGTGGCATCTTCCTTGATGGGAGTGAGGATGAACTCGGTGACGTTGCCCGGGGAATCCTTGTCCCAGTAGTCCGGGAATCGCTGGAAGACCACACGAACGCCCTGCTCCCGCTCCTTAATGAAGAAGGGCCCGGTTCCCGACTCGTTGGTCTTGGCAAAGGTAGGGGCCGTCTTGTCGATGGCATCCTTGGGTTTGCCGTTGGCATCGGTCCCGCTGTAGAATTTGGCGTCCATGGGAAAAATGTAAGTGGCCATGTTGAGCACCAGCCCGTAGGGCTTGGAGGTCTTGATGTCCACGGTATGGGCGTCCACCACCTCGGCGCCCGTGAAGAGATCGAAGAGACCCTTGAAGTCAGCGCTCTTCTTGAGCCGCTCCAGGGTCCACTTCACGTCCTCGGCAGTAAAGTCGTTGCCGCTGTGGAACTTGACGCCCTTGCGCAGGTAGAAGCGCCATGTGGTGTCGTTCACCTTCTCCCACCGTTCCGCCAGGCGCGGCTCGAAGGAGCCGTCTTTCTTCCAGCGGATCAGCGGATCGAACACCCAGTGGGACAGCTGCAGCATGCCGCCCGAGAGCTGTTCGTGGGGATCCAGCGATACCGGATCGGCGTCCAGGGCGACCTTGAAGGTCTTTGCCTGGACCGCGGTTCCCATTGCCAGCAGCATCAAAGCCGCCAGAGCGAATATCAGCAGTTTCTTTGTCATGCGTACCCCCTTCCATTCG
>JAJDOA010000228.1 GCA_022340405.1 Desulfobacteraceae bacterium | reverse complement strand
TCGGCTTCGGATGATATCCAGGCTGCTTCGGGGAAATTCGCCCTCTGAACCCGATGCGGGCCATTGGAGGAAGAAGACCACGATTTGCGGGGAAAAGCCCATCTCCTTTTCCACCGTCTCCAGCAAGCCATGGGTAACGGGATATCCGTCCACCGCGGCCCCCCAAAACGGCTTGGGTGGTGATGCAGGATATTCGGCCCTTGCGACCGGCAGTCCGTATGCCGTCAGCATCATCACGAAAAGGATCGCATAACGCACATTCACGACTCCTCCGGGTGGTTGAAGTACAGGACGCAACTGAGGATGATGAAGTGGTACAGGCACCACAGACAGTTGACGACGATGGCGGCGGCAGGTGACCCTTCGAACACCAATCGGTGCAATCCCCAGACGATGGCCGCAAAGCTCGCCGCTGCCAGAGCGATCTGGGGTACCAGTCCCCCCAATGGCAACGCGAGACTCTGTCCCTTGGGCGTGATGCCGAAAGTTCCCCGCACGCCGATCATCGCCAGCAGAGAAGCTTTCATGAACACTGGAAACGTGATGGCGTTCAGCACGATTCCCTGAAACAGGTCCGTGAAGCGATACCCCCTCTGGTGCAGGGTCCCTAAAAAAACGGCCATGGAAAGCAGCAGATAAGGGATGAAAAACATGAAATAAATTTCCGGTCGCGCGAAAAAGGCCGGCACGTTGGCAAATAGATAGAGGATGGGGCACAGCGCCAGCATGAAAAATACCCATCCCACGAAATAGTGGGTGCCCGACAGAAAATACTCCCACCACTTGGCCGGCTTGAGCTGACCCGGGTTCCGCAGGAAAGCCGTCAGTATGGTGCGAAACAAACCGACGGTGCCCAGTGCCCAGCGAAATTGCTGCTTGAAGTAGCCTCCGAGGTCTTCGGGTCCCATGCCGAAGGCGCAGACGCGGTTGAGGTAGGCGGAACTCCATCCCTTGCCGTGAAACTTCAAAGAGGTGGCGAAGTCTTCGGTGACGGAAGACTCGTCGAAGCCTCCGATGTCCTCCAGCGCCTCCCTGCGGAAGATGACGTTGGTGCCGCAGCAGAACATGGCGTCTTGCAGGCTCTTGCCCTCGCAGATGTATTCGTAGAACACTGCCTGCTGCAGCCCCGAGGCACGCGCCACACGGTTGTGCTCGAAGTTGGAATAGTATTGCGGCGTCTGGACAAAGGCTAGCTTCGGGTTCGCCTCCATGATGGCCACCAGCTGCTCGACAAAATCGGGGAAGGGGTTCATGTCGGCGTCGAAGACGATGATATATTTTTCCATTTCCTCCCGGGGGATGTCCGAGAAAGCCTGAAAATCGAATCCTTCCCTATGCCGTCCGGCGATGAAGTCCAGGAAGTCGTTGATCATTCCAGCCTTGGCCCCATGCCATTTCCTGCGAAACAGGTTTACACCGATGCGGCGGCACATGTCATCGACGGACTTCCGGTAGGCGGCCATTTGTTCCGTGTCCTGCCCCGGCAGGTCGTAGCGAGTGTCGTCGAGAAAGAAGAGATGCTTGTTGGGGTAGGTGAGATTGTAGAAGCAGGTTAGGGTGTCCTGCACCACCCCGATGGGCTCTTTGAAGGAGGAAACAATGATGGCTACGGGAGGGTAGTCCGTGAGCGCGGGAAGCTGGCCTGAATGAACCGGCCGATTGGGAGACCGGCGAAGAATGTGCAGCAGATTGAGAAAATAGCCGAAGCCGTGCAGGAGAATGAAAGTTTCGGCAGCAAGAAGGCCAAAAGCGACGATTTTTTCATACCAGTGGTACGGTGCGGCAAAAAAAAGGACGGTGCGTACCATGAGGTAGAGAAAAATAGACAATATGGTCGCCACCACCAAGGCGGCCAGCAATGCGGGAAAACCGGCTTTTATTGCATCGTCTTTCATGGCTCTCCGTACCGGTATTGAAGCGAGGCCCATAATCCATATGCATCCCATTGCGAAGACTCGTGCAGGAGGCCGTTCAGCGCCACGGACCACCGGTCGGCAAAATCGTATCGCCACTCGCCCTCCAGGCGCAGCAGTGCGTTGTCTTCTGATTCCAGGCCCAACGACAACTTCAGATCATAGTAATGCCGCCGGGCGCCACAGAAGAAGTCGCGAGCCAGATCGTGGTACCACTCCAGAGTTAGCGTCCCGGACAAATAGTCATCCGGAGTCCAGTACGGGTGGACGACGTCGACGATTACGCCGTCTTCCAACAGGAATTGGCTCTGCTCCCGTGTGTCGCGGTACTGGCCCGACAGGAGGACCTTGAACATCCGGGGGTGGTCGGTCAGCGCGTGACCGCCGGATACCATCAGACTCCACCCCTGGTTGTCGTCGGTGAACCGTTTGAATCGGAGCTCACCTTCCAGTTCCCATTTCCGGCGAATAGGGATGTACAAGGAACCCCAGAGGTCGGAGGACTGTATACCCTGTCGAAATGCATAGCTGTTGGCAAGTTCGTCCACTCGCTCGAACCCCGCCCTGAAAATGCCACCGCTGTCCATACGGTAGCCGATTTGGACAGCGCCCGTGTCCGTGTTTTTCGCATCGCCCTGCGTGTAGTCCTTGTGGGTCCATCGTGCGGACCCCGTCCAGTGCGGCGAGAAAACGGCCGCAGCGCCGAGGGTATACCCCACCGCACGGTACACTGTGTCCTCCGGACCCGGCTCCTCCTCCCACCGGTGCCCCTCGATCTGTAGCCGATAGCGGCAGGATACCGGTATTTCCAGGGCGGCGTTCGTGCGAAACCTTCGGACATCGGACAGACGGTCCACCCCTTCTTCCTCCCACCACTCGCCGCCCAAGGCCAAGGAAGGAAGTCCTCGGATCTCCAGTCGATGCAGGGCTCTTTGTGCCAGAGTGTGATTCGGTTCCAGCTGCAACAGCCCCCTGTAGGTCTGCTCCTCCTGGCTGCACAGCCCGAGGCTGCAGGCAACCTGTGCCTGGTCGAAGAGGGCCTCCTGATTGCCGGGCCGGGTAGCGAGCAGCTCGTTATAGCGGTCCAGGGCGCTGGGAAAACGGCGATCCCAGGCCAGCTGTTTCGCCTGATACTCCAGAAAGGCCTCTTTTTGAATGCGGTATTTGCTCCATAACTCCGCGGCCAGAAGCCGGAGACTTCGAAGGTCGGCTTCCGCATCTGTCGCTACTTCGCTGCGTGAAAGATCGGATAGAAACGACTCGTATGCGGAGAAAATGTGGTCCTCTCCCGCGAGGCTTCGGGTCTGCTCCAACGTGGAGTGCAGCGGATCCCCCTCATCCGTTCCAGAGATTGCGCCCAGGCCCTCGGCAAGCTGTCGGTCCACGGTGGGCTGCCAGAGGACGGCATACAGGTCTCTGGCTCGGCCCATCTGTTTCGCCCATGCGGCCGTTCGTGCGCTCTCCAGACGGGGAAGAGGGTCGGAGAGATCGTGCTTTTGAATTGTCTCGTAGACTTCCAGAGCTTCCTCGTAGCGCTTGTCCCACGAGAGCGCCCTGGCCCTTGCCACCCACACCTTGCGGTTTCCGGGATAATTCGAGGAAAGCGATGTGAAGGCGGCGTGGGCCTCTTCGAAGCGCCGGTCGTAAGCCAGGGTCTCTGCCAATGCAAGACGGGCCGGAAAACATTCCGGGTCCACATCGGCGGCACGGGTGTAAAAAATCAAGGCGGGTTCGTACCATCCCTGCTGCGCGTACAGCTGTCCCCAGGCCACTAGGCGCATGGGAGATATTTCCGGATTCGAAGTGATGTCCCGTATATAGATCTTCGAAAGAGCCGTTTCCGGCCCGGCGCTGTAAAACAGGGCTGGAATGGAATCGGGGTCGGAGGCGATCGCCTTGGCAAACCATTGCCCTGCCTCCCCGTCCTCTCCCCGTTTTCGATAGAGGCGTCCCAGCTCCAGCTGCGCAGCGGTTTTTTCTCCGGGAATCCAACAGCGAAATCGTTGCAGGCGGATGGCCTCCGACAGCCGGCCGGAACGTTGCAGCAGCTCGGCCTTCAGGGTGAAGGCCCCTGTTAGCGCGCTGCTCAGAAGCCGTCGATCGGGCCCCTTCCGCCTATCTTCACCGCCGCCGGCCTCGTCGGAAAACACCAAGTGAACCGAGCGTTCTCCGTATACGACCAGTGGCGGGGCGAAGTTCGGATCGGCCGCGTCGATCACCAGTCGCGTCCGGTCCGGATGTTCCCCGGAGCGTACCCTTGCCACGCCGGCGAACCCGACGCGGCATACCGTTTCCGTTCGCGTCGGCGGGATTCCGTGAAGGTCCAGCACCAAACGAACGGGGTCGGCCAGGGTAAAGGTGGTCACCCGGCCGATGGGACGAGAGAAGGAGACGGTGAGATAGAGTCCCTTGCGGATGGGCTGCACGGTGCAGGACGGCGCGTCCCCAACGCTTTCCTTGTCAAGGGGGTCGAGAATACGGTCGATGGCGGTCATCGCTCGCTGATCGTCCTTTGCCTCGAACCGTGTTCTGGCGACATCCAGCCACAACAGTTGTTTCGGCAGGTCTTCGTCCAGCAGCAGGCGTCGGTATATCCCCTCGGCTTCTGCATACCGTTGGGCACCTGTCAGGGTCTCGGCCCGTTTCCGTTGTACATCGGCATCCCCGGGCCGTGCGGCCTGCATTTCGCGGTAGATGGCGTCGGATCGATAAAAATCCCCCCACATCGGTAGGTGTGCGGCATATTCCAGACGGATGCGTACCGGGTCCTCGGCCAGCGCGACGGCATTTTTGAAGTAACGGCTGGCGGCTGCCGCATGCCCGAGATCCGATTCAAGGCGAGCCGCCGCCAGATGCACCTTGGCGTCTGACGGAAAGGCCGACGTTATGCCGGATAGCAGTGTGGATGCCCTCTGCGGTTCACCCGTACGGGCATAGGCGGCGGCCAGCTCAATTCCGACGTCATATCGTCGCGGATGAAGACGGTACAACGGTTCCAGCAAATCGATGGCAGCGGCATCGTCACCCCTGCCGGAAAAAGCGCGCGCCAAGGAGACGGCTGCGGGGATGCGAAGTTTGGGTGTCGAGGCCATCAGGGTTTTCAGGGAGGGGATGGCTTCACCGAATTTCCCCACTCGTACCAGTAGCTCGGCCAGTTCCAGAACGACGGCGGCGTCCGTCGGGTTACGAAGGATCAATTGCCGGTAGTGGGCGATAGCCGCATCGACGCGGTCTGCGTCCTCGGACAACAGCCGTGCCAGCTGCAGCCGTGCCTGGTAATCGGATATCTCTTCGCCGAGGGGGGGAAGGAGTCGGCGGTTTTCGTAGGGGTGGACGGTCCCCGCCCGTATATCTGTCATCGGTATCGCCTGAGCGATGGCCACACACGTTAGGAATGCGAAGAAACGAATGGTGCTCCGGCCCTGTACGGGCTTCGGAGCGGTGTTTTTCGCGCTTCGCGGTTTATCGAACAAGGCCGGCATACCACAGAGTTTCCGTTTTCACGGGAGGGTTTGCTCCAGTTGGCGGATGGCCTCTTCCCGATCTCCGGTCCAGGCGAGCACCTGGGCGTATTTGCGTCGCGCCTGAATGTTGTCGGGGTCCCCTTTCAGAACCTGGCGGTAGGCTTCCAGTGCGGAATCGAACCGGTCGGCCCAGGTGTATACTTCGGCAAGACGGAACCTTACGTCCGTGCGACCCGGTTGCGCCTCCAGAACGTGCTGGTACTGCGTCACGGCCCGTCCGTATTGCTTCTGGAAAGCGAACAGGTCTCCCAACAAGATTCGGTCGGTATCTTGGAGCTCCTCGTCGGGGACCATCGAAAGGTTCTCCAGGGCCTCTTTGCTTTCATCGTTCCAGTACAGAACACGGGCGAGTTCAATCCGCGCCCCAATCAACTCCGGTTTTTCCGAAAGCACCCGGCGGTATGCTTTGATGGCCTCCATGTATTTTCCGGTGTAGCTCAGAAGACGCGCTAGCTCCCACCGGGCCTTCCAGTCCGGAATCTCCTCTCCCAGCGGCTTCAGGTCGGGCTCATCGACCGGGCCGATTCGATTGGACGGCACCGAAAACAGCTTCTCCCGAAGCGTTTCCGCTGGTACGGGCGGCCCTGTCCCGACCCAGCAGACCAAGACCAAGGCAAGCAACAGACGCGATCGGATGTCGGACATTGTGCATCGCATCAGGTTTTGTCTCCCAGCAGTATTCGGTATTGGCGAATGGCCTCCTCCTCCCGGCCGCTCCACGCCAACACCCTGGCAAGGTAGAGACGGGTGGGACGGTATTCGGGATCTTCCTTCAGAAGCGAGTGGAAAAGGCGGATGGCTTCCTCGTACTGGCGGTTCCAGGCGAGAAGTTCCGCAAGCCGAAAGCGGATATAAAAAGATTCCGGACGGATTGCCATCGCCCTACGGTACCACAGGATGGCTTCCTCCGGACGGTTGGTGTTGCGATATGCGTCTGCCAGCCGCCTTGTTACCGTCGACGATGCGGGCCACTTCGGTACAAGCGGCAGCAACAGGGAAATGATTTCGTCCCAGCGTCCCTCGGATTCGTACAGGCCCGCAAGCGCAAAGACGATGGAAGGTTCGCCGTTCTGCCGCCCCAGTGTCGCCAAAAAGGAAGCGGCGGACTCCGCGTTTCCAATCCGTCGATAGGCTTCGACCAGGTGGCGTACCGCCTGGTCTCGGATCGCTCCCTCTTGTAAGGCTCTACGGTAGAGGGGGATGGAACCGGCAAAGTCCATTTGCGCAAAACGCTTCTCCGCTTGTCGGAGCGCCACGTAAGCGCCTCGAAAATCGTGATAGGCCCAGGAGGAACCGACGCCCACAAGGAGAAGAATTCCCACGTATGCCAGGTACTGGTTCCTGCGGGTGCTCTGGGAGTGTTTTTCATTCATCGGAGCGGCGCTTTTCCATGGTCCACACATGGACGTTTCCATGGGTGGCATAGGTCATATGGTCCATCACCCGACGGATGATGGACAGACCCATTCCGCTTTCCGGCAGAGACCGGGCATCGGTGATATCGACTTCGGACGGCTCCTTCGGCACGTGGAGCGGTCCCTGCCCACCGTGGGAAACCACAAGCGAAATCCGATCGGAAAACAAGATGATGTCGATATCCACCGAATGATCTTTCTCTCCCCGATACCCGTGTTGGATAGCGTTGGTCACCGCTTCCACCAGGCACAGTTCGATGCTGTCGGCCTCAGATTCCCCGAAACCGGCATATCGGCTCAGGGCCCATGCGGACTTGCCAACGAGAAACACATGGTCCAGGCGGCTCTGGATAGAGAGTCGGATCCGTGGAAAGACGCGAGACTCGTTCATGGGCGCTGTCTCAGTGGGCCAGTTTGGAAACGGCTTCTTCCCGGGATTCGAACAATTGGAAGATCCGCTGCATCCGGGTCAGCCGAAATAAATTCATTACCGGTTTCGAAAGGCCGCACAGTGCAAGATCCCCATCCTTGCCCAGGTTTTTCAGGGAAGAGATGATGGCTCCCAGGCCGCTGCTGTCGATGAACTCGACATGGATAAGATCCAGTACGATCTTCCGTTGACCCTTGTGGATCCAGTCCACCACAGCCCCTTTGAAAGCGGCGGAATTGGCTGCCTCGATGCGGGCATCCAGAGGAACGAGAACAAGTACGTCGTCGATCAGCGTATGCTCCATTCGCATGGGTCGTGTCTCCGTCCGGCGGTGCTCGGCGATCTCCTGAACCGGCACCCTATCCGAGTCGTTCGAGCGCCGTCTCCCGATGGTAACGATCTCAGGTGCAGCCGCCAACTTCGGTTCGCCCGTGCCCCATCTTGCTCGCGCCGGGTCCGTCGCGGCCGTACGGCAAGGATTACGTGGTGGTTTTGCGCCGCAGGAACATACCCAGCTTGCGGTCTTCGGTGAGAACGTGGTGGATCATCCAGTTGCGGAAGAAGACCATGATTTCTTCCAGGGAAAGCGATGCATCGGTCTGCCGTTTCTCCTTTCGCACCACTTCTCTTAGATAGTCCCGGTGCATCGTCCGATGGTTTTCGGCACCGGTGTATCCGTGCGCCTCCATCAGACGTTCCTCTGCCTGGAAGTGCGATTCCATCCGAGTTTGCAGCTGCTGAAACCAATCTTCTACACGGGTGCCGCCGGTGGGGGATCGAACCTCCAGATAGAGGTTGCGGGCAATTTCGAACAGTTTTCGGTGCTCCTCGTCCATATCGGAGATGCCGGTGTCGTAGGCACCGCGCCAGAGGAAGAGGGTTCCTTCAGCCATCTGGCGTTCCATCATGCGGCGCATCCGTTTGAGATAGCTTTCGTACAGCTTCCACCGGATGATAGGAATGTCGGCCAAACAATGGATCGGGATGTGGTACAGGGATACCGATTCTTCAGAGTGCAGCCTGAAAAGGGTGGGAATTCCGAACAACAGTTTATGGCTTCCGATGAAATCCCCGCGTCCCAGTTCCTGCAGCGGTTCGTCCTCCAGGCAGAGGACGGCGGCGCCCTCTCGGATCACATACAGCCCCGTTCGATTCTCCCTCGGCACCTGTTGCCGGGCGGGAAGGGTTTCAGCGGTCATCGCCCGTGCGATTTCGATTTGCAGCTTTGCGGACAGCTCCTCGCCCAGCAGCCACGTGTCCTGCAAGAAAGCGCGTTTTTCCCACAGTTGCTCCATCTCCTCACACAGTCGATGCTCCTGCGTGACGTGTGCAAAAATACTGAAGGGAATCTTCAGCGCCTGAACGAAGTTGATCGCACGATAGGTATCCGTCGATTCGGTTTTTGCCGGTCCGAAACTTTCTCCAAAACACCCTCCGACCGAAAGCGTGCTCGTCGTTTCGGAATGGGGGCGAATCCGTTCGACGTCGCCGGTGAGAATGAAGTGGACGTATCGGCTCGATTCGCCGCTCTTGAGCAGAATGGTTCTGGGGTTGTAGCTCTCGATGGGGTGATTGAGCAGCAGATCGACCTTGTCCTTGGTCAGATCCGGCAGATAGGAGCTGAGAATGGTGTAAGAGATTTTGCGGACGTAGTCCTGATGGGTCGAGATCAGGGTGTCCACCATTCCAAAGGAGGTCCCTGATCCGATGAGCTTTTCCTGTCGTGTCAATTCTCGCGAGGTGTGGGCCAGAATAATTCTCTCGGACCGATCAGAGGCGAAATCGGCGGCCATCCCGTGGATCATCCCACCGCCGATGTCCAGCTTCTTCAAGTGGGCCCGCTGTCGGTATTTTTTCCCCACCTGCCGGTAGAAATCTTCGGTGATGCCCGGAGAGGACGCATCGCCTGTGACCATGTTCTCCAGCACATCCAGGCCGGCGATATCGGCAAAATGGGCGTAGACACGATAGCCGTCCTCGGACAGGGCGCGGAAAAAAAACACGGTGGTTTCCACCGGGTGGGGAGAAAAAATGGGTTTGACCTCCAGACTGTGAATGTCGTTCCACCGGTCCAGCCGGAGGTCCACGACGTCGAAGTAGTCCCCGAATTGATCCTCGGTCATCGACGTGAGGGCGCACAGCTTTTTGGCCACGGACAATCGAACCAGCGGATGGGCCAGAAATCGGATGCGGTGATCGGCGCGCATCAGAGCGGTCAGGCCGGCAAAATGATCGTCGTGAGCATGGGACATAAAGATGCCCTCGACCTCATTGACCGCGATTCCCAGGGCCTCCAGAATGAAGAGAATGTTCGGTCCGGCGTCAATGAGGTAGATCTTCCCTTGAAAGGAGAGGACGCTGGCCATGCAGGGCCGGTTTTCGTCCCATCCGTCTCCTTCCCCCGAGTGGATCACTGAAAAATAATCTCGATGGATCCGGTGAAATCCCAGTGGATACGGGGGCGGGTAGAACTCACCGGGCGCCAAATTCAGATCGACCGTCACCGATTCCTCGCGATAGCGGAGTTCGAAAACATTGGTGTGGACCCGGCGGATGGACACTCCATCCCGGATTTCCGAAAAAGCGGTATCTACGGTGCAGGCGTCCAGAAGTTCTTCGGTGCGGCGGATGTTGCCGAAGGCGAATCGAAGCTTCAGGCGCATCATCTCTTTCGCCGCTTGAGGGGCGACGCCCGCGGCACGGATTTCCTCTTCCGAGATGAGGCCGTAGTTGCCCCGATAAATGTACTGCATCTGGGACGCTATCTGCTCGTAGGCTCCAATGAGAAGGGGCTTTTCTCCCGTGTTTCCCGGGTGGTTCGGGACGATCATTCCCTGCAGATAGAGCATCTGCAGTACGGGGAATTCGGAGAGGTTGGCAAAATGTCCGTTTTGAATCGAGATGTCCGAAAGCAGGATCGCGTTGGGACCGGTTTCGAAGACAACGCCCTTTTCTTCCCTGGATACGATCAGGCCCTTTTTCCGAAGGTGCTTCACGGCATCGGCGGGGCACCCGCACAACAGGTACAGGTGAGCCTCGGGTACGGCGATCCAGAACACTCCAGTGCACACCCCGATTTTTTGAATGAGGGACATCGCCAGCTCCATGGATGTTAGGGGGAAAGAGTGAAGGTATTGTAGCAGATTCCGAAGCGGGGGGGCAAGGGCATTGAGCGGTAAAGGGCAGCGGGGCGCGTCGCTAAATGCCTAGATAGGCTTTTTGTACATCGTCGTTGGCCAGCAGGTTGGCCGCCGAGTCGGTCATGCTGATGATGCCGTTTTCCATGACATAACCGCGATGGGCCACTTTCAGCGCCAAGTTCGCGTTCTGCTCCACCAAAAAGATCGTGGTCCGGTTTTCTTCGTTGATCTTGGCGATGATCTCGAAAATTTTCTTCACGACGATGGGAGCCAGGCCCAGGGACGGTTCGTCGAGCAGCAGCAGTCTGGGACGGGCCATGATGGAACGGGAGATGGCCAGCATCTGCTGCTCTCCGCCGCTGAGGGTGCCGCCGGCCTGATTGCGCCGTTCGGCCAGAATGGGAAACAGTTCGTAGACGTACTCCAGGTCCTTGCGGATGCCGGCCGTGTCTTTTCGCAGAAACGATCCCATGTCCAGATTTTCGGAGACGGACAGGTACGGGAAAATGTGACGCCCCTCGGGCACCTGGCTGATGCCGAGTTCCACAATTTCGTGCGGCGGCAGGTGATGGATGGGTTTGCCCTCGAAGACAATCTCCCCGTTTCGCGGCGGGGCGATGCCGCTGATGGACATCAATGTGGTCGTTTTCCCGGCCCCGTTTGCCCCGATCAAGGTGATGATTTCGCCTTCGGCAACCTCGATGCTTACGTCTCTCAGGGCGTGGATGTTGCCGTAAAAGGTGTTGATATGGTCGATCTTAAGCATCGACTTCTTCTCCGAGATAGGCTTTGATCACGGCCGGGTTGTTTCGGATTTCCTCCGGGGTTCCCTCCGCGATTTTCTTTCCGTAGTCCACGACGAAAATACGGTCGGAAAGGCTCATGACCAGCTTCATGTCATGTTCGATGAGCAGGATGGATATTTGCTCCTCATCCCGGATCTTCACGATGAGTTCGTCCAGCGATTCGGTTTCCCTGGGGTTCATTCCGGCGGCCGGTTCGTCCAGCAACAGCAGGAAGGGATCGGTGGCCATGGCGCGTGCGATCTCCAGGCGTCGCTGCTCTCCGTAAGGCAGGTTCATGGCCAGTTCGTTCACGTATCGGGTCAACCCGATCTTTTCCAGCACCCCATAGCTGTCGCGGACGAGCTGCTTTTCCTCCTGCCGGGTCGCTCGGTTCCGGAAGATGGCCCCGGCAATACCGGCCCGCAGCCGGCAGTGTCTTCCGATCATCACGTTTTCCAGGACCGTCATACTCGGGAACAGGCGGATGTTCTGAAATGTGCGGGCCAGCCCCCTCTCGGTGACATGGTTGGGCTTCAGTCCGTTGAGTCGCTGGGGGTTCCGCTTCGGGGGACGGCGGATGACCATCTCGCCTTTGGTGGGAGGATGGATGCCCGTGATACAGTTGAAAAACGTGGTTTTCCCGGCACCGTTGGGTCCGATAAGCGCGACGATTTCACCCTCTTTGACATCAATATCGATCCGGTCGAGGGCGCGCAGCCCCCCGAAATCCATGGTCAGGTTGTTGACTTCCAGAATGGGTTCCATGCCCTGTTACGCCTTTTTATCTGATGCTTCTCCGTTCTCGATGCCTTCGAACTGGTAGGTTTTGCGCATGCCGCTGACGATCCCGCCGGGTCGAAAGACCATCATGAGGATCAGCGCCGCACCGAAGGCCAGCATGCGGTATTCCGAAAAGGCCCGGAAATATTCCGGAATCAAAATGAGGAATCCCGCCCCGACCACCACGCCGAGAATCGAACCCATGCCGCCCAGTACCACGATGCACAAAATCATTACCGATTCCCAGATGGTAAAAGAGGCCGGGTTGATGAAAGTGGTCTTGCCGGCGAATACCACGCCGGCCATGCCGGCCCATGTGGCGCCCAGGGCGAAAGCGGTGAGTTTGGTCTTGGTCTTGTCGATGCCCATGGCCTGGCAGGCGACCTCGTCTTCGCGCAGGGCGATCCACGCCCGGCCGATCCGGGAGTCCTGCAGGCGGTTGACCACGAAGATGGTAAAGACGACCAGGAGAACCACCAGATAGTAAATGAAGATGGTGTTCTGATGCAGCGTGAACTCGATGCCGGGAATGGCCGGTCGTGGAATGTTGGCGATTCCGCTGGGGCCGAAAGAGAATTCATTCCAGTTTTCCAGGATCAGCCGGATGATCTCACCGAAGCCGAGAGTGACGATGGCCAGGTAGTCACCCCGAAGCCGAAGGACGGGGAAGCCGAGAATAATGCCGAAAAGCGCGGCCAGGCCGGCACCGATGGGCAACGCGATCCAAAAGCTCACGCCGAAGTGGTAGTTGAGAAGCGCATAGGCGTAGGCCCCCACGGCGTAAAAGGCGACGTAGCCAAGATCCAGCAACCCCGCGAGCCCGATGACGATGTTCAAACCCAGGCCGAGCATCACATAGGTCAGCCCGCTGATCATGATGTTGACCTGGTACATGGAGAAGACCAGCGGAAACAGAACGACAATCACGCTGATGGCACCGAGAGCTGGGTAATAGAGCCGCTTTTCCTCCATGAACCGTTGGAAAATGGACTTGCTGGTGCCTCCGGCCTCGGCGTCTTTGCTGCCGACTTCCTTCCGGCGCATCAGGAATCGCCAAACGAAGCTGAGGACAAACGAGCCCGCTCCGACGAAGAGCATGTTCTTCCAGCGCCAGATCACCACGTTTTCGATGGTGTTCACGCGAATGACCATGATGGGAAAGGTCAGGAACATGAACCACACCGACACCAGGAAGGAGCGTTTGATTTCCGTGAATGTGAGCATACGCGGTCTGCCAGTCGTTTGTCCCCTCGGAATCACGGAGGGGTTTCGGGTTGCCCGGGCCGGGTTACACCTTTTCCGTGTCGCTTCTGCCGAGGATTCCGGCGGGGCGGAAGATCAAGATGCAAACCAGAAAGATGAAAGCGAACACGTCTTCGTAGTCGCTGGAAACGTATCCGGTGAAAAAGCTCTCGGTCCAGCCCAGTACCAGGCTGCCGAGAACGGCTCCCGGGACGCTGCCGATGCCGCCCAGTACGGCTGCCACGAAAGCCTTGATGCCGGCGATGAAGCCGATGTAGAAGTTGATCTGACCGATGTGGGAAGCGATCAGCACGCCGCCCAGCGCCGCCGTCGCCGAGCCGACGATGAAGGTCATGGAAATCACCCCGTTGATGTCCACACCGGTGAGCATGGCCATCTTCCGGTCCTGGGATGTGGCGCGCATGGCCTTGCCGATGCGGGTGAACTTGATGAGGAAATTGAGCAGGATCATGACCACTGCCGTCGTGATGATCAGAACGATCTCCGCCGAGCTGATGATGTGCGAATAGGGCTTCCACCACCCGATTTCGGGGATGAGGGCCGGAAAGGGGAGAAAGTCGCTTGTCTGGGCCAGCAGAACGTAGTTCTGCAGAAACAGGGACATGCCGATGGCGCTGATCAAAGCGGAAAGCCGCGGCGCGTTGCGGATCGGCTTATAGGCGATTTTTTCGATGGTGTAGCCGTAGCAGGACGAGTAGATCATCGCCACCGTTGCCGCGATGACCAGAATGGCCACCTCGTTCCAGCCCATCATCGTGAGAACGCCGGTAACGATGAGGCCGGTAAAGGCTCCGATCATGTAGATCTCGCCGTGGGCGAAATTGATCAATTCGATGATGCCGTAGACCATCGTATAGCCCAGCGCGATCAGGGCATAGATGCTGCCGCGGGTGAGTCCGCCCAGAAACAATTCTGCTGTATATTCCCAGTCCATCGAGTCGAGTCCGTTTCGCTGTGCGACATTCCGAGGCGCCGCTAAAAATCGGGGGGCGGGCGAGACCATGCGCCCTCCCCCCAATGGCAATGACAGACGGTGCCGAACTACTTCACTTCGACATACTGGCCGCCCTGTACCTGGTACACGGAGAAGCCGACGCCGATGGCATCTCCACGCTCGTCGAATTTAATCTTGCCCAGCGGTGTGTCTACAAGGTCGTTGTGCAAGGCATTGGCGATGGCGTCATAATCGGTGGAATCCGCCTGCTCGATGGCGTTGAGAAGGGCCAAGGCAGCGGCATAGGCATTTTCGAAGAAGGCGCCCGGATCTTCTCCGTAGGCGTCCTTGTGCTCCTTGACGGCCTTGATGGTCATCGGATTGTTGGCCACGTCTTTCGGTCCGGTGGCGTACACGCCCTCGGCGTACTCGCCGGCGACTTTGATGAAGGTGTCGTCCTTGACGCCGTCATCGGAGATGAAGTAAATGTCCATCTTTTTCTTGCGCATGAGCGTGACCAGTTTGGAAGCTTCCGGGTGGTATCCGCCGAAAATCACGGCCTCGGCACCGGAGCGTTTGATTTTCTGCACCACCGCCGAGTAGTCCACGGCACCGGGAGTGATGCCTTCGTACAGCACGAGTTCCGCCCGGTTGTCGGCCTCCAGGAACTTTTTGGCGAACTCGGCCAGTCCCTTGCCGTAATCGCCCTTGTCGTGGAGAACGGCGATTTTCTTGACCTTGAGGGTGTCCAGGGCAAAGTCCACTTCCAGACGGGCCTGGGCGTCGTCGGATGCGATGGTGCGGTAGAAGTTGGGATAGTCGCCGCTCTGGGTCAGGGCCGGATTGGTGGCCGACGGCGACATTACGATGATGTTGGCACTTTTGTAAATGCCGAGGGCGGCCTTGGTGGCTCCGGAGCAGATGTGCCCGAGTACCACGTTCACGCCCTGGGAGACCAACTTCGTGGCGGTGTTGGTGGCGATTTCCGGCTTGCAGACATCGTCTTCCACTAGCAACTCGACCATTTTGCCGTTGACGCCGCCGGCGGCGTTGATGTCCTTGACCACCAGTTCGGCGGCCTTAACGGTGGGAATGCCGTAGGAGGCCAGGTCGCCGCTGTGTGGGCCGGCCACGCCCAGCTTGATGGTATCGGCCATGGCCGTACCGGTAAGGACCAGGCACACAGCGGCTGCCGCCGCAATCCACTTCGCAATCGGATGTCTCTTCATAACGCGTCCCTCCTGCTGAATTTTGGTTGTTGGGATACCCCTTTGTGACAAGAGCAATATATATAGCGACACTGTCTCAGTGCGTCAAGTCAGAACAAGGACTTACCGAATTTCAGTGCCGGTGGTTCCCGCCGCTTTTCCTTTTGAAAATGTCCCAAGTCTATCCGGTTCCCGCTTCCGGGGCGGCAGAGAGAAACAATCGTTTGACTACGGAAAAGCCTTTCCTGTAAGGGAAGAAGGAAAAACCCGCCCCGAATGGACCGGGATGCAGACGACCCATGGAGATGGTCCGACACTCCGGTCCTTTGGGTGCCGGGGTCGAACGCGACCCGAGGTCACAAGTGGGATGTTCCTCGGACGAGTGCTCCGCCGGGGCGGCAAGGCCCCCGCCGGATGCTGAGGGGAGGCAACGCCGGTGAAACGGATCGGTATGGTGGTCAAGCCCGATGTGGAGGCCCGGCGAAAAGCCGACGAGTTGGAGGCGCACCTCGCGGGCAAGGGTGTGGACGTGCTCCGCAGAGACAATCCGTCCCAGGATACCAGACAACTACCCCCTGACGATTTCACCGCGCCGTCGGATCTTCTCGCCGTCATCGTTCTGGGTGGCGACGGGACTTTCCTCAGCGCCGTACGCTGGATCGGCGATCAGAGCATACCGCTGCTGGGCGTCAAATTCGGTGAATTGGGGTTTCTTGCGGAGGCATCCGAGAGCAGCCTCCCGGATGTCGCCGACTCCATATTGGGAGGCCGCTTCACCACCACCCCACGGACCCGACTGCGAGTCACCGTCCGGTGCAACGGCCGAACCGTCGGGCGGGAAACCGTTCTTAACGATGTGGTGATCAACAAGGGTGCGCTGGCTCGGCTGGCGGATATCGACACCTTCGTCGATGACCGCTACCTTACCACCTACCGTGCCGACGGTCTCATCCTTGCCACGCCAACCGGCTCC
The DNA here is from genome assembly GCA_022340405.1 of Desulfobacteraceae bacterium. GTDB lineage: Bacteria > Desulfobacterota > Desulfobacteria > Desulfobacterales > JAJDOA01 > JAJDOA01. The sequence continues at coordinate 4,866 of JAJDOA010000228.1, read as the reverse complement.
ACGGCCTACTCTTTGGCCGCGGGAGGGCCGATCATCCACCCAGAGGTTTCCGGTATCATTCTGACCCCTATCAGCCCTTTTACCCTCACGATTCGCCCGCTCATTGTCCCGGATTCGGCCGTGGTCACGGTGCGGCTGGCCAAGACGCTGTCCAATATCATGGTCACCTTTGACGGCCAAGCAGGTTTCGAGATGGAGGAAGCGCACGAGATCGTCATTCAGAAAAGCCCGCATTCCGTGCACATGATCGACCTGCCAGGGCAAAACTACTACGAGCTTCTGAAGAACAAGCTTCGATGGAGCGGAAGCCGGGTGTAGGACGGATTCGCAATGACGCCGGGGAGGGTTTCCACGACCCACGGGGTGGATGCGCGGTGACGATTTGACACGGGGTTCGTGTTGACTTGCACCTGCGTTTCCACTATAAAAATCGCAATGAAAAAGATCAACGAAATTACTATCCTAACGGTACCGTTCCTTCGATTTTCCCGTCCGGCCACACGGGGCTGATATGCCGAAGTTTCTGCATTCCCAATGGATTTTCTCAATCGTGCTGTCGATGTTGTTGTACGGGCTGCCGTTTTCGGCCCGTGCCGACGGGCATGTCGACGTCGTCCAAAAGGTGCCCGGCGGTACCATCAACTGGACACAAGGTGTTGTAGAGGCCATGGGGCTTCAGGCCCCGGTGGGAAAAACGTCGGAGGAAGTTTCCGACCCGGAGCAGGCCTTGACCGATGCCTTGGCCGCAGCCCGGGAGCACCTTCTGCAGGCGGTCTTTTCCGTGCGGATGGAGTCTTTGCGAACGGTCGGAGACCTCGCACAGGAAGATGAAGTGGTGGGTGCGGAGATCCGAAAAATGGTCATGCAGGCGCCGCTGATCAAGCAAGAGTTTCTATCCGACGGCACGGTTCGAGCCACCCTGGCGCTAAACCTACAGGGCGGTTTCTCCCAACTGGTAATGCCCGAGGACATTCGGCAGATTGACGCCATTCTCGCCGTTTCCGAAGAGCCAAAGAAGACCTCGGAAACGGGCCCTGCCACAGCCGATACCGCCGATGAGACCGTCTTCACCGGTCTCCTGGTGGATGCCCGGGGTCTGGAGATCCGGCCAGCCATGGTGTTTCGGATCATGGACGAGAACGGGCAGGAGATTTACGGACCGGCATTCGTAAGCCGGGAATTCGCCGTTCAAAAAAGCATGGCCCGTTTCGTGACTGACCCCGAGGCCGCCCAGCGTCGCCCTCAGGTTCTACTGCACCCTCTGCTGGTCAAAGGATTGCGAAAGACCGGCCCGGCATCGACGGACATCGTGATCAGCGACGCCGACGCCGCCCGTTTGCAGGAGTCTTCCGAACACATCGCTTTTCTCCGAAAATGCCAGGTGCTGATCGTCATGGATCCATTGCCATGAAACATCGGATGCCGAGAGCGAAATGGATGGTGCTGGCCGGTTTGATGGCGTTGCTGGTCTCCTGTGCATCGGGGAACATCGTCTTGCCGCGAATCGACACCCCGCCCCACCATGTGAAAACAGGGGAACGGATGCTGGAAATGCGCAAACTGGAAGCCGCCTATCGAGAGTTCGAAAGGGCCTTGGACCTGGATCCCAAATATGCGCCCGCCTTTATTGGAATCTCCCTGGTTCACGGATTGCGAAGCGAATACCCACCGGGCGTTCGTGCACTGGATCAGGCCGATCGGCTGGCACGGGGCAAAGCTCAGGAGATGGCCGTCTACGTCGGTTGGATGCGATTTCTTCTCATCGGGGGCGAGCATTTCGATCCGGACTGGCTGGCTCGGGTGGAGAAAACCTTTTCCCAGGCGGTGATTTTGGACAACGAGGATCCGGCACCCCATTACTACCTGGGGCTCGCCTACAAAGAGGCCCGGCAGTACGACCGGGCTGCCAAACATTTCTACCGTGTCATGGAAATGGGGGGAGCCTACAGTGCGGCCGCTTCCGAGGAATACCGACTGGCCGAGGAGATGGGCAAAACCACCCCCACGCGCTGACGATGGCGTTCCCGAGCACTTTGGGACCCTCTCCCCCACTGCGGTGACCGCATGGCATCAGCCGGCAGGATCGGGTTTGGATGCGTCCAGCATATTTCGGAGCGCTTGGGACAAATCCGAAATCGCAAATGGTTTCTGTATGAAACCGCCACAAGCTCTGTTGATCCAATCTGCAGTCTTACCGTCGAGGGCATAGCCGCTGGACAGCAGCACGGGCATGGACGGCTGAAAAGCCCTTATGCGATCGAAGACCTCCTCGCCTTTCATACCAGGCATCACCAGGTCAAGAATGACCAGGTCAATTTCATGATGCCGATCCTTCACCATCTGAACAGCCTGTTCACCGCCGTCGGCAGTGAGTACATGATAGCCGAGTTTTTCCAGCATCGCTTGCCCCACTTCAATGATCATCTCCTCATCATCAACCAGCAAAACCGTACCGAAGCCCTTTGCCGCCTCTTTTTCCGTGGTAACCTCGTGGTGTTCCGGCTTTTCATCCGTAAGGGGAAGAAAAACATGGAAGGTGCTTCCTTTCCCGACCTCGCTGGAAACCGTAATGATGCCGCTGTGGTTCTTGATGATGCCATAGGCGGATGCCAATCCCAGACCCGTTCCCCGCCCCCTTTCCTTGGTTGTAAAGAAGGGGTCGAATATCCGTGGCAGGCTGTCCGCATCGATGCCGCCCCCGGTGTCGGCGACCGAAATCCTGGCGTAGCTGCCCGGGTCTGCCCCATAGGCTTTGGTATCGGCATCCGCCAACTGAACGATGCGCGTCTCGAGGAAGAGCTCACCGCCCCCGGGCATGGCTTGCCAGGCATTCACGTAGAAATTCAGTAGCACTTGCTCGATCTGGCTCCGATCGCCGGTAACGATCGGTGAGGGATCATGGAAATCCGTAAGGATGCGGATTTCCTTTTTGGTGCGGCCGAACATGGTTGCGCTGGTAAGCAATAAATCGTTGACATCGATGGCGTGAGCTTCAAATTTTCTTCCGCGTGAAACCCCCAACATCTGTTGGGTCAGGGACGTGGCACTTCGGATGTAGTTTTCGATGGCGCTGAAATGCTCGGCATACGCATGGGAGGGGGCGAAGTCGCTGGACATGAGGGAAACCCGACCCAATATACCCATGAGAAGGTTGTTGAAATCGTGGGCGATACCCCCGGCAAGCGTTCCGATGGATTCCATCTTCTGGGCCAGGAAAAACTGCTGCTCCAGTTTTTTCTGGTGGGTGATGTCCCGTAAGTTGATCACACTTCCCATGGGTTTCCGGGAGTCGTCGGTATACGTCGATGCGCTGATACTGACGTCGATAATATCCCCATTTTTGGAGTATCTTTGCGTTTCGATCCCGGAAAATGCTTTTCCGCGCTTTACTTTTTCGATCATCTCCTTGGTTTCGGGCCAATTTCTCTCGGGTACGAAGTGGTCCATTTTCTTGCCGATCTTTTCCTCCAGTGTCCATCCAAACACCTCGGTAAACGAGGGATTGAAATAAAGGACTTTGCCCTCCATGTCATAGAGGATGACCGGGTCCGGGTTCGCTTCCAATACGGAGCGGTATCTTTCTTCACTTCGCATCAATTCATCGGACAGCCGTTTGCTTTCCGTGATATCTTCACCGATTCCAAGCACTCCGCATATCTCACCTCTTTCATTTATCCTTGGCGATGCATGCACTTTTACCCAAATCTCCGTACCGCTTTTGGTAACCTCCTTTAGTTCGAAGGAAACGGGAATGCTTTTCTCCTTCATCGCCTCTCGGATCTCACCGGCCCTTGCCATCTCCTGGGAAGAAGGGTACAGGACCGAGATTTTCTCTTTGCCGACGACCTCCTCCGCTTTGTATCCGAACAGTCTTTCCGACCCCTTGTTCCAAAAAGTGATATTTTGCTCCAGGTCGGTGGAAATGATGGAGACGGAATGGGAGCTGTCGAGGATACTTCGCAAAAAATTGTTCGTGGCAAGCAGTCGGTCCTCATTGTTCCGAATATCGGTAACATCATTTACGATAATAAAATGGTGCATTTCGTCATTGAGCAGCGAAATATGACTCAACAGCAAGTGCTTGTCCCGATAGGAAACCGGTACTCCCTTGAATTTCGATGTCGTATCGCCGTCCCTGTCCTCCAGCAAGCCGTCGATCTTTTCCCTCGCGCCATGAAAGAGATCGTGGATGTGAAGCCCCATGATATCCGTTCCGGATCGACCAAAGAGCTCAATCGCACAGGGATTTGCGTAAACGATTCGGCAGTCGGAATTCAGTTCGATGACCCCTTCGAAGATGTTGTTCAATAGACGGTTCAGATGGTTTTTCGAAGACAGCAACTCTTTGGTGATGGTTCGCGGGCGAATTTGATCCATGCCGATGACATTTCCCGCTGAACAATATTTTCTGGCGGACGCCGGATCCTGAATGACTTCCCGGACGAGATCTTTCATCCGTTCGATCGGGACTTTGGCCATGTATGCGTCCGCATCAAGATTTTTATAAAGATGCCACTCCTCGACGGCTATTGCTGACACGATCACAATGAAGGAGGAATCCAGTCGGGAATCGGATCGCAAAATGCGGCACAACGTTGCGCCGTCGATATTCGGCATCACATGATCGACAAAGATGAAATCCGGAAAATGCGCCCTCGCCATATCCAGTGCGGACAATCCATCCGGTGCCGAAAGGATATCGTATCCCTCGCTGTGCAGAAATTTTTCCATTATGCTGAGAAATATCCGATCATTGTCCACCAATAAGATCTTCATTCCATACTCCAGTTGCACATCCAGGGAAGCCTTGACATTCAACAGGGATGCTACAGGGGTCAACCCTCACCTATAGGGCCAGGCTGAAAT
>JAJDOA010000208.1 GCA_022340405.1 Desulfobacteraceae bacterium | reverse complement strand
AAGGAGGTGATGGCAGCGGTTCTGGAGGTCTGGCCGGCCCACCGCGTGGGGGCGCGACTTTCCCCCAATGGAGTGGTCAATGACATGGGAAGCCCGGATTTTCGGGAAACCTATCGGTACACCGTCAGGGAGCTCAATCGGCTCCGCCTCGCCTATGTCCACATCATGGACGGGCTCGCCTTCGGCTTCCACGAGCAGGGGGAGCCGATGACCCTGTCCGAATTTCGCGCCGAATATGAGGGCGTCATCATGGGCAACTGCGGCTATACCCAAGTGACCGCCGAAGAACGCATCGCCGCAGGCCATGCCGATCTGGCCGCTTTCGGCAGACCCTATATCACCAACCCCGACCTTCCCGAACGCTTTCTGAACGATTGGCCCCTAGCCCCCTCCAAGGACATGTCCTTGTGGTATACACCGGGACCGAAGGGGTATATCGATTACGGGCCCTATCGACCGTGAAGAATTGGAGGTTACACCGGTGATGCCTCCGGTGCATACCGACAGCAGCGGCCTTGAAGAGTCCCGGTGCCGCCGCTTTCATCTGCAAACCCATTTCCTCTCACCCATCGAAAGAGAGTTTCTGCAGACCTTTTGCTTCCATCGGAAATGTACCCGATCGCTGGTGAACGATCCGGCATCGTAGAAAAGGGGTTGCATCGCAAGGCTTTCAGAATGAAATCGAAAAAGCACACGGCTGCATCTTTTCTTCTTGTATTCTTCTCCATTGCTTTCGTTTTCATCATTTCCGAGGCTCTATTCCCGTTTTTTCTCGTCTACCTCCCGCTGAAAACCCGCTGGTATCTGGATGAAGGAATACGCGTCCTCGCCCAATACTCGAAGAAAAGTGTTGTCCCGGAACATTACATCGCTTTGCTCGGAGACTCCTATGCCGCCGGACAGGGAGACTGGTTCCTGAGCGTCAACAAAAACGGAAGGCCTGCATTTCACAGCGCCCACCTGATCCATAAAGAGACAGCCACAGATGTCATAACGTTCGGGGCCGCCGGGGCGGGAAGCCTGCGGGGACTGGTTGGGGAGCCCTTGGCGCAATACCGATTCATCAATGCTTCCTATCGCTTTGAAATGGATCCGCCGGAATATATCATCGCCTACTTCTACGAAGGAAACGACCTGAACGACAATCTCGAGTACCTGCGTCTCCGTTTTCCCAATGGGTTTGACCCGGAGAAGATATACGACCCCACCTTTTTTGCGACGTTTATCCAGCGGGCGGTGCATTGGGGGGATCCGCTGTTTCGAAGGGCGAAATTTCCCGGTATTCGGGACCAGTTGATTTTTACACCTTTCCTGGGACGTTTGCTCGACGCCTTCTATCACGAAGCCACCGGGACCGGTCCAAACCTCGCATCCACATCGCCGTGGCCGCTCGGAAATATGAACAAAGTTCTGATTGACGGACAATCCGTGCGAATACCCGATATGCTGCAGTCGCCGGCCCTGGAACTGACCGAGGAGGAGATCGATCTTTCGGTATATATCGTTGAACAGTCTCTGCGGTATTTGAAAAGCGTTTTTTCATCTGCAAAAATTGGAATCGTCTACATTCCTTCTCCCCTCGCATCCTATACGCTGGACTCGCCATATGTCTCCATCCAAGTGTATGAAAAACGAAAAGTCATTTATGCAGCAGAAACGGTGCAAAGAAGAAGCGACGATATCGCCGAGCGGATCGGAGCCGTGGCAGCACGATGCGAAGCCGATTTCATGGATGCCAGGCCATTCATTCGAAAACGATCATCCGGTTTGTTGGTCCACGGCCCGGTGGACTGGAAGCATTTCAACAAAGAAGGGTATTCGGCACTTGCGGAAGCGGTTGTGCAGCTGATCCGGAAAATGTCCCCCGGCCCCGCGGAAAAGAGATGATCGAATTCGGCGTAGCGGCCGATTTTCAGCCCTCTTGCGTTTCGAAGCCGGGTTGATCGGACTTCAAAAACAGATAATCCTCCATCACCAGAGCGTCGATATTCGTTTTCATGAAGCAGCGGTATGCGTCATCGGGCGAGCAGACGATGGGCTCACCACGAACATTGAAGCTCGTGTTGACCAGGAGGCCGAATCCGGTCCGTTCCCTGAACGCTGCCAAAAGCTTCCAGTACCGTGGATTCGTTTCCCGGTTGACGCTGTGAAGGCGGGCGGAAAAATCGACATGGGTGACCGCGGGAATTTCGGATCGGATGTGATAAAGCCGTTCAAACATACCCAGCCGGTCGTATTCTTCGGGAAGGGGTTTGCGCACGCCCTGCTGTACGGGGGCGACCATCAGCATGTAGGGCGAGGGGCATGAGAAATCGAAATACTTCTCCAGCTCCTCCTCCATGACCGAGGGGGCAAAAGGCCGGAATCCCTCACGAAACTTGACCTTGACATTCAAGGTTTTCTGCATATCCGGATTTCGCGGATCCCCGAGTATGCTGCGGTTGCCGAGCGCTCGGGGGCCATACTCCATTTTTCCCTGGAACCAGCCCACGATTTTTCCCGCTGCGAGCATCTCTGACGCAACGCTGCACAACGCATCCTCGTCGGGGTATCGAACGTACGGCGCCGCGTATCTCCTAGCGAGCCGCTCGATGTCCTTGGCGCTGTATTCCGGCCCCAAGTAGGCCCCTTTCATGGCATCGGGCAAGCCCGGGATCCGTCTCGGGTGGTTTTTCCATATGTGCCAGGCGGCGTATGCCGCGCCGAGGGCGCCACCGGCGTCTCCCGCCGCCGGCTGGATCCACAGGTGCCGGAAAGGCCCCTGCTTGAGCAGCTTGCCGTTGGCAACGCAGTTCAGGGCCACGCCGCCGGCCATGGTGAGATTTTCACACCCGGTCAGATCGTAAGCGGTGGCCGCAATCCGGAAAATCGCCTCTTCCGTCACTTGTTGAACCGCCAGTGCCAAGTCCATGTACGGCTGGGCGATTTCGCTTTCCGGTTTCCGGATCTCCACCCCGAACAGGTCGGTCCATTTTTTCTCGTTGCACATGGTCAGGCCGGTGGCGAAGTCGAAGTAGTCCATGTTCAGAAGAATGGAGCCGTCCGGGCGAAGATCGACAAGATGATCCAAAATCTTCTGTCTGGTCGATTTCACGAATTCAGATGCCGCACGTCCGTAGGGTGCAAGACCCATGAGCTTGTACTCGCCCCCGTTCACCTTGAATCCGCAAAAGTACGTGAACGCCGAATACAGAAGCCCGATGGAGTGGGGAAAATCCAGCTGGCGCAATATGGTGATGTCGTTGTCTTTGCCGTACCCGATGGTGGTGGTGGCCCACTCGCCGACACCGTCGATGGTGACGATGGCTGCCTCCTCATGGGGCGAAGGAAAAAATGCGCTGGCCGCATGGGACAGGTGGTGCTCCGGGAAAAGAAGCGCCTTTGCGCTTCCCCTGGAAACGCTCCCGAGCTGATCCCGGATCAGCTTTTTCATGAACAGCTTCTCTTTGATCCACACCGGCATCGCCGCCCAAAAGCTCCGAAGGCCCGATGGGGCGTAGGCGTGGTACGTCTCCAGCAGGCGTTCGAACTTGACATAGGGCTTGTCATAAAAGGCAACGGCACTCAGATGGTCGAGGCCGATTCCCGCCTCGTTCAAGACGTATTGAACCGCATGAACGGGAAAGGACGCATCGTGCTTTTTTCGGGTGAACCGCTCCTCGTGAGCCGCCGCCAATATTTCGCCGTCGACGAGCAGCGCTGCAGCGCTGTCGTGGTAAAATGCGGATATTCCCAACATGATTTCAGACAACCATGGTCTCCTAAAAGATCGTGTAGATAAACGGCGCGATGGCGCTACCGCTGGTGAAAATGATCAAACCGCCGAAGAGAAGCAGAAACAGAATGATGGGCAACAGCCAGAACTTTTTCCGCTCTTTGAGAAAACCCCATAGGTCTCGAATCATTTCCATCGCAGACTCCTAATACGGTTTTTCCAGGTCTTTCGACCCATAGGTATGGCCCATGGTTTTGAAGACGGAGGCTTCTCCCTGTTTCCACTGCTTCGTTCGCATGGGATCCGCGCCCAGCAGTCGTCGAACCCACCCAATGGGTGTCACCAGAAAATAGAACAAAAGCGTCAGCAGGATCCTGGACGCGAAGGTGCCCAGCAAGCTGGAAAACCCGAGCCAGATCACGGCAAGCGGTTTGTACACGGAAGGGATCACCATGTTGATCAGCAGCAGGACGATGGCGACAACGATGGCTGTCGAATGGTGCCCGAAATAGCCTATCAAAAGGAATACGAGGACGGCCGCCATTCCGGTGTCGGCGGCTTGCTTTTCATCAATGGGTTTCACTCGGCTGTTCCCTTCCGTTCTCGGTCTCACGAATTCCGGCAACAGGCGCAACGGGTGCATGCAGGCAATGCTTCATTTCTGCAGCCGCCTGCAAAATATTTTCATCGAAAACAAGTCGCTTGTCAATTGGGTGCCCACAGCAGCTACTGCCGGACCTGGGGACATCACGGATGGCATCGAAGGGGTTGACAGGAAAAAAATCATTTCCAAATTGGGCCTGTACAACGAGCTTTTGCAAAAGCCGCCATGCTCCGGCGGCGGAAAGGGGGGAACATGGGAACGGTTTGCTGCAACCACACGCCGAGCCTTAGAGGGAGAGGATCCTTTGGGTATTCATATCGCTGTTCGAAGTGTGATCTGGAAAGTCCACCGGCGGACAGCGAAGAACGCGCGAGGGTGCTTTGGTCCAAAATTTCCAAAGGATGTACTCCGATGGACGCCACGATACTGCAATGGAGGGACCGGAGGAAGGCCTTTTGACGCCGGCTCAATGCCCCTTCTTTTCGAGCGGCGTTTCGCACAGATAGCAGCTCTTGCGGTGAGGGCTCTGGATAAGCCCGCAGGTGGTACAGTATGTACCCTTCAAGGGCATCATCGGTTTGTCGAGGTCAACAA
>JAJDOA010000206.1 GCA_022340405.1 Desulfobacteraceae bacterium | reverse complement strand
AGAGGAGCAGGGATGAAGTTCGGCTTTTGAAGCGATACAATCCATGGATTCCGTTTTTTCCATCCAGTGTAGGGGCGGGGTTTAGCCCCGCCCGCCGGGCGATTCGAGAGGACGATGCGGGAGGGGATAAACCCCTCCCCTACGGAAGGGAAGAGAAAAGGACAGGGTAGGATGCAATCGCATGACCGGCTTCCTTAGCGGGTTGTTGTGCCGTTGTCGGAATACGATATCATGACGCAAACCGCCACACCCAATCATCGACCAGACAAAGAGATCCCGCCCCGCCGCCGATTCCTGAACTGGCTGTGGGGGGGGTTGGGGGTGGTCGCGACCGCGGAAGGGCTTTGGCTTGTTGCGTCCTATTTGCTGGACCGAAAACGGCCGTCTGCGGGGGGCGATTCCGAGGTGTGGATCGAAGCCGGTGCCGTCGAAGCTTTCACACCGAACACCGTATCGGCCTTTCCCCGTGGCCGGTTCTACCTTGCACGACTGGAGGATGGAGGCTTTCTGGCGCTGTCGCGGCGGTGCACCCACCTGGGCTGCACGGTTCCCTGGAATGCGGAGACCCACCGTTTTGAATGTCCGTGCCACTCCTCGGTTTTCGATATCCGGGGGGAGGTGCTGCGGTCTCCGGCGCAGCGGGCGCTGGACATTCATCCCGTGACGATCGAAAACGGCATCGTCCGGGTGGATGCCGGCCGGGTTATGCAAAGAGGCGTTTTCCGGCCCGATCAAGTTGTCTATCCCGAATAAGACACCGGTGGTAGCAAACGACAATGAATTCGACGCCAACCGACACGACACCAATCTGGAAGATCGCCGGCATCGTGGCAACACTGGTGATCGTTCTCGCGTTGCCCCTGTATCGGTTGCGGGAGGCCAACCGGCTGGAGAGGAGCGGCCAGGCAGCGGAAGGGCCTTCAGCGGCTTTTGTGGGCAGCCGCGAGTGTCGGGACTGCCACCGGAAAGAGTACGACCTGTGGGAGAAATCCCATCACCGCTGGGCCATGGCGCCGGCCACCGAAGAGAGCGTGCTCGGCGATTTTTCCGATGCGACCTTCGAACACTTTGGAACGACCTCCCGCTTTTATCGCAAAGACGGCAAGTTCTGGGTGCACACGGCAGGACCCGGGGGAAACATGGGCGATTTCGAAATCACCCACACCTTCGGCTGGTTTCCCCTGCAGCAGTACCTGATCCCCTTCGGCGGGGGAAGGATGCAGTGTCTGCCCATCGCGTGGGACGTTCGCGAAAAGCGTTGGTACCATCTCTACCCGGACCGGGAGATTCCTCCGGACGATTGGCTGTACTGGACCAACCACGGGCAGAACTGGAACGGCATGTGCGCCGAGTGCCACTCCACCGACTTGAAGAAGAACTACGACCCGGACAGCGACACCTACCACACCACATGGTCCGAGATCAGCGTGGGCTGCGAGGCCTGCCACGGGCCGGGTTCCGCGCATGTTGCCTGGGCGAAGATGCCCGAGATGGGAAGGCCCCAAACGGAGAACTTCGCCCTGTCCGTTCGCACGGCCGATCAGAGCGCCGGAGAACAGATCCAGCTGTGTGCCCCCTGCCACGCCCGGCGCATGTCTCTGGACGACAACATCCACGCCCACGCGGACTTTCTCGATTACGGCATTCCCCAGCTACTTTCCGAGGGGATGTACTTCGCCGACGGGCAGATCCTGGAGGAGGTCTATGTTTACGGCTCGTTTCTGCAGAGCAAGATGTACGCCCGGGACGTGCGCTGCAGCGACTGTCACGACGTGCACGGCATCCGGCGGGTGCAGGAGGGTAACGATCTGTGCCTGCAGTGCCACAAGGCCGCCGTTTACGACACCAAAGACCACCACTTTCACAAGAAGCCGGGGGAAAAGGGAGAGCCGATCCGGTCCACCACCGGAAAAGTGCTCTTTGACGTGGGCACCGGCGCGCAGTGCGAGCAGTGCCACATGCCCGGGCGGACCTATATGGGCATCGACTACCGTCCGGACCACAGCTTTCGCATTCCCCGCCCTGATCTGACCCTCGAGCTGGGCACCCCGAATGCCTGCGATCGCTGCCACGTGGACAAGACCACCCAGTGGTCCGTCGACGCCATGGCCAAGTGGTATGGACAGAAACGGCGGCCCCACTACGGCACTGTACTGGCCCGTGGCCGCAGCGGTGATCCCGAGGCCGCCGCAGGCCTGATCCGCCTAAGCGAGGACCGGCTGTATCCCACCATCGTCCGCGCAACGGCCTTGTCGCTCCTGGCTGCTTTCACGGAACCGGAGGAGACCCGCGCCGCCTTCGAGCGGGCCCTGGCAGACGAGGAGTCACTGGTGCGGTACGCCGCCGTGCAGTACATTCGTTTCTCCCATGCCGGCGAACGGGTGCGCACCCTGACACCGATGCTCTACGACCCGGTCAAGGCGGTCCGTACCGAGGCTGCCCGGCGTCTGGCCCCGGATGCCGAGAACCTGTGGAGAAGTGCAGCGAGGAAACCCTTCGAATCGGCGCTGGCCGAGTATCGGGCGGCCATGCTGCGCACGGCCGATTTCGCCGCCTCCCGCCACAACCTCGGCAACCTGTGCGCCGATCTCGGGGATGCGGAATGCGCCCTCGACCAATATCGAAAGGCCATCGCCATCGACGGGCAGTTCTTCCCTGCCAAGGTGAATCTGGCCATGCTGTACAACCGGCTGGGCGAAAACGACCGTGCGGAAAAACTGCTGCGGGAGGTACTGGACAACCATCCGGACCTGCACGACGTCCGATACTCGCTGGGGTTGCTCCTGGCGGAGAAAAAAGACTTCGACGCCGCCGCTCACTTCATGGCCGATGCCGCGGCAGGCTTGCCCCAGCGGCACCGGATCCACTACAATCTGGGGCTGGTGCTGCAGCGCCTCGACAAGGACGATGCGGCCGAACGTTCGCTTCGGCGGGCCCTGACGCTGGCACCGGGCCATCCGGAATATCTCTACGCCCTGGCCGTGTTCTACCTGCAGCGGCAGCGGTTTGACGACGCGATGGGGGTCGCGGAACAGATGATGCGCTATCCCGCCACCCGGTCCATGGGAGAGGAGCTGGTTGAGCGCATCCGGCGGGACTCCCCATCCCGGTAAGGTACTCTCGATTTTGAACCGTAGGGGAGGGGTTTGTCCCCTCCCGGATTGTCTCCGGCGATCGCCCAGCGGATGAGGATCAACTTCGTCCCTACGGAATCTATGAAGTATCTGTTTGAATCGGATCATATTTTTGCTACTAGAGGGGCATCCAGGCGTTTATCAAGGAAGCAGCGATCGAAGAGCATCGAAAACAACAAGAGGTATCTCATGACACGCAAACGCATTTTCCAAAGATGGCTCCTGTTTTTCATCGGTTCCTTCCTCTTTTTGGTGTTGGCAGGCGGTTCATTTGCCGGTGCACCGGAACCGGCGGGTTTGTTGCTGGCGCAGAGTTCCCAACTCAGCGAAACCCAAGTCGAAAAGGCCGCGCAAAATATGGACCAGGTCAAGGAGAATCTCGACAGGCGCGCCGCGGAACTGGCAAAAGAATTCGAAGCGATTCAGCAGGAGACCGCGGAAATCCGGAAAATCGGGGGCGGCAGTCGGACCTTGCGGGGCAGCCGCGCCGAGGAGTTCGTCCGGCGGTCCAGGCAACTCAACCAGCGGCAGAATCAGTACCTGAAAGACATGGAGCAGTTGGAGCAGGATCGACGGGTGTACAGGGAAGCGCTGCAGAAAATGGAGGAAAGGGTCGAGGAGGGTGGTGAAACGGCAGCCTCCGCCGCTCCATCGGAGGACATGGAATGGCTCAAAACCGAAATCGAGGACCGGCGCAAACGACTCGTCGAGGAGTACGAGGCCCTCAAGGAAGAAAAGGCAAAGATCAGCGCCGATGCCGGGTCGTCGCAATCCAGCGGGTCTTCGGTGGCCGAGCAGATGGCCGAGTGGGATGCCAAGATGAAGGATCACGCCCAGCGAAGACGGTCGTTCAACGATGCCGTCAAGTCCTTCAACGCCATCAACGGGCAAAACCTGCCGACCCTGGCACCCCTATAGGGTTGAGCCCCGTAAGTTTTTGCCGATAAGAGCTTTGGTGGCTTCTGCCGATTGTGGGACTGGAACGGGGAAAATTCGAAGCACGAAATTCGAAAACCGAAACACAAAAGCTGTCGGTGGTAACTGGCCCGCCGTACCCGGGTAACGCAGCCATCGACGGAGGGCGGGGTTTGTTTCCGCCCCGAGTAGGCGGTCCCGAACCAAGACGGGCGATGATCCATCCCGTCTGTACGAAATGAACGAGGGCTGCACATCCCGCACCGGTGGGTCCATCGAGGGGTCACGCTGTTGAAGACCAACGCCGAACCGAAACAGGCATCGCCGACCGACTGCATCGAAGATTATGCCGAGGCCTGCACCGACGACATTCCGGAACTGCTGAATGAACTGACCGGTGAAACCCGGCGGCTTACCGGAAACGGCCACTGGAGCGTCGGCAAGGTCGAGGGCAAACTGCTGCAGATGCTGGTGAAAATCTCCGGAGCTGCAAACGTCGTCGAAATCGGCACCTTTACCGGATATTCGGCCCTGATGATCGCCGAAGCCCTTCCTGCCGGCGGACGCCTGATCACCTGCGAGGCCAACCCGGAATATGCGGACATCGCCAGCAGCTACTTTCAACGCAGCCCCGCCGGCGGCAAGATCCAACTTGCACTCGGACCGGCCCTGGAGACCCTCCACCGTCTTGCCGACGCTGCATTCGACTTCGTCTTCATCGACGCCGACAAACCCTCCTACAGCGAATATTACGCCGAAGCCCTGCGTCTGCTGCGTGCCGGAGGCATTATTTTCGTGGACAACGTGCTGTGGAGGGGAAAGATCTTCAAAGCAAAGATCACCAACGAAAACGCCCGCGCTATCGCCGATTTCAACGAGATGGTCCGTAGAGATCCCCGGGTGGAAAAGGTGTTTCTGAACATCCGGGACGGATGTTATCTGATCCGGAAGAAGTGATTTGGTGAAATTTTTGCCGCGGATCGCGCTGATTTCACGTTTTTTTTATTTTGCGTAAGGGAGGATACCCGATTCGATGGGATCTTCCCGATGCTCTATCGCTGCTCCGCGCGCGGCTGCGGGGGCAGCAGGTCGTAGGCGATGAGGGCGCTTTTTTTCTCCGTAAAGGCAATCTGGCCTTCTTTGATGATTACGGCGGCCACAAGCTCGTCGGTGCCGTCGTTGTCGAAGTCGGCGATGGCAAAGTCCCGAACGGCCCCCGAGATCTTCCGTGTCACCCAGTTGCGGCTCAGGCCCAGCCCGTCCCAGGAAATGGACTCGACACGGGCGTCGGTAAAAATGCGGAAGGTTTCGAGCTTCCGGCGAGCGACTTCCTGGTTTTGTACCACCACCACGGATGTTTTGCCGGTTTCGGTTTGGGGGTAACGAATCAAGATGCGCATGGGCAGATAAAGCCGATTTTCCGGCTGTCCCCTGTCGTCCTGCCGGAGGTTGTAATAGAGGGAGCTGCCGCCGTAAGGTTCGCTGCTGCGCCACGCCTCCCGCCCGGCCTCGTCGAAAATCCGGAGCTTGTCGCTCCGATCATAGGCCACGACACTTTCCATCTTGTTGTTCATGGCATCGCCGATGGCCACCCCTAGCAGGTTGACCTCTTCGGAGGTGGGAATGAAGCGTGCGGGCCGGTAGGACCCGTTTTCCCATGCCATTTCGTGAAATCCCTTTTGGAAGGGATGGCTGTACCGGTGCTTCTGGCCCAGCAGAATCGGGCCCCGGTTGGCAGATTCCACCACTCGAAAAAAGTAGGAGCTGTCTTCCTCCACCGTCCGGTAGTGGTCGCCCTGGAATTCCAGCACCAGGGAATAGACCCCGCTACGCGTTGCATTGAGCCGGGTGACGAAGATTTCGGCAATCCCGTTTCCGTTGATGTCGGCGATATCCACACCGACGATCACCCGGGTCGAGGGCCCCTCGATCTTGGCGGCCTCGTAAAAGCGCTGATCCTGGTACTTGTAGATCAGCACGTCGTTTTCGGTCGCCATGACGGTTTCGTTTTTTCCATCATTGTCCACGTCTCCGACGGCAACCCCGTTAATCAGATGCGGAAAATTTCGGCTTTTCCAGAACTGGGCTGCAGCGCCCCCTTGCAGTCCCTCTCCGGTCTGATCGAAAAGATAAAAGCCGCGGTTGTCCTGGAGCAACTTGTCCGGATGTGCGTAGATGCCCGGCTCTCCCTGCGGTTGCTGCCGGGCCGTACTTGCTGACGCGGAGGCCATGGTGCGGTCGAAGACCCTGCGGTTGATGTCGGCCGCTACGACACTGATCTTGGGAATGATATCCCCCAGGGTCTCCGCCTGGTCGAAAAAGGACAACGTTTCTCGCTCACCGGTGACGTCCACCATTTTGGTGTCGATGCTGGCGCTGTTTCCCAAAACCGTAATACTTCCGAAAAGCACCCAGTCGGCGCCGAGACGGGATCCGAGATCACGGGCCTTGGCTTCGTCAAGAGCTCCCGAAACGGAGGCTGCGGCCTCCTGGGTCTTCTCCCGGGCGATGATAACCACACGGTCCTCCACGGCCAGGCGGGAGCTGAGCATGTCGGAGATGCCGCTGGAGAGAAAACTCAAGTCCTTTTCCGAGTTGACGGTGAACGGCACAATGGCCACGCGCTCGGCTGCCGCATGGACGGAGACCGCAGCGCTCCCCGCCAGCATCACCATGACCCCGATGGACCAACAGACTATCCGCAGGATTTGTTTTTTCAAGACCGTTCCCTCCTTACATCTTCCGTTTTCGCTGCCCTCTCGGCCGTCGCCAACGCCTCTGAATGGAAAACCGGGGGCCACGGAACCTTACAGTCGTTTGTTCAGGACCTCGCTGACGGTCTTCGGATTGGCTTTCCCCCGGGTTTCCTTCATCACCTGACCCATGAAAAAACCGAAAAGCTTGGTCTTGCCGCCCCGGTAGGCCTCCACCTCCTGTGGATGCCGCTGCAGGATCTTGTCCACTACGGCTTCGATGGAGGCCGTGTCGCTAACCTGAACCAGCCCCTTTTCTTCGACGATGGCCTCGGGCGGCTTGCCCGAGGCAGCCATCTCTTCGAAGACGGTTTTGCCGATTTTGCCGCTGATCCTCCCATCGTCGATGAGTCGAAGCAGCTCGGCCAGAGCCTTTGCCGGCACTGGAGACGCGTCGGCCGTTGCTCCACGGGCGTTGAGCAGGCCCATCAACGGCCCCATGATCCAGTTGCTGGCAGCCTTGGGCTGTGCGCCGTGGCCGAGGCACTCCTCGAAGTAGTCGGCCACTTCCTTGGTCGAGGTCAGCAGCTCTGCATCGTAGGGCGGGAGGCCGAGATCCTTCTCGAATCGCTGCCTCCGCTGTTCGGGAAGCTCCGGTAGGCTGGCGCTCACCGCTTCGACCCATTCCTTTTCGATCACCAGCGGCAGCAGGTCCGGATCGGGGAAATACCGATAGTCGTGCGCCTCTTCCTTTCCCCTCATGGAGTGGGTACGCTGGGTTCCGGCATCGAAAAGCCGGGTCTCCTGCACCACTTCACCGCCGTCGGCGAGGACTTCCTGTTGGCGCAGGATCTCATATTGTAGTGCTTTTTCGACAAATTTGAAGGAGTTGAGGTTTTTCAGCTCCGTTCGGGTGCCCAATTCCGTCGAACCGCGGGGTCGAATCGAAACATTGGCGTCGCAGCGGAAACTCCCCTCCTCCAGGTTGCCGTCGCAGATGCCCAGATAGCGGACGATGGCGCGCAGCTGGCGCAGGTAGGCGCCGGCAGCCTTGGGGGAGCGCAGGTCCGGTTCGCTGACGATTTCCATCAGGGGGACGCCCGTACGGTTGAAATCCACCAGACTCACGCCGCGGTCCGGAGCGTGGGAGAGTTTGCCCGCGTCTTCTTCCATGTGGATGCGGGTGATGCCGATGCGCTGGGGTCCGTTGTCGGTCTGAATCGTCACGAACCCCTGGGTGGCGATGGGCAGTTCGTACTGGGAGATCTGGTATCCCTTGGGAAGGTCGGGATAGAAGTAATTTTTCCGGGCGAAGCGGCTCTCCCTCTCGATGCGGCAGTGGGTGGCCAGCCCCATTCGGATGGTGAACTCCACCACCTTCCGGTTCAGCACGGGCAGCACCCCGGGCAGACCCAGGCAGACCGGGCACACGTGGGTGTTGGGCGGCGCGCCGAACCGGGTGGAGCAGCCGCAGAAGATCTTGGTGTCCGTTTTGAGCTGGGCGTGAACTTCCAGTCCGATGACCGGTTCCCAATCCATATGCTGTCTCCCTGCAAATCGCATAAATTGGAAATATCGGTGGAGGGAGGGGGGGTTGTCAAGGGAATTATGGGCGCGCGGCGCAAGGCGCATGGCGCAGAGCGTGCGGGGCACCGGGGGAGAACAGGGCCCAGGAGGCATGGCGTCGGATCCAGCGATGAAATCGCAAAACGAGCGGCCTATAGGCATCTCAAAATTCGGATTTGTGTTTTGCTTTCGAATCCCCGGGTGTAAACGCCGTGCGCCCTGCGCTCTGCCCTATGCGTCAGCATACGGCGAGGGGTAGGACCGGGCATCGGACTCCGTGGAGTAGAAGCGGAAAAACTCGTTCATGATGAACTTCGCCGTGGGCTTGTTCACGTGGAAGTTTTCCCGTCCCTCGGCGAACAGTTTCCGGTCGAGCATCGGCTGGAAGATGGTGGCCATCTCGTAGGCGGGAAAATAGGTGACGTTATCATGTCCGGCTGCGAATTCGTCGGCCGCGGCCCGCAGCGTGGACTTGGAGTTGCAGGAGGCGCTGATGACGTCGCAGTCTCCTCGAAACGTCGCCCACAGATGCACAGGGGAAACCGTGACCATCAAGTGGCATTCCGGGTTGTGACGCGCCATGATTTCGTGGATCCTCTCCAGATTCTCCAAGTTTTCCCCGTAACGGCTCACCCGGAAGCGGTAGCGTTTCATGTCGCCGCCCTCGTTGACATAGGGTCCGGAGGGCAGGCAGATCACGGAACCGTCCACGGTGTCCTGCCAGACTTCGGTGAGTCCGAAGGTGAGAATCAGCAGCCGCGCCTCCGTCAGCGCACGCCGGGAGCAGCGGATGTGCCGGGTGAAGTCAGTTTCGGCCTCCTCTATGGATGCGTACCGGATGATGCGGCGGTAGGGGTCCTGGACGGTTTTCGAATGGGGTGCGATCCACCAGCGAAGATCCGGCTGCCAGGACTCGAAGCTGTACTCGAACACCTGCCGCATGGAAAAAGTGTTGTACAGC
>JAJDOA010000203.1 GCA_022340405.1 Desulfobacteraceae bacterium | reverse complement strand
ATAGGAATACGAAAGGCGCTCCCGTCCTTTGGTACCGGGCGGTATTGTACGGTGGAAATACCCGAAATTAAAAGATAGTGGAAGTTATCCAGGGCGCTCACATGGCAGTGAATCAGGATGCCCTCTTTTAATGGTGCGACGGCTGATTGTCAAACCGGATCTTAACGATATATTGTTCCGAGACAGAAGAGTTATTAACAATTTTTATCTCATCGTAATGGTTGAACATAATCCTAACAGAGTCAACAACACCCTTTAAATACGATCTTTTTGTCTCTGGCTATTTTTTCAAGCATTTTAATACGATCCACAAGGGTGTTCGAACACGGTGGAAAAGAAAAATCTTGGAGAAGCTTCGATTTTCTATAAAAAGCTTCGATTTTCAAATTTGACATTCTCTTCTGAATACATGGGACGCCGATACCGGCGGACGCGAAATCAAGCACGCCGGGATTTACCGGAATTGATTTACAAAATCCAAAAACGGTTGATATAAGCAACGACTATGGCTTCCGAGCATATCGTCATTCGTGGCGCCCGACAGCACAACCTCAAAAACATCAACTTGGATCTGCCTAGAAACCGACTGATCGTGATCACCGGATTGTCGGGGTCGGGGAAATCCACGCTTGCCTTCGACACGCTGTACGCAGAGGGCCAGCGCCGCTATGTCGAATCCCTCTCCACCTACGCGCGGCAGTTTCTGGAACGGCTGGAGAAACCGGACGTGGATCTGATCGAGGGCCTGTCACCGGCGATCGCCATCGAACAGCGATCCGCCGCTCACAACCCGCGATCCACCGTGGGAACCGTCACCGAAATCTACGATTACCTGCGGTTGCTGTTTGCCCGGGTGGGCTCGCCGCACTGCTACCGATGCGGCGAGCCCATCGTCGGCCAATCCCTGGATCAGATCGTGGAGCGGATCCTGGATTTGCCGGACCGGACCCGACTGCTGATTCTTGCGCCTGTGGCCAACAATGCCAAGGGCGCTCAACGGCAACTGCTGACAAGCCTGCGAAAAGACGGTTTTGCACGGGTGCGCATCGACGGGGAAATGAAGGATCTGGCCGCGACGGATCGTCTGGCGCCGAACCGTTCCCACACCATCGAAGTGGTAGTGGACCGGCTCGTCATCAAGGAGGGAATCCGGAACCGTCTGGCCGATTCCCTTGAGCTGGCGTTGTCCCTCTCGGAAGGCATGGTGATCGTGGATATCCCGGGCGGCGACACCATCGAATTCAGCGAAAAAGCCGGCTGCAGCCGTTGCGGGGTCCGATATCCGGCGTTCACCCCTGCCAGTTTTTCTTTCAACAGCCCCCACGGAGCC
This sequence comes from Desulfobacteraceae bacterium, assembly GCA_022340405.1. Lineage (GTDB taxonomy): Bacteria > Desulfobacterota > Desulfobacteria > Desulfobacterales > JAJDOA01 > JAJDOA01. Next base: position 33,805 of record JAJDOA010000203.1, on the reverse strand, counting down.
TGTCCGGATTGCGACGGTCTCGGCTCTCGAATGGACTTCGACGAGGAACGGATCGTACCCAACCGGGAGCTCTCCTTGCGGGAAGGGGCTGTGGTGCCATGGGCCAACCGGAACACGGTGCATTTTTCCGAGTTCCTGGACGCTCTGACCTCTCACTACGGAGCCGATATCTACACCCCCTTCGGCTCCCTGCCGGAGGGCTTCCAACGGGTGCTTCTTTACGGATCCGGAGACGAGGAGGTGACCTTTTATTTCGAACGGGAAAATCGCCGTCACTTCTATCGGAAACCCTTCGAAGGCATCATCCCGAACCTTCGCCGCCGGTTTCTGGAAACCGACTCTTCCCCGGTGCGGGAGGAGATCCGCCGGTACATGACCTTTCATCCATGTCCGGAATGCCGGGGGATGCGTTTGAACCGGGCCAGTCGAAATGTCCGGATCGGAGACCTGAATATCGGAGAGGTCTGTTCGCTCTCGATCACGCGCGCTGCGGCTTTTCTGCAATCTTTGGAGCTGGAGGGCAGGAGGCGGCTGGTGGCCTCCCGGATCCTGAAGGAAATCGGAGCCCGGCTGGGCTTTCTGGAGAAGGTCGGGCTGGAGTATCTGACCCTGGATCGATCGGCTGCCACCCTGTCCGGTGGCGAGAGCCAGCGGATTCGTCTGGCGACACAGATCGGGTCCAAGCTGACAGGAGTGTTGTACGTGCTCGACGAGCCCAGCATCGGCCTTCACCCGCGGGATAACCGTCGCCTGCTGGATGCTCTGATGCAAATGCGGGACCTGGGCAATACCGTGCTTGTGGTGGAACACGACGCGGAGACGATCCGGTCGGCCGACTATGTGGTGGACATGGGCCCTGCGGCCGGTGTTCACGGCGGGGAGGTCGTGTTTGCCGGAGAGCCCTTGGATCTCCTGCAAGAGGCTTCGTCGGTGACCGGACAATTCCTCTCCGGTGCACGGAGCATCCCGTGCCCCGAACGGCGGCGGGTCGGCAACGGGAAAAAACTCCTCTTGCAGGGCGCATCTTCCAACAACCTGAAAAACATCGACGTGGCGTTCCCGCTGGGATGCCTGATCTGCGTCACCGGAGTGTCCGGATCCGGGAAATCCACGCTTGTCCTGGAGACGCTGTATCCGGCGCTGGCGCGAAAAATCTATCGTTCCCGCACCCCTGCCGGGGAATTTCGCGACCTGTCCGGTTTGGACCATGTGGACAAGGTCGTGCACATCGATCAGTCGCCCATCGGCAAGACACCGCGTTCCAACCCCGGGACCTACACCGGCGTGTTCACGTTCATCCGCGACCTGTTTTCCCGGACGCCCGACGCCCGTATGCGTGGATACAAGGCCGGCCGGTTCAGCTTCAACGTCCGCGGGGGGCGCTGCGAAGCATGCGCTGGAGACGGCATTGTCAAGATCGAAATGCACTTTCTTCCCGATGTCTACGTTCCCTGCGATGTATGCCAGGGCCGTCGCTACAACCGGGAAACCCTGGAAATTCGCTATCGGGGTAAAAACATCGCCGAAGTGCTGGATATGACGGTCAACCAGGCTCTGGCCTTTTTCAGCAGAATCCGATCCATCCGGGACAAACTTCAGACCCTCGCGGATGTCGGGCTGGGCTACATCGGTCTCGGTCAGTCGGCCACCACTCTGTCCGGGGGAGAGGCCCAGCGCGTGAAGCTGGCCAGGGAACTCAGCAAACGCGGAACGGGGGAGACGATCTACATCCTGGACGAGCCCACCACCGGCCTTCACGCCGCCGACATCGAACAGCTGCTCCAAGTCCTCGACCGATTGGTGGAAAACGGCAACACGGTCATCGTCATCGAGCACAACTTGGACGTCATCAAGACCGCGGATCACGTCATCGATCTCGGGCCGGAGGGCGGAGAAGACGGAGGAACCGTCATCGGCTTCGGCCCCCCGGAAGAGCTGGCTACGATCGAAACCTCCCACACCGGTCGTTTCCTGCGGGTGGTTCTCCCCGCTTGACTTCTTCGGCAGACGACAAAAAAGGGCCCGACCGCAACGCGGCCGGGCCCTTTTTTGTCCGAAAGGAGCTTTCCTGACTAGTGACCGCCGGTGAACAGTCCTGCGATGGCGGCTGCCTGTGGATGCGCATAAATCAGGATCAGCGCGATAACCAGAGCGTAAATACAAAGGGACTCGATCATCGCCAGACCGATGAGCAGGGTAACCGTCACTTTACCGGAGGCTTCGGGATTCCGCGCGATTCCCTCAACGGCCGAACGCAGGCCAAGGCCCTGTCCGATGCCGCAACCGAAGGCTGCAATGGCGATTCCGAATCCGGCGGCAGTTACCGCAGCGATAAAAAATTGTAGGGCTTGTGCTTCCATGCTTCTTCCTTCCTCCTTTTTGGGTGTTGTGAGTGGGCTTCTTCCAATTTCCCATGCAATGAACAACGATCCGGCACACCCCTGCACAGTCGGGGAAGTGCCGGAACAGACTCCAGGATCAGTGGGCGTGCTCCATGGCGCCGGTGAAATACATCACCGAAAGCAGAAAGAAAACGAACGCCTGCACCAGGGCCACGAAGATACCCAGCGCCATGATCGGCAGCGGCGCCAAGAACGCGCCGGCCAGAAAAAACAGGATGCCCAGAACCAGTTCGTGCCCCATCATATTTCCGAAAAGCCGGAACGACAGGGACAGAATCCGGGCCACGTGTCCGATGACTTCGATGGGCAAAATGATGGGGACCATCCACCATACCGGTCCCATGAAATGCTTGATGTAGCCTGCGCCATGGTATTTCACCCCAATGACGTGGGTGAAAACCACCACCACCAACGCGCAGGACAGCGTGGTGTTCAGATTGGCGGTCGGCGGAAAGAAACCCGGGACCAGACCGATGAGATTGCAGACTGCAATGTAGATAAACACCGTCGCGATGATAGGGAACAGCCAGCGCCCCTCATCTCCGGTGATGGTCACCATAAACTCTTCCAGTCCGGAGACGAGCAGCTCGAAAAAGTTCTGCCCCTTGGTGGGAATCATACTGACCCCTTTGGCGGCGGCGGAACCGGCAATGATGAGCAGCGCCATCACGAACCATGAATAGATCACGTGCGGGTAATGGTGTGCGAAGGAACCGAGTCCGATCGCTTCGAACAGCTTGACCAGAAATAGATAGGGATGTTCCACCTTATGCAGCCTCCTTCTGGAAAATGAGTTTGTGAACCTCGCAGGCAGTGGCCAGCAGAATGCTGGCAACGACCACCGAAAGCCCGAGGAACAGGCCGATCGGATTCACGATTTTCTGCGAAATGAGAAGGAATATGACGATGCCGCTGAGAATGAAGCGGATGTAGTACTTGGCCAGAATGGAACCGACGGAGGCGGGATACGGGGGTCGCAGGGACTTTTTCAGTGTACGGTGCAACAGATGAAAGTTGGCCGTCACCAGCAATCCCCCGAAGACGATGCCCAGCGCGAATTCGGGAGTTGCAAGGGCGAACCCCGCAACGCTGCCGGCAAAAAACAACACCCAGTTGGTCTTGGTGATGAACGTGAGTATGCGCCGTTGAATTTCCAAGACGATATCGTCTGCTCAAAATTTCCTGGTTTTTTTAATGGCAAGCCCGATGTTTCGGAACCCGGCGGCGATTCCCATGCCCAGCCCGACAAACATGAAGATCGGATGGGTCTCGAATTTCTTGTCCAGATACAGCCCGGCGGCAAGGCCGAGGACGATAGAAAGCGCAACCTGAAACCCGAGGCTGCTGAAGTATGCCAGCTCTCTCAGGTTGCGCAGGGTTTCTCGTTTCATGAAAAAGAACGCCTTGGGGAAACACCGGTGGGGAGGACTCTCCCCCTCCTTCGAAACATCAGCCACCTACCATAGGATCCCGGGCAAGTCAACGAAAATCGAGGCGGATCCGATCCGCGTCGAACACCGGCCCGTGAAGACAGGCATGAAGGTATCGTCCCGGATCCTTTCGATTTTCTACGGCACATCCCAGGCAGGCGCCGATGCCGCAGGCCATCATCGTCTCGATGGAAAGCTGGCAGGAGATCCCGTGGGTTCGGACGATGCCCACCACACAGTCGAGCATTCCCGGCGGTCCGCAGGCATAGATCCGGTCGGGGGGATCCTTTCGGATGCGTTGCTCCAGCGGATCGGTGACGAGGCACTGGTCCCCGGCGCTGCCGTCGTCTGTGGTGGTCTGCACCTTGACGCCGAGCCGGGAGAACTCCGATGTGCACAGGAGCTCCTGCTCGGATTTTCCACCGATGTACACCGTCAGGTCCTCGATCGCCGTTCCGGTCTCCAGCAGTCGATCGGCCAGGAAAAGCAGCGGCGCCACGCCGATGCCGCCGCCGGCGAGGGCAACGCTTTCGCCGCTGTTTGGGAGGGTGAAGCCCCGGCCCAGGGGACCCAGAAGGTCCACCCTGTCACCGGCGTGAAGTTCGGCAAGGCCGGTTGTGGTCGGGCCGACCACCCGATACAGAAGGGACAGAACCGCTTCGCTCTCCGATGCGACAAACCACCGGTGAACGGAAAAAGGCCGCCGCAGAAGCGGCGTCAAACGACCCGGAAGCCGAACCATCACAAATTGTCCTGGATGGGGCTCCTCGAACGTGTCCCCCACCCGCAGTTCCATCCGGTAATGCTGACCTTTCACCGGCTGATTCGATCGAACCTCGGCATTTTGTTGGATCATGATCCTCTCCCGGGTTGCCGGCTTCGGCGACCGGCATGCGCGGAGGCAACGGGTCGGTGGCGACGGCCGGATCCGTTGCGGCGCAGACCGATCGCGACGGCAAAACGGCCCGTCGTCTTTGCGGCCCGGTAAGAAAAGAACCGGTCGGTCCGGCAGCGCGTGCAGCGTCCGTCGGTTTGAATCCGCTGCGTCGGGATCCCGGCCGCCCGCATCTGGTCGCAGCTCAGAGACCAGAAATCGAATCGGTCCCCTGCGCCCCTGTAGGACCAGTATTGCCGGGGGATTTCCGTACGGTAATTCACGAACTCCGCACAGCAGGGGCCCAGGGAAGGACCGATCGCGGCGTGCAGATCTTGCGGATTCGTGCCGAAATGACGGCTCATGGCCGCAACGGTGCGGCCGATGATATCGACCGCGCTGCCCCGCCAACCGGAGTGGATGTTGGCGACCGCCCGGTTGACCGGATCATACAGCAAAACGGCCTGGCAGTCCGCGACCTGAATCACCAACACCGTTCCCGGTGCGTCGGTGATCAAGGCATCCCCGACCGTGGGCCGACCGTCCCCTGTGGGTCCGGCTGCAGAGGGAACGCGCACGACACGGTCACCGTGCACCTGACGGCAGTAGACCAGCTTCGCGTTGCCGAAACAAACCTTCAGCAGCTCGCGGTTTCGCGCCACGGCGTCGCTTTCGTCTCCAACGCCGAAGCTTACGTTGAGGCTGTCGAAAGGAGCGGTGCTGTTGCCCCCTTTCCGGGTAAACACGGCGTGCTGCAGTTCCGGAAACCCGGCCAGATGCGGGAACACGTCAAAGGTTACGCTGCATGCGTGCTGCCCGATATCCGGTTCGGATTCCCTTGTGAGCGCAGTGTTTCCTGCCGTTGACTTCATGGTCGGCTCATATCTCGCGGTCGGGTCCTTGCCAGGAAATTGAAGACTCCCCGCAGCTTGCTGCGGGGAAGTGTTCGCTGTTGCCGGTTCACGAATACCGCGGCATCTTCGTAGGCTCCAAAAAATCCGCGGCACAAAACCTATCGTCCGTCATTTTTCGCCCCGTAGCGCCGCACAATGGTGCGGATCAGCTCCGATGTGGAAGCTCCGGGAACCAGCGGCACCCGGACCACCGAACCGCCGCGGCTCTTGACGTCGTCGGCCCCCACGATGCCCTCCTCGGGCCAGTCGGCCCCTTTGACCAGAACGTCGGGGCGCAGGGCGCGAATGAGCAGGAGCGGGTCCGGCTCTTCGAAAATCACCACATAATCCACACAGGCAAGCGCTGCAAGAACCCTGGCTCTTTCCTGCTGCCCGTTGAGCGGCCGCTTGTCGCCCTTGATGGCCCGTACGGAGCGGTCCGCATTCAAGCCCACCACCAGCACATCCCCCTCCTGCCGGGCCGCCTCCAGGTAATGTACGTGCCCGACGTGGAGGAGATCGAAGCAGCCGTTGGTAAACGCGATCCGTCCCCCGCTTTCACGGGTCTTTTCCAGATGCGGTAGCAGGGATTCCACGTCGACGATCTTGTCGGAAGGCTTCATGATCCGATGTTTCTCCCGTTACGGAAACCCGGCTTGCAAGAATTTTTTGGCCACGGATTCCACTGTGTTTTGGGATACTGGGAAAAGAGCGCATCCGTGAAATCCGCGGCAAAGAAATGCTGTCGGCCATGTCGCATCTTGGCTTCTCTCATCAGAATTCACGCCGCCCGGGCCAGGGTGAGCACGTCGACGCGTGCCGCGCCGGCCCGGTGCAGCGTGCGTGCACACTCGTCGGCGGTGGCGCCGGTGGTGAACACATCGTCCACCAGCAAAATCCGCTTTCCGGCCACGGCGCCGTCGTCGGTCACCGCGAAAGCGTTTCGCACGTTGGCGGAGCGGAGACGTCGGCCGAGACCGGTTTGAAATGCGGTTCGACGGCGACGAACCAGCACCGCTCTCGTGGGCCAGGGATCGGGGATCCGGACGCCCGACGCTTCGGCCAGTGCGGGCCAGTTCCGTAGCAACAGAAACGATTGGTTGAACCCCCGCCGCCGAAATCGACGGGCATGCAGGGGGACGGGGACGATTTCGTCGACCCGTGTTTCGGCACACCAGTATCGATAGGCATCAAAGAGAAGGCGTCCCATGGGCGCCGCCAGCTGCAACCGTCCGGCGTACTTCAAACCGTGGACGGCTTGTCGCAGGGATCCCTGATAAAGGCCCGCGGAGCGGGCGCTGCGATACCATGGCGAATTCCGCAGGCAGCCGCCGCAGGTGTGCCCGGCATCGGCCCGGCTGGTGAAAGGAACACCGCACACGGTGCACACCGGTTTCCGGGTGGGAGCGAAAGTGGCGGCACATCTTCGGCATACCTCCCCGGGCATCACGGGAGGGGCACCCCATGTGCCGGGATCCCGGCGCCCGTTGCGTTGCCCGCTGGGGGCAATGCCCCCGGCCATCTCGGCGACGTTCCCGCCGCAGATGGGGCAGCGCCTGGGAAACAGCAGGTCGAGGGTGCAGCCCAACAACGTTGTTTTGGGAAACAGCCCGGCCGATGTCCGGCCTCCCCGTCTCAGCTGCCCCCCGCCTGCAGTTTCTCCGAGATGATGCGAGCGAATTCCGAACACTTGACCTCGGTGGCCCCGTCGATTTGCCGCGCCAGGTCGTAGGTGACCGAACCGGCCCGAATGGCCTCCCGAATACCGCCGCGAATCCGCAAGGCCGCTTCCACCCATCCGATAAATTCCAGCATCATGGCCCCGGAAAGAATCAGGGAACCGGGGTTCACCTTGTCCATTCCGGCGTATTTCGGTGCGGTGCCATGCGTGGCCTCGAACACCGCGCAATCGTCTCCGATATTGGCACCCGGAGCCATCCCCAGTCCGCCCACCTGAGCGGCGAGGGCATCGGAAATGTAATCCCCGTTGAGATTGGGGGTGGCAATGACATCGTATTCCTCCGGTCGCAACAGAACCTGTTGAAACAGCATGTCCGCGATGCGATCCTTGATGACCACCTTCCCTTCGGGGGGACGCCCGCCATGGGTCTGGTAGAGTTCCTCCTCCGTGACGGTACGGTCACCGAACCGTTCCCGCGCCACCTCGTAGCCCCAGGTGCTGAAGGCGCCTTCGGTGAACTTCATGATGTTGCCCTTGTGCATGAGGGTGACGCTGGAATAGCCCTTGTCCAGCGCATAGTCGATGGCTTTGGCCACCAATCGTTTCGAATTCTTCTCGCTGATGGGCTTGATGCCGATACCGGCGTCGTCCGGCAGGGACACGTCCATTTCCTCTTTCAGGAAACGGGACACCCGAAGGGCATCGCGGCTGCCGGACGGCCACTCGATTCCTGCATAGACATCCTCGGTGTTTTCGCGGAATACCACGATATCGATCCGCTCCGGATGGACCATTGGCGAGGGAACCGGTTCGATATAGGCGTTGGGGCGTACGCAGGCATACAGGTCGAGTTCCTGACGGATGGTGACATTGAGGCTGCGGATTCCCTTTCCCACCGGGGTGGTCAGCGGCCCTTTGATGGCGACGCGGTGTTCGCGGATGCTGTCCAGCGCTTCCGCCGGCAGGTGCGATCCGGTTTGTTGAAAGCCCTTCTCGCCCACCGGCAGTTCCAGCCAGGATATCCGCCGCTTTTTCCGGTAGGCGGCCTCGACCGCCGCGTCCATGACCATCCGGGCGGCGTTCCAGATATCGGGCCCGATACCGTCACCCTCGATAAAGGGAAGGATGGGGTGATCGGGCACCTCGAGCTTGCCGCCGTCGACGATACGAATTTTCGAAGCTGCTTCCATGGTGCTTTCCTCTGGTTGGGGTTTCGTTCTGTAGAAGCCATCTCAAAATTAGGATTTTCGTTCAAGGTCAGGGAGGACCCGACGCCGAGATGGGGCGAAAAGACAATTTTGAGATCGCTTCCAAACGATACGCACCCGTTTCCCTTTTGGCAATCCGAAGGGGCGGACGGGATCAAAGGCCGTGCCGTTGCCGAAAGGCTTCGTACAGCGTCACGCCGGCCGCCACGGAGGCGTTCAGCGACGATACAGGTCCAAGTTGCGGGATGGCTACGCTCCCGTCGCACCGTTCGCCGACCAGCCGGCGCAGCCCTTTCCCCTCCGCACCCACCACAAGCGCCATCGGCCCCCGCAGATCGCTGGAGAAAAGGGATTGCGAGGCGTTTTGCTCGAGTCCATAGGACCAGACACCTCTTTTCCGGAGAGTCTCCAGGGTGCGTGCGAGGTTGGTAACCCGGGCCACGGGCAGATGCTCGACGGCACCGGCCGATGCCTTCGACACGGCGGGCGTGGGCGTAGCGCTCCGATCCTTGGGAAGAATGATCCCGTCGACCCCGACGCTTAGCGCCGTCCGGGAGATGGCACCGAGGTTGTGTGGATCTTGAATCCCGTCCAGCAGGAGAAGAAACGGCGGCTGACCGCTGCGGGGCGTGAGCTCCGCAAAGGAGGCGAAAGGATAGGGGCTCACCGTTGCGGCCACCCCCTGGTGGGCGGTCGATCCGGTCATGGCCTGAAGGCGCTGTGCGGACAGCCGGGAAACGGGAGATCCGGAGGCCTCCGCCTCTTGCAGCAGGCCCGCGAGCCGACGCCCTGTTTCCTTTCCCTCGCCGATATACAGATGCAGGATCTTTCTGCGCCCAGCGCGAATCGCCTCCTGCACCGGATGCACGCCGTAAAGGATTTCCGATTTCACGCCCTGCCCCCTCTCCGGGTTCCGGTGGATCGATGCCTTTCAATGATGGCGACGAGCCGTTCAAGGGCCGGTTCGAGACGGTCATTGACGATGACGTAATCGTATCGGTGCTGCTGGCTCATTTCCCACTCGGCGGTTCGGATGCGGCGGGCGAGTTCGCCTTTTGCTTCGGTTCCCCTGCCGGAAAGCCGCTCTTCGAGCACCGCCACGGATGGAGGAAGGATGAAAATGGTGACGCAATCGGGGTATCGCCGGGTCAATTGCAAAGCGCCCTGCACATCGATGTCCATCAGGATATCGTTGCCGTCTTTCCGCTCCGCATCGATGATATCGGCGGCGGTCCCGTAATAGTGGCCGTGCACGCGGGCCCACTCGGCCCACCGATTCGCTTCGATGCCCTTTCGAAAATCATCCTCCGAGATGAAATGATAATCGACACCGTCCGTTTCCCCCGGCCGCGTTGCCCTTGTGGTGTAGGAAATCGAGTATCGAAGTCCTGGAATCCGCTGCCGGGCGGCCAGACAAAGAGTTGACTTGCCCGCACCCGAGGGTGCCGAAACGATGAACAGTTTTCCGAGCGGAGGATGGACTTCGCGGCCGCCCGAAGATTCAGTCGATTTCTTCATGCGGGATGCGCGTAAATTTCAAGCTGGTGTACCGTTGAGAGATGGTCTCGGCTTGAATCGCTGACAGCACCACGTGGTTGCTGTCCAAAATGATGATGGACCGGGTCCTTCTTCCGTGGGTGGCGTCCACCAACCGCCGGTCCTCTCTAGCCTCGTCCTTTAGGCGCTTCATCGGAGAGGAGTTGGGAGTGACGATGGCCACCACCCTCTCGGCGGCGACCGTGTTTCCGAAACCGATGTTCAACAGGACTTTTTCCATAAGATTCCCGGTCTATGCTTCCGTGATACCCGAAGCCATCTCAAAATTGGGATTTTCGCTCAAGGTCAAGGAGGATCCGATTTTCCAGCCGCAGGAATACGGTTGGTTTTCGAAGACTCGAAACAAGGACCCGACGCCGAGATTGTGCGAAAAGACAATTTTGATATGACTTCTTGTTTTCATTGGATGTTCTGCACCTGCTCTCTTAGCTTTTCCGCCTCCGACCGCATGTCGACGACTTCCCGGGTCACGGCGGCGTCCACCGATTTGCTTCCCATGGTGTTGAACTCACGGTTCAGTTCCTGCAGCAGGAAATTGAGCTTTCGGCCGGCAGTCTCCTCGCTCTGGAGAATGTCACGAAACTGCGCGATGTGACTCCGTGTCCGAACGATTTCCTCGGAGATATCGCTCCGGTCTGCAAGGAATGCGGCCTCCTGAGCGATTCGGGAAGGGTCAATCTCCACCGTTCCCTCGGTCAACTCGCCAATCCGCTCCGCCAAGCGTCGATGGTAGACCGCAACCATACCTTCGGCCCGGCCCTCCACCCTCTCCAGACCCCTCTCGATGGCGGCAAGCCGGCCCTCCATGTCCAGGCGAAGCGCTTCCCCCTCCCGGCGCCGCATCTCCACCAATTGGGATAGGGCATCGTTCGTGCAGCGGTCCAGCAACTCCCGGCAAGCCTCTGTATCGATCTCGGGCGGGACCGATCGAATCACCCCGGAAGATCCGAAGAGAAAATCCAGGGTCGGGCGGGGATCCATATCGTACCCCTTGCGCAGGTCTGCGACAATGTTCTGTATCATGCGCGCCCGGGGGGCGTCGATTTCGAACACGCCGGCGGTATCGGCCTCCGATTGGACCAGCACCCTGACCTCCACCCGTCCTCTGGAAACCGTATCGCCGATCCGGTTTCGGACGCGCTCCTCCCATGCCGAAATTGCAGAGGGCATTTTCAAATGAATGTCCAGGTAGCGGCTGTTGTAGCTCCGGATCTCTACGGAAACCCGATAGGGCTCCTCGACCCTTTCCGCGATGGCGTATGCGGTCATGCTGGATACCATCACCGACTGGCCTTTCTTTGCTGAAGATCATGCCCGTAGCGCTTTCGCACGCACATCAAAAACCGCTGGATTCGGCGGTCGGCATAATCCGGATAGGTCCACGGCAGCGATTCGAACCGCCCTTTGCGAAACATCAGGGTCAGATCGGCATAGATGCCGCTGCCAAGGTAGATCCGGTGGGAGTAATTTTTTCCGGTGGCCAGCACGAACTGGGAGTGGACCAGATACCCTGGATCCAGATTGACAAGGCGAAGCCCGTTTTCAGCGCGGCGGCGTTCCAATCCATTGGTGGTCCGTTTGATATCCGGCAGCTTTCCCGGGTCGACGAGCCGGGAAAAGGACAACAGGCGTCGAAACAGCGGACGGCCCATCTCGGCCTCATAGTAATCGGTGAAGTCGAACACATACCAGCGGCTGACCATATCCACCGGCCCGAAGTGCGCGATGAGGTCTTGCACGACGGCGGTCAGAAGGCTCTTTTCTTTCAGGAAGACCCCGACAACCAGTTTGGCAGGTTTGGGTGCCCGAGGCAAGCTCATGACCGTAACGTACCGTCGATCGCCAAAGGGCAGGACTCGGATGCCTCCGGGCCCTGTTCGGCAGGAGAATCGCTGCAGCGGCGTCCGGCATCCGGCGCCGCTCCATGGGGAAAATCGGGACACAGTCCCGTCCACCGCCTAAGAGGCTGTGGATAAACGGCGTCTTCCACCTTGATACGGCGTCTCCCGCATGGCGGGATGACTCGGCTGATTTTTCAAAACCGGCGGAGAGCCTCTTGTCTGAAGGCGGAATGCTTGTTTATCCACAGCCTCCTAAGGTTTCAGCGGCTTGGCTTCGTCGATGAGCATGATCGGGATGTCGTCCTTGATTTCGTAAACCAACTTGCATTGATCGCAGATCAGTCCATCGGCGGTTTCGTTGAGCCGAATCTCAGACTTGCATTTCGGGCAGGCCAGAATGCTCAGCAATTCTTCACTGATCGCCATGGCGATATCCTTTCGAGTTGACCAGCCGGCCACAGCAGCAAACGCTGCATCGGTGAACATGGGGCCAGAACGTCTATACCAAACCCTCGGCTGCGATGCAAACCGGAACTCCGATGGAAACCGAAAACCATGCGGTATCGGCAGCAGCAGCCATTCCAGTCGGGACACAACACTAGCGTTTCGGTTTCACCAACCCGTTTCGGCAGAAAGCGGGCTTGTTCGGTTGGCTGAAATACTCGATGTTGGGTCCCTGGCGCCAGGATTTCGATCCGAGTTCCTTGGGATGCCACAAGTGCAGAGCACGGGCTTGGTGGATCCGCGGAATGCAGAAGACACCCTTTCTTACCAGCCGTATCCCCAGATCTTCGTCCTCTCCCCCCCATCCGACAAAATTTTCGTCATACCCGTTGACCCGCTCGATGTCCTGCCGGTGGATGGAAAAAAATCCTCCCAACGTCTGCTTGCGTGCACTGATCAACCGCAGCCGGAACAGAGGTTGACGCAGCCAAAATTTTCGCTGTGTGGCAACCAGGTCATCGCCGGGAATCTCACGATCCAAGCGGCCGATCAGCTCCTGGTTCAAGGGGCCGTTCATGGCCCGTTCCGTCTGCTCCGGATCCAGGTACTTGTAACCGCTGAGGACAAAGCGGCCACGGCGCGCACATTGAAGGTGCATCTCCAGCGTGCCAGGCAGCACGACAAAGTCGCAGTCCAGAAAAATCAGATACTCGCCCCGCGCCCCTAGGACCCCACGGTTGCGGGTCTCGGCCAGGCGAAACCCGTCTTTGGGCCTCCACAGGTGGCGAATGGGGTAATCATAGTCCGGGATCAGCTGCCGGAGATGGTCCACGACCGAAGGGCTGGAGCCGTCGTCGGCGATCACGACCTCACCAAAAACGCCGCTATGGAGCCGCAGTGCGTCCAGGCAGGCACGCAGATGCCGGATCCGTTCGTAAAAGCAAATGACGATGCTGACTTGATGAGACGGGATCATTTGTGGCCCCCGGCTTGGCTCCGCATGCCTTTCGTAAGGGAGTCCGGATTTTTCGTTAGCACACCCGGATGTTTTCGGGGAAAAAAATCGAACGGGCTCCCGGTTTGAAATCAACCCATCAGCCCCAACGCTGTCGCAGAGAGGCGCCGTACCGGCGCGCTATCTCTTTTTCAACCCGATCCCAAGATTGACGAAGCGCCGTGCTTCGGGCCGCTTCCCCCATTCGTCTGCGCATCGACAACTCCGAAAGGGCGGCAAAAGCCCGAGCCAGCCGGGGCCCGTTCGCCGGGTCGGGAACAACGAAACCGCTGGTTCCGTCTTTCACAAGGTCTCTGGCGCCCACCCGATCGGATATCACCACCGGCAAGCATGCCGCCATGGCCTCCAGCACGGCAATACCGAAGGTGTCGTAGACCGAGGGCATGGTGAACACGTCGCCAGCCAGATAGTAGTCGGTCACGTCCGCCACGGCTCCGGCAAAGAAAACCCGGTCCCCCACTCCCATTTCTGCGGCCATGCGCCGATAGCGACCGATGGGCCCCTTGCCGACCACCCCCAGGTGGAATGCATGCTCGCCGGTCCGATTCAAGTGACGCAGCGCATCCAGCACGGCCTGCAGCCGTTTGACCTCGAAGTTCATTCCCACAAACAGCAGGAGAATATCGGAATTCTGCAGGCCGAGGTCTCTGCGCACCCGGCTGCGCCTTTGGTCTGCGTCGGCCGGATCGAATCGATCGGTTTCGATTCCCGGATGCTGGACTTCAACCCTCGGCGCCAGGAAAGGGTAGGCACGAATCAGCTCTTCCCGGGCCAAATGGGATACCGGCATCAGCAATTGCAGGTCGCCGCTGTGCATACCCCTTTTTTCCACCCAGTGGGTGGCCACGTCGAAGAGGCTCATGGGCTTTTCCCGGACCCTTCGGACCCACACCCGGTGTGGTATCCCGTGAAAGGTAAACAAATGGCAGCCGAAAATGCGTTCGTGGCTGTGGACGAGATCGAAGGCTTCGCGGCGCAGCCGCCTTCCCGCGCCTGCGGCGAAGCTTACCGGGCGCATCCAGCGGGGGAAGGGCCAGACAGGAATTTTGTGAAAGCGGATCGCCGAAGACTTCCGTCGCCATTGGTTGGCCAGCACGTGCACCTGGAACTCCGGTTTCCGCGCAAGCCGTTCGGTCAATTCAAATACGAAATTTTCCGCCCCACCCAGAAGGCCGTATCGTGGTATCACCACGGCGATCCGGTGAACCCGTGAGGTCGGATCGGCTTTCAACGACCGGTGTCGATCGGATGGGGGAAATGCCACGGTTCGGTGATCTCCGTTCTAAAACCCGATGCGCAGCCGGCGTCGCATCTTGTAACCGATCCGCCGGACGGAAGTCGACGCACTTCTGCGATACGGCGGAACGACGACGGTCTCTTCGGATGCCGCGGGATCGCCGTAACGGCGAATCAGCCCGCCAAGGTGCGCCATAAGCTGATAGCGCTCCAGCACCCGGCGCCGAGCCTCCCGCAGCGCCGGCAGTCTTTGCTCCCATTCGTCTTGCTGCAGGGTCCGCTCGATGATGTCGAAGGCTTCCGCCGGCCGCCGGATGTCGATGGCGACAATAGACGCCTCCGGAAAATAGTGATGGATGTTGGTACATCCGTAGTAAAGCGGCACCGTATACGTCAAAAAGCAATCCGCCAGCTTCTCGGTCCAGTAATCCGGGCTACTGGAGTTTTCCACGGCCAAGGAAAAGCGGTAGGGAGCCAGCGCCTCGAACTTGTCGGCAACGGGGCGAACAGCCCGGCCGAACAGATCGACCGGAAGGTCCTCTCGTTTGCGAAGCTTTTGCAGAAAAGACATCCGTTTGAAATGTCCGGGCAGGTCAAGGGCGTTGCCCACAACCCAAGAAACCGCCCGGGCTTTTTCCGGCACTTTCAGCCGCACGAGTTCGTCATAGGTTTTATCGATATGCCATGGAATGGCCGGATGGGAGACCGCGTACCGGCGATCATTCGGCAGGGGACAATGTGTGAATATCCGGGAAAACGGCTGGTGTCCCTCCACCATCCAGTCGGTAAAACCGGGCTGATAGGGTTCCTGCATCAGCGCCCATACATGTTCCCGTGGGCACCGGACGCGGGTTTCCGACCGCATCCGGTTGTTGAGCACAATCAAATAGTCGCAGCGATCCACCGCGTCCAACGTATAGCGAATCCCTTCCCAAAGGCCGCTGCCGCCCGGGGTCTGCCGTATCAAGTCAGGGAAATCCCAGTCTTTGACAATGCGCACCAGGGTCAAGGCATCGGTCCTCCCGCAGCGATCGGCTCTGTGACGGCAATCCGATCCAGGTGGGCGGAAAGCGCCTCCCGGACTTCGGCTGTGCCGAGTTCCGTGAGGCAGCGGCTGGCGCCGGAACCCCGGCATCCTTTGTCCCGACAGGGTTGGCAGGCCATTTTCTTGGCAACGGTTCCGTGCCGGATTCCGCGAGGCGCCCAGTCGGCCGGAGACGTGGGGCCGAAAATGCCGAAAGTGGCCGTTCCCACTGCGGCAGCGATGTGAAGCCCCGCGCTGTCCATACCGACGAGCAGGCGGCATTCGGCCAGCAGGGCCGGAAGCAGGGGCAACGGCGTCTTTCCCGTCAGGTCGAACAGGCGGGGCGGCGGAACGGAATCGCGGAAAAACACGCCCGTGCGTGTTCTCTCCCTTTCGGTTCCCAGCAACACCACCGTGGCGCCCACCGCTTCGACCAGCCATCGGGCGAGCTGCGCCTGACGATGCAGGGGCCATTCCTTGTAGCGCCAGAGGGAAAAGGGCTGCAGGGCCACCAGCGGCCCATGACCGGTGGTAACTCCCTCCCTGCGCAGCAGTCGGCGGGCCTCGGAACGGCGGGTTTTCGATACCGGCAATACGGGGCTGCGGTGCGGTGTATCGATCCCGTAGGCTTGCAGCAGGCTCAGGTACTGCTCGGCCATGTACGTTCCCCGGGGACGGTGGGGATATACCAGGTGGGTAAACAGCCGATTGCGCCACAGCCTTCCATCGAAGGCATAAAACGATGCGCGCCGTGGCGCTCCGGAAAGTCGCGCGGCGATGGCGCCCCTCTGGTCCGTTCTCAAATCGAAGGCAGTCCGCGCCCCGAAGCTGCGCAGTCGGGAAAAAAAAACGGCTTGATGCCTCAGTTCGCGCGCCAGGCTTCTTCGCTCCTTGGCGACGGCAAAAACCGTGTCGATCCAGGGCCGGTCGTCCAGGAGCCCGACCGCCTTCTCGCGGACGATCATGCAGATTCGGCTGCCGGGAAAACGCTCTCGCAGGGCGCGGGCTGCCGGCAGAGACAGTACGACGTCGCCGAGATCACCCAGTTGGACGAGCAGAAAGTTGCCGGGCCTGCTCCAAATGAGCTTCCCGCCTTTGGCGTAGATGGCAGCCACAGGCTACTCCTCCAGCGGTCGACCGCGCAGATACCAGGCGGCCAGCCGCAAATTCAACGTCGTTTTTTCCCGTAATCCTCTCACCCGCCCCAGAGTAAAAAACACGCCCATCAGGTTCAGCGCTGCGTTGATCAGAATCCGCACAAATGCCGCGGATGTCAACAACGGGTAAGCGCGCGGATACCATTTTCGAAAATACTGGTCGCGCGAACGATGAAAGAGCATCCGGGAGTGAAAGTGATGTCCCACGCTCTGACCCTGGAGATGGTAGACGGAAACATGGGGTACGAAACACACCCGCCAACCACCGCGCCGCATCCGAACGGCCCAGTCGGTTTCCTCCAGAAAAAAGAAAAACCTTTCGTCCAAGAGGCCCACGGCGTCCATGGCCTCCTTGCGGACCATCAGGCATGCGCCGATGCAGCTGTCTACCTCGGTGGGATTTCCCGGGCGGCGCCGTTTGTCCGGAAAGCGGCGGGGAAAGAGGACCCGCAGAAGGCTTTCGTTGGTGGTAAGGCTCAGCAGTCCGGGCAGGCCGGCCACCGAATTCTGGGCGCTTCCGTCTGCATTGAGCAGTTGGCCGCAGGCCATGCCGGCGCCGGGGTGGTCCTCCAGATACCGGAACAGCTCCTCCACGGCGCCCTCCACCAAAACGGTGTCGGAGTTGAGCAACAGCGCATATCGGCCCCGCATGCGGCGGAGCGCACGATTGTTGGCGGCCGCAAAGCCGAGATTCCGGGCGTTCTCCAGAAGGTGCACGGTGGGAAAAGCAATACGCACGGCATCCGCGCTGCCGTCCGAGGAGCCGTTGTCCACCACCCACACCTCGTACCGGAGGCCCTCCACCGTAGCGAACACGGAACCCAGGCAGTCCAGCAGCAATGGGCGGGTGTTCCAATTCACGACAACGATGGAAACATCGGGACGGTCCATCTCAGTCACCCAGGATTTCTTGAACGACGGGGAAAACCTGTTCCGGCGTCACCGAGGCCATGCACTCCATGGCCCGGGGGCATCGACGCAGGAAGCAGGGGCTGCACGGGAGGCCGGCACGCACGACCCGGTGCTGCGGTCCGTAGGGTCCGGTGCGCCAGGGTGCCGTGGGGCCGAACACGGCAACAACGGGTATTCCCACGGCAGCGCCCAGGTGCATGGGTCCGGTGTCGGTGGAAACCAACACCCGCACCCGTTGATAGAGAGCGGCGAGCGTCAGCAGAGAGGTCCGGCCGGTGACATCCACCGCCGGATGGTGCATATGGGAAAACACCCTCCGGACCAACGGGCCATCCGCTTCGGAGCCGGTGAACACCAAACGGGCCCGACATTTCTCCACGAGTTCGTCGGCCAGCCGCGCGAAATGTGCTTCGGGCCAAAGTTTGGAGGGCCACTTGGCCGCACAGTTGACGGCGATCAGCGGGCCGGTTGCGCCCGTCAGGCCGTGTTCGGCGAGCAGCCGGTCTGCCGCCTCTGCGTGATCGACCCTCACGGGCAGCGCGTAGCGAATCGTCTTCGATCGGATGCCGAGGGGTTCGAGCATGGATAGGTTGCGGTCGAGGGCATGCATCTCCATGTCCGCCGGCGGCACCCTTTCGTTGAGAAACACCCAGCTGTGCTCCATGTGCTCCATCCCCCTGTCGAAACCGATCTTGCGGTCGCCCCGCACCAGTGCTACCAGTACGCCGCTTTTGAGAAGGGCCTGAAAGTCCAGCACCAGATCATAGCGGGTGTCACGCAGCCGCCGAAGAAAACGGCGGATCTCCCGGAGTTCCCGGAATCTTCCCTGTCGCAGGTTGCGGATCCATCGTTTGCGTCGTGAGACGATTACACGGTCCAGGGCGGCGTGGCCCTGGACCAGGCCCGCGGCCGCCTCCTCCACCAACCAGGTGATACGGGCGCCGGGATAGCGGCTGCGCAAGGCATTCAGGGCGGGCAACGTGTGGATGACGTCGCCGATGGCGCTCAGCTTTACGATGAGGATGTTCATAGCATTTCCTGCACGGCCGCCCAAACCCGGTCCACTCCGATGCGTTCCATGCAATGCAGATGGCCGAGGGGACAGACGGGCTTCAGGCACGGCGCGCAAGGCTCTCCGGAGGTGACAATCCGCGCCGCATTGCTCCAGGGGCCCGTCGCCCGTGGATCGGTGGAACCGAAAATCGCCACCTGGGGCGTGTCCAGAGCCGCGGCCACGTGCATCAGCCCGGAATCGTTGGTGACGAAAAACCGGCATCGCTCGATCAGGGCCATCGCCTCTCCCAGGCGCGTCTGACCGGCCAGGTTAACGGACGCACCCGTCATGGCGGCCGCTACCTGTTCCCCCAGCCGCCGATCGCCGGGTCCGCCGAAAAGCAGGACGTGCCCCGATACCTGGCGGCGGAGACGGTCGGCCAGGCGCGCAAACCGCTGCGGCGGCCATTGTTTGGCCGGACCAAAGGCGGCGCTCGGGTTGATTCCCAGCAGGATGGCGTCTCTGCCAATGTCGAGACGTCGCAGGAGGGCGTCAGCGCGTTCCTTGTCTTTATCACCCACGACGAGCTGCAGACGATGGTTGCCGGAGCGAAAGCCCATCCCCTGAAGGATTCCCTGATAGTAGCCTGTCTGATGTCCTTTGCGAACCCGAGGAGAGCGACGGATCGGGTGGGTAAGCAACAGCCTTCGGGCATCGGTGTCGTAACCGATGCGCATCGGGATGCCGGCCAGCATGGCGATCCAAGCGGCCTCGAATGCGTTCTGAAGAAGAAGGGCTGCGTCGAAATGCAGCCTTTTGATATCCCGGGCCAGTCGGAAAAGACCGGCCGGTCCTGCATGGCGCCCGTCGCTCCGGTACAGAAGGACTCGATCCAAATGAGGGTTGTTTTCGTAGACGGGGGCCACCCAGGGTTTGACCAGCATGGTGATGCGGGCATGCGGAAAGGCGCTGCGCAACGAAGCCAACGCAGGCGTCGTCATCACTGCGTCTCCGATCCAGTTCACCCCCCGTACCAGCAGGTTTCGAATGTGGGCGAATGCGACGGAGCGGATGGCGTTTTTCCTTTCCTGTGGGTTCCGACCGATTCGGCCCTCGACCCGATCCGATTGCCGGCAGGCTCCCGCAACCATACGAGGCTCACAGCGGTCATGCCGCGGGCACGGGTATCCGTGGCCGACGGCTCAACGCGATGGCGGCAACGAGATGCATGCGGCGCTGAAGCAGCGACCGCTCGCACGCTGCTGCGGACCGGGCCATGGATGGTAGGGCCTTGTTTTCCAGCGCTGGTGCACCCAGAACCACTGTTCCGGATGCCGCCGAACCACGCTTTCGATAATTTGGTTGTATCGCTGGGTATTGGCCTCCAAGTCCTTGGTTTTGTCGCCGGTTCGGATCAATGGCAGTTCGGGGCCGATTTCCGCAACGAATCGGCCGTGATGTCGGATGAGGAATACCGGGACCACCGGCGCTCCCGTATGCCGTGCCAGCAGAGCAAGCCCCTTGTTGGTGCAGGCCCGGTGACCGAAGAAATCGACAAACACCCCCTCGTGGCAGTCGAAGTTCTGATCCATCAGCATGGCTACCGCCTCTCCCCGGCCCAGCACCTGCAGGATCCGCCGCATGGATCGCGCCGTAGGGATCAAACCGGCTCCGAAACGGCTTCGCGAGGCTTCGAAATACCGGTTCAAAGGCGGATAGCTCAGGGGGCGGTAGACAATGTGGACACGCACGGGCGTCATCGCCGCGAGCATGGGCATCAGTTCCCAGTTTCCCATGTGTGCGGTCATCACCAGAACGCCACGCCCCCGGTTCAGGGCTTCACGGTAGTGGTGCAGACCCTTCATCCGAATCTGCCGGGGTCCATCCTCCAGGCGCCACCGCCGATACCGTCCGATTTCGAACAAAAGCTGCCCCAGCTGCTGGAAGACTCGGCGGGCCAGACGTCGCCTCTGTCGGGGCCCCGGGTTGTCTCCGAAGGCCCGTTCCAGGTTGCTCAGGGCGATCTTCCGGTGTCGGCCGTCCGCATGGTAGCCGATCCGGCCGAGGAGATTTCCCACAGCGGCGCCCATGGATGGCGGCACCAGGCCCAGGATTTGGAAGAAGGCGTCTATGATCCAGTATTCAATCGCGTCTGTGTTCATTCCATTTCATCCCGCTTGCGCCGAACCGGAGGCGGCGGCTCCGGTTTCACCGCGTGAGCATCGCCACGGTGAAAAACGGATGACCCTCCGGCGCCGTCACCGCCAGCGCCTCTTTCTGAAAAAGGCGGTGCGTGCGGCGATGTATAGGAAAATGTCCCCACGGCGTCAAGGGCCACGACGGGACGAGATGCGGCGCTGTCCGGTTTCCCAGGACTTGGCGTGTTTGAGAAACACGTACCAGGAAGAATTCATCGCAATGATCAGACCCGGAATTCCGTCCCGGAATCCCGCCTTCCATACGTAGCACTCCAGAAACTTGCCCAGAGCATGCAGCAGGCCGGCCAAGACAAAGCCGCTGTCCGCGGCTCGTCGCGTACCGGCATAAATCGTGGAAAAGCGGTTGATGGTCTCGATCTGATCGGAGATGTTCCGGTATCCGTAGTGAAGCAGCGGCCGGGAGAGAGAATCGACGCGGCCTTGCACTTGCAGCCGTTCGTGCAGACCCTCCCCGATCCACCGGGCATCGCCCGGACGCACCAGCCGGATCTTACGGTCCGGATACCATCCGCCATGACGGATCCAGCGACCGAGAAAACGGGAAAGTCGCGGCATGGAAAATCCGGCCAGATCCGACGAGGCCGCTGCGACGGCGGCCTGCATTTCCGAGGCCAGAGCCGGTGATACCTGCTCGTCGGCGTCGAGGTTCAACACCCAGGGAGCTTCGACCTGAGACATGGCGTACTGCTTTTGCGCGGCGTATCCGGTCCAATCTCGGGAAATCACCCGGGCTCCACGACGACGGCACAGTTCCACGGTGCCGTCGTCGCTTCCGGAGTCGACCACCACCACGTCCCGGGCGAACCCGATGCTGTCCAGCAGGCCGCCGATGCGATCGACCTCGTTTTTGGCGATCACGGCCACGCCGATGGGAGAGGTTTGCATCTCAAGCTCCTTTTCGAGCGCAGTGCCCCCGGGAAGGCAGGGCCTTTCGAGCGATGCTTGCCGTTAAAAATTCATGAAATCGCTGTTCGTCGGCAAGGTGGAGGCGGATCCCCACGACTGCGGTGTGTGCGGTCCACGGAACACGGTGGGCGATGCGGGCATAGTCCTTTTCCGTGGTGACCACCAGGTCGGCGGAGACTGCCGATGCGGTGGCGGCGATACCGTGCAACTCCTCTGTTTCGTAACGGTGGTGATCGGGAAATCCACGAAAGGATAGGATTTCACACCCCAACGAGAGCAGGCTGTCGGAAAATCGCTTGTTGTCGGCAATTCCGGAAAAGGCCGCGACGCGACGCCCGGACAGCCAGGAAGTAGGCCTCGGCAGCAGCCCGTTGGGCAGTGTCATTGGGTTTCGGGCCGCCCCGTGACACACCCGCTCGTAGACCTCCGGATGGCGCCGGGCGTCGAAGCGAGCCGTGTTTTCGGAAAGAAGCGCTCCCACGGACCGTCGGCTTTCAGACCCATCGCGGGTGAAAACCACGGCATCGGCTCGTCGGAGTCCTGTCGCCGGTTCGCGCAACGTGCCCCGTGGCAGCAAATGACCGTTGCCCAAAGGGCGTTGCTGGTTCAACATCACGATATCCAGGTCCCTTTCCAGTGAGAGATGCTGAAACGCATCGTCGAGAACGAGGATATTTACAGCGAATGTCCGCAACGCCAATAGGCCGGCATCGTATCGATTTCTTCCGACGACAACAGGGATGCCGGTCAGGCTGTTGGCCATCATGCACGGCTCGTCCCCCACTTGGTCAGCGGTGAGAAGGGGGCGCCGACCGTCCCCGGCCACTGCCGTGCCGTGCCGCCGGCGCCCCCCGTAGCCTCTGGACACCACCGCGGGGCGGTATCCGAGGTGTTGCAGCGTGCGAGCCAGATAGGTGGTCATCGGGGTTTTCCCGGTCCCCCCGACCGTCAGGTTTCCCACAGAGATCACAAAACAGGGCAGCGTGCGCGTGGCAAAGCGGCCGCTCGCATACCCATCGCAACGGAAGAGAACGGCCCGACCGTAGATGCGGGAGGCAAAGTGAAACAGGGCCGCGGAGGCGGACTGCGGGGCCCGCGGCTCGCGCATGAGCCGCTCCACGCGGTTGCGCGCCGGGCGGAGAAATCGGGTGAAAAGAGCGCGGCGGCTCAACACGAACCTCCTCCGCTGGCAGGGCAGTGGTCGCCCGGTGATGCGCCGGCGAGCATGTCGGCGATGCCGTCCACATTGCGGGCAGCGGCCCCTCGGTTGGCCTCCACGACCCTCCGGGCACGGCGCCCCGCCCGCTCCGCGGCAAGGGGATCCTTCAGCAAACGGGCCAGCGTGTTCTCCAAAGCTTCGGGGGAATGAACGCGGAATGCACCGCCTTCGGTTTGCAGCGCCCGGCAAATATCGGAGAAATCCTCCGTGTGGGGCCCGAAAACGACGGGCTTGGCCAAAGCAGCCGGCTCCAACGGATTGTGCCCGCCGGCCTCCACGAGGCTTCCCCCGACGAACGCTGCGCGCGATATGCCGTAGATCCGGGAAAGAAGACCCATGGTGTCCACCACCGTCACATCCGGCCGGGGGCCGGCGGGATCGGCGCTCCGGCTGCTCCGACACACGGTAAACCGGCCTCCGGACCGGAATATCCGGCATACGCTTTCCGAACGTTCGGGGTCCCTCGGCACCACGACCAGCAACAGATCGGGAAACTGAAGGCGAAGCCGTTCGAAACAGCTCCTGAGAATTTCCTCTTCGCCGGGGTGGGTGCTGCCGGCCACCACGATTTCCCGATTCCCGTCCGCACCCAGACACCGGCCCAGCCCCGACCCGTCCATGGGGTCCGGAACGGGCGGGGGGCGGTCGTATTTCATGTTCCCGGTGGTGCGGAGAGCGCCGGGGCGAACACCGAGAGAACGGAGTCGCAGCCGGTCCTCTTCCGTCTGGGCCCCTACGAAGGATAGGGTGCGAAACATCGCCGCCGTAAGGGGCCGCAGCCTGCGGTACCCCCGGTAGGACCGGCTGGAGATCCGGGCGTTGACCAGTGCGACCGGCACGCCGCGATGGCACATTTCGAAAAGGAAGTTGGGCCAGAGGTCCGACTCAACGATGATCACGGCCGAGGGCGACACCGCGCCGGTGATGCGGCGAACCGAAAACAGCAGGTCGTAGGGATAGTGGAATACCGCGTCCACGATAGACGAAAGGGTCTTGCGTGCCGTCTCGATCCCGGTAGCCGTGGAAGCGGAAAACCAGATTTCCCGATGGCGTTCCCTGCGGCGAAGCTCCTGAAGAAGGGGGGAGGCCGACAGCACTTCTCCCACCGACAAAGCATGAACCCACAACCGCCCTTCCCTCGGCCCTCGGGGCCTTTCGGCGCCTGTAAAGGCGGGAACAGGGCCGAACCCCATACGCCGTGAAAAGGTTTTTCTCCGTTTCGTGGACAGAACCAGATGTCCTGCAACCAAAGGAACCGCCGCAGGCAGAAGGGAACACATAAGCAGGTTGTAAACCCATCGCACCACGGCTAGGCTCCCTCCCATCGATACGGCTACTCGAGGCTAGAAGCTATCTCAAAATTGTCTTTTCGCCCAATCACGGCGTCGGGTCCTCGTTTCCAGTCCTCGAAATACAGCCGTATTCCTGCGGCTGAAAACTCGGATCCTCCTTGACCTTGAACCAAAATCCCAATTTTGAGACAGCTTCTACTCCAGCGACAGCAGCAGATAGGCGCCGAAGCAGGTGAATACCAGGTTGGCGGTCCATACGGCGGTCCAGGGCGGCATCATTTCTCCGTACCCCAAAGAGACACAGAAGCTGTAGAAAATCCAATACAGGAAAGTGACGCCGAGCCCGTAGGCGATGGCGACCGGCAACCCTTCCCGCAGATTGGCCCTGAGCGCGATGCCCGTTCCCACGAGCGTCATGATCACGCAGATGAAGGGAAAGGCGATTTTGGCCTGCAGATCCACGCGATAGTGTGTGGCGTCGTATCCCTCCGACTCCACCTTCTGGATGTAACGGCGCAGTTCGGCGTAATTCATCTCCTCCGACTTCTTTACCAGTCGCTGGAGATCATCCGGCGTGAAATCCAGTGCAAGGGCCATGCGGCCATGAAAGGTCACGTCCGAGCTGCCGTCGGTTCGATCGAGCTGCTGCTCGATGACGTCGGTCAGTGACCAGCGCCCGTTGACGAACACGCCTTTGGCGGCGTCGATCCGCTGCAGTAGGCGAAACTGGGCGTCAAAACGGTTGAAAGTGACGTGGAAGGCCGTCTTTCGCACGGCGTCGTAGTATTGAATGTGGGAAATGGAGCGATGGCCCTTGATCCAGATGTTTTTCTCTTCGGAGAGGACGGCCCTCTCGTTTCGCACATCGCGGTACCAGATGTCGTTGGCCGGTCCCATGGCGATGGGCACGATGACTTCGGACAGGAAAAACAGCGCGATACTGGCAACGAAACCCAGCACCAGAACCGGTTTGAACAGAGTGGCCAGACCGACACCGCTGCTTTTCAGCGCGATGATTTCGTTGTTCTTGTTCATGAGTCCGAAAGCGATCAGTACCGAAAGCAGCACGCAGACCGGGAGAATCTGGGCGACGATGAACGGGATTTTGAACAGCAGAAAAACAAACGCCTTGTAGATGGGCACGCTTTTCTCGATGAAATCGTCGATCTTTTCGAAAAAGTCTACGACCACATAGATCCCGATGACCACGGCGAGAATGATGACAAAAATCTTGCCGATCTCCGAACAGATATAGCGCGTGAGTATGGTCATTGCAGTCTTCTCACGATCGGCGGCGGTCCCGGGCGCTGCGGAACCGGCGTAGGGTTTCCGTCAGGTATGCCAGTACGCGACGGCTGAGGTTCAGCATCGTCTGCAGTCCCACGGGTTTTTCATTGGCGGTGCGCACCAGAAGGAAAACGCCGATACCGCCCATTACGATATTGGGCATCCACATGCCCAACACGGGTGGGTATGCCCCCATCTCTCCGAAGACCCAGCCTGCGGAGTGGATCAGATAGTACATCAGAAAAAACACCAGGCCAAGTCCGAGCCCGAAGGAGCGCTTGGCCGAACGGGCCTGAACCCCCAGCGGCAGACTCAGGATACCCAGCGCGAAACAGGCGAATGGCATGGCGAATTTCTTGTGGTACTCGATGAGGGTGATGTAGTAGTGCGCGTCTTTCTCGGTCTCGGTATCCAGGTATTGCCGCATTTCGGACAGGCTCATTTCCTTCTCGTCCCGGGTTTTGCTCTGTTGGGAAACCACGGCTTTTTTGAGATCGAGGGCGATGTCGTAGGTATCGAACCGGATGGAATGCACGGACCGGGTTTCGGGTGTGACCTGATTGATGATGCCGTCGTACAACCGCAGCCGATAGCGCATGTTTTGCGGATCGCTGAGGAGCCTGCCGCGGGGTGCTACCACGGCACTGACGGACTCCTCCTTGCGTTGGTCTTCGATAAAAACATCCAGCAGCTCCCGGCTCTGGGGTTCCACCTCGTTGATGTAGAGCATGACGCCTGCAAAAGTATCGATGAAGGTTCGTTCCTTGAGTCCAACGTCCAGGTTGGCCGTCGCCGCATGGAGGGTCAGCGCCTTCATGGACCGCTTTCCCCATGGAAGGCCGTAAATGCCCATGAAGCCCGTTAGCAGGCAGCCGAGGAATGCGAATGCCAGCACCGGCGCAAGCAGCCGGTACAGACTGACGCCGCCGGCCTTCAGGGCGATGATTTCATTGTCGCTGGACATCCGCAGAAAGGTCAGCAGGACCGTCATCATCACCGACATGGGAATGACGAAAACCAGGAAAAACGGCATGGAATACACCAGCATGAGAAAAACGGAAAGCAGGCTGATCCGGTAGTTGACCACGAGGTTGGTGATGTCGAGAATTTTCGTCATCAGAAAGACGAAAGTGAAAAACAGTACGTTGATGGAAAAAGGGGGCACCATTTCCCCGAAAATGTAGCGGTGGATAATGGGGATCCGCTTCATGAACCAGCCTTCCGGAACAGAATCGTTTCCGCGGCAGGCTCGGCGGAAACATGGTAAAGGTTCCAAAACCGCCCCTTGGCCTCCTGAAAGGAAACCCTGTATCGGGCGAGAATCAGCTGCAGTTCCTTGTCATATTTCGGGTGGACCACCATCGTGGAAAATGCGGAAGAGCCGGATATCGGCAAGGATTTCAAGTATTTTCCGAGAGACGCATCCGCATAGGTCTCCTCTCCGTTCCAGGTCAGCCGCTGCAGATTTCCGTTCAGGTAGTACTGCAGGCCGTATAGTTTCTTCCCTCCGACAAAGCTGGCCACTCGAAGCGGTCGGTCGTCTGAAAACGCCTTCAGGAAGGAATGAAGCTGGGCCATGTTATCCGAATGCGGTATGTAGGCGGCGCCCCCCTTCAGTCCAACCAAGAGGGCAGCCGTCAAAAGGGCGATCCACCCCACGCGCCGTCTGGTGACCGCCTTCGACCGGTCGCGGCAGATGCCGCGGGCGGACAGCAGTGCCAACGGCGCCGTGAGCGGCAGCAGGTACAGCGGCAGCCGGCTTTTGACCATCGAAAAAATGAGAAGCGGCAGGGCGATCCAGAGTACCATCAGCGAGGCAAACCCGGAAAGGCGCAGATCCTCTACAAATCGGCGGAACGGGTTTTTCCACGGTGTCCGGAGGCCTCGGATCCATCCGTACAACCACGGTCCGATGGCGAACACGATCACAGGAAGGTACAAGGTAAACGGTTTGTACCATTCGGGGTTGTGCACCTCGTTCGAGCGGATGCGGCCGAGGATCTCTTCGCCGATGAAATAACCGAACAGATCCGGATTCCGTGCAGTCACCAGCAGATACCATGAAAAGCCGACGAATCCAAACAGCCCCAGCCCCAAGACCGTCGCAACCGGAAAGCGCCGGCCGGAAAGAAGGCGCCAGGCCAAAAGGGGCAGCAGGGGCAGCAGCGCCGGGGGGCCTTTGGTGAGAAAACCGAGTCCAAAAAAGCCCCACATGGCGTGGATCCAGCAGCGGGATCGCTGGATGTCCTTTTCCACAGCCGCCCGGACGAAGCACCCCGCAGCTGCCACCTCCCACAGGGTCAGCAGGGCATCGGTGGTCAGCGTGAAGGCCCCGAACACGGCCAGAGGCGACGTCGCATAGATGCACGCTGCGATCCACCCCGTGTGGGCGTCCCAGGCGGTCCGTCCGATCCAATAGAGCATGCCGACGGTCGCCACCAGCGCCAGCGCGTGGAAAAACCGCACGGCCCACTCCGAAGAGCCGAACATGCGGATGCCGGCGGCAATCACCCAGTAGGTTACCGGAGGTTTGGTCCAGTGCGGGCGGTACCCCAGCGTCGGCTCCATGTAGTTGCCGCTCTCCACCATCTCGCGGGCGCATTCGGCATACCGCCCCTCGGAGGTCTCGAACAGCCCCCGGGAGCCCTGGAAGGCAAAGGCGGTCGCCAGGGAAACCAGAAGAAGGAAAACCATCCGCTCTTTCCCGGTCCTCGGCCGGTCAATCCCCACAGAGACTCCTCTTCTCCTTGTGGATCAGGTACAGGTTCCGGGTGTAAATGAACAGTCCGGCCGATTGTCCGAGGATGAAGACAGGGTCTTTCCGATGGACGGCGTACACGAGCAGCATCGCTGAGCCGGCAATGCTCAGCCACCAGAACAAATGGGGAACGATACTCTTGCCGGCTCTCTCGCTGGCGATCCACTGTACCAGAAATCTGGCAGAAAACAGGGCCTGGGCAAAAAAGCCCACCCCCAACCACAGAGCGTTCATACACCTTATCCTTCCGATTTTCCGTAGGAGGAGGATCGGATGCGGGGGCGCACCATGCGCCGCTGCATCCATCGTACCGCAAACGTGTCCATCAAACCGACCCACAATCGATTGTGAATCCCGTATTTGGTCTCACCGAATCTTCGGGGGCGATGCGGCACCGGCATTTCCTCGATCCGGTCCCAGCCGGCCATTCGCACCAGGGTGGGTAAAAAACGATGCATCCCCTTGAACACAGGAACATCCGAAACGCACTCGTGCCGAAAGGCGCGAAGGGAGCACCCTACGTCCCGAATTCGCTCCCCCGTCACACGGTTCCGAAAAGCATTGGATACGGAGGAGGAGAGCCTGCGCACAGCGTTGTCCCGGCGGTGAGAGCGCCAACCGTTGACCATGTGTGCATCCGTTGACACCAGCCGCTCCACCAGAGGGGGAATCCCCTTGGGATCGTTCTGTCCGTCCCCGTCCAGCGTCACGACGATCCTTCCCCGCGCCGCCGAAAAGCCCGCAGCCAGCGCCGCCGACTGCCCGTAGTTGTGTTCCAACGCGAGCCAATGGTGCCGCTCGTCCTCGCTGCGAATGCGAACCAGGTGCGCGAGCGTGTCATCCGTGGATCCATCGTCGATCCACAGGCACTCCCATTGCCAGGGCCTATCGTTCAGGGCCTCGGAGATTTCACGGGCCAGTGGAAAAACGCTTTCGGCCTCGTCCTTTACCGGGACGACCACACTCAGGTCCAGCGAGCCGGATCCGTTATGGGTTCGGCGCGGTTTCATCGATGATGGTTTTCTCCGCGGTGTGGCCCCAACCGGCTGCCATCCGCCGTGGCCTACTGGGTTGTTGTCGGAACGACTTCGTATTTATTGCCAAATTTTTGATTTTATGCGAACTGCAGTCGTCAATCAAGGATTTATCGACCCACTGAGTTTCCGGGCGGCAAGCCAAGCCATCAGCACGGCCCACGCCACAGTACCTCCCATCAGCAAAAACGCCAGAATCCGTATCTTGCCCAGCTCGCCGTATAGGGCCTCCTCCTGTTGGACGACAGCCAGAACCCAACCATGCGGGTTGCCAAGGACATAGCCGAGACTCGGAACTTCTTCGGATCCGGTGAATTCCATCGCCAGGGGCTGTCGTTGCCGCCGGTAGGCAGCGACGAGGGGATGGGTGTTGAGATTTTTCCGGGCTTCGATAAAGGCCTGGACCGAATGGTAGAGAACAATGCCCCTATCATCCACCAGAAAAACGTGTCCGTTTCCACCCTTCTCCAGATCGGCCATGGCCTCGCCGATGTCGTCGACATTCATGACCGCCGTCATGCTCCCCACCAACGCGTCACCGGAGTGGATGGGGACGGCCAGGGCGAGGGAAGGTGATCGAGACTGCTTTTCCATGAGCGTCTGCCAGGCGACGGACTTCCCATCCACGATATCCTGGTAGTACCGCATGCCGGAAACGTCCTGGAGCGGTTTTCCGTCGCTTCGGGCTTTGTTCCTGCCGCGGTGATCCACGGTACAGACCCGTAGCATCCAGGGATACGTCCGCTGAATCGCCTGGAGAACGGGCTCCTGTCGCAATCGGTTCATGGAGAGGATGTCGGGCATTCGCGCGGCTGCCTGCAGAATCCGCTGGTTCTCGTCCAGCCACTCGTCCAACCGGGCCATCTGTCCCCGAGCGATCCATGACATCAGCCGCTCGGTGTCGGAACGCATCCGAGCACGGGCATCACTGAAGTTCAGATACCAGAACAGAAAAAAGGGTACCAGGCCGACGAGAAGCGTCAGGAGGATAAGCTTGGGAAAAAGACCGAAACGTCCGTGGTCGATCTCGGAGGCGGCCTGTGAGGCGACGACCGGTGTCGGTTTCGGCTGCATCTCCGGCTGAGCGGAGGCAGCCGCTGCGGGTCGGTGCGCCGAAGGCGAGGCCGCCGGTGCCGGCTTCGGAGCGGCGCCGGAGGGCTCGGAAGGCGTCTCGCTCGACTTGTTGACGGTAATGACATGCGAACAGGACTTGCACCGCAACCGGGCCGTATCCGAAGTCATCTTTCGCTCATCGAATCGGTACTTCTTCCCACAATACCCACACGTGACACGCACAATACCACCTCCCTCGCTACGGTCAAAGGCGCGCGGATCGCTTCGCCTCCAGCTTTCAGCAGCCGTATCGACTGTGATCACTGTCGATGGCCAGCCGGGAAAAACCCTGCTTGTGGATGCCGGACGCACCCGGTGGGGCGGCATCGGTTGACTGCAGCACCAGCCCCACTGTCGAAAACATGATTAGGGGCTGTTTCTAAATTGTCTTTTGGTCCCATCTCGGCGTCGGGTCCTCGTTTCCAGTCCTCGAAATACAGCCGTATTCGTGTCGCAGATCCCGGTGCAACCGGGGCGGCTGAAAACTCGAATCCTCCTTGACCTTGAACCAAAATCCTAAATTAGAAACAGCCCCTAGTGCATTTGCCGAAAGTAGGTTCCGATTGGAAAGGCCATTTTCTTGCTTTTCACAGGGGCGGAATTTATCTCCGTCCCTACATTTCCATAGCCACCCATGGCGGAAACAGGACAGAATTTTGAAATGGATTCTACTCCAGATGCTTCCGGATGGACAGCATCGTCAGTTCCGTGATTTTTTTTAGGGTTTGGGTCACGTTGAGACCGGTAAGGGCACTGGCTTTGAAGGCGGGGACTTTCAACTGGGTGTTCAGATCTTTCTGCATCACCTCAAACGGTGTGATGGGGATTCCCTGTTCGGCCAAATCCACTTTGTTGTATTGCAGGACCAAGGGCACCTTGAAGATGCTCCGTCGGTAGCTTTTCAAGTTTTCGTGAAGGTTTTTCAAGGAGTGCAGGTTCTTTTTACGCACCGCTGTCATGCTGTCCGCAACGAAAACGATGCCGTCCGCTCCCCGAAGGACCAGTTTTCGGGTGGCGTTGTATTTGATCTGGCCGGGGACCGTGTACAGCTGCACTCGGACTTTGTGGCCAAAAATCTTTCCGACTTCCATCGGTAGGAAATCGAAAAAGATGGTCCGGTCTCCCGAGGTTTTCAACGACACAATATCGGACTGGATCCGGCTGCGGAAGTGGCTGTAAATCCACTCCAGATTGGTCGTCTTTCCTCCCCGTCCAGGACCGTAATAGACGATTTTCGCCTGAATTTCCTTCGTTCTCGGGTTGATGAACGCCATGGAATCATCCCTTCGGCGGAAATCGATCCCTGCATACCGAGTAAAGTCACTGGACCGATCGCTACGGCATGGCGGATGTGCCTTTCGGGGATTCAGCGTCCCCGTGCTGCAGTATCCGGCACGCCGGAATACCCTCTAAGAAAGCTCGATTCGTCGCATCACCGCTCCGGATCCGGTGCTTGCCGGTCCATTCCCTAGCACCGGAGGGATTGCGTCTCCCGGCCGGGTTACCGGGTAAAAGATGCCGTCTGCACCTTACCATCTAACCTCAAAAAGTCAAGATTTCTAAATGGATAAAGCAATGCGAACGGTGAGTTTCCCTCGGAGCCCCCAGGGGTGTTCGATGGGTCTCCCGCATTGCGGGATGACACGCTGGATCCGAAACATATCGGAGTGCCTCTTGTCTGAGGGTGGAATGATTGCTTGTCCACAACATCATAGTATCTTGTCCCACAAATTACGAAAAAAAAGGAACGGCCTTTCTTTGGGTCGATCTTAAGGATTCGATCGGCAAAGCACGAAATCCGAATATCGAAATTCGGATTTGGCCCCCCTCGGTCGTGGCCTGGAGGCTTTGCTGTGGCTATGTTTTTTGAAGAAATATCCGGGACACAACACTAAGGACCTTCTTTGACCTGCAGCTGGTGGAGTTTGAAATACTCCTTTCCTGCGGCGAGCAGCTGCTGGTGCTGGCCCTGCTCGACGATGCGGCCGTTTACCAGCACCACGATGCGGTCCGCATAGGCAATGGTGGAAAGACGGTGGGCGATGACGAAAGTGGTACGGCCCTCCATCAGATTTTCCAGTGCACGCTGCACAAGCATTTCCGACTCGGTATCCAGCGATGAGGTGGCCTCGTCGAGAATCAGGATCGGTGCGTCCTTGAGCAGCGCCCTTGCGATGCAGATCCGCTGTTTCTCGCCCCCGGAGAGCCGGCTGCCCAGCTCCCCGATCCCCGTTTCATATCCTTTCGGAAATCCAGTAATGAAATCGTGTGCATAGGCCGCTATGGCCGCCTGACGGATCTCCTCATCGGTTGCGTCGGGCTTGCCGTAGGCAATGTTGTTTCGCACCGTGTCGTTGAAAAGGATCGGCTCTTGCGTGACGATGGCGATCTGTTCCCGAAGCGATCCAATGGACAGATCGCGTACGTCGAAACCGTCGATGCGCACCGCACCGCTGTGGACATCGTAGAAGCGTGGAATCAGGTTCACCAGGGATGTCTTGCCGCCGCCGGACATGCCCACGAGGGCAAGCACCTCCCCGGGCTGGACATCGAGGCGGATATCCTTGAGAACCATCTCGTCTCCGTCGTAGGAAAAAAAGACTTCGTGGAAAACGACCCGGTGGCTGCCTTCCGGAAGCGTAAGGGGGCTGTCCGCCTCGACGATATTCGACTCGGCCTCCAGCACATCGTAGATGCGTTCCACCGCGGCCATTCCCTGCTGGATGGCGTTATTGAGGTGTGTCAGCTTTTTTACCGGGTCGTAGAGCAGAATCACAGCCCCGAGAAACGATACGAAAGTACCGGCTGTGTGGGTTCCTTCGATGACCCGGGAGCCGCCGTACCAGATGATGAAAGCGATACCGATACCGGCCAGCACTTCCATGACCGGCGAAGAAAGAGACCGGGCCACGACGGCACGTAGCTCCAGTTGGAACAGGCGGCGCGTCTTTTCGAAGAACCGCTCCTTTTCATAGGTTTCCCGACCGAAGGCCTTTACGATCTTGTTGCCGGCGAGGGTCTCGTGAAGAAAGGAACTCATGTCGGCCATGGCCTCCTGACAGCCCGTGCTCACCCGTCGCACGCGGCGGCCGAATTCCACGACGGGGTAAAAGGCCAGGGGAAGGATGAAGAACGCAAACAGGGCCATCTTCCAGTCCCGGTAGAAAATCACAAACGTCAGGCCCATGATGGTGAAAGCATCCCGCAGGGTCCCGGTGACCGCAGTGGAAACCATGGCTTTGACAACGTTGACATCGTTGGTGATGCGGGACATGAGAACACCGGTTCGTTCCCGATGGAAAAAAGCCA
>JAJDOA010000199.1 GCA_022340405.1 Desulfobacteraceae bacterium | reverse complement strand
TCCACCTTGATACGGCGTCTCCCGCTATGCGGGATGACACAACGGATCGTACAAAGCAGAAGGAGTGCCTCTCACCTCGGGTCGATCCTCGACGTAGCCACGCTACGCCTGCGGTCGCCCCATCGGCTGCGTCTCCCGCATTGCGGGATGACACGGTTGATTCGATGCCGCAAGCGGTGTGCCTCCCCGCGTTGCGGGATGACTCGGCTGATCTCTCAAGACTGGCGGAGAGCCTCTTGTCTGAAGGCGGAATGCTTGTTTATCCACAGCCTCCTAATCGTCCGTGTGCTCAGCGGCGGATGCATTGGATTGCAGCGCCGCGACCAAGCCACGGCCAAGTCGGGAGGCGGTCTGCAATGCCTCTTCTTGCCGAAGGACATCGCCCTCTTCATCGCATCCCCTTACCAGGAGGGAGTCCCAGAGGGCGATGTCCAGAGCGTCCAAAAAATACCGAACACTCAACAGCGCCCCATCGAAGAGGCGTTTCCCCCGCGTGGCGCCGACGGAGATAAACAGACCCTTGCGTCGAAGGGCTCGGGACCCCGGAGGTTTTTTGTCGATCCAGTGTTTCTTGACCCACGCCGACTGGCAGCGGTCCATGAGGATTTTGGTATGAGCGCTCACGGCATAGAAAAAAATCGGCGATGCCAGCAGGATTCCGTCGGCTTTCTCGATCTGGTCGTACACTCGCTGGAAATCGTCTTGGATCACGCAACGGCCGGCCTTTTTGCAGCCGTAGATTTCCAGGCACGGCGACATTTTCAGATCCCGGAGAACGACGCGGTCCACCGTTGCCCCGGCTTGGACGGCGGCGTCCACCGAACGGTCGAGCAGTTGCGCCGTGTTTCCCTGTCTGCGCGGGCTGCCGTAAATGGCTATCAGATATGGCATGAAAGGAGTGTCCCAATACAGCAATTGTCAGAATTCGGTTCGGTTTCCGCTATGTGTTGCTATCAGCAAGAAAAAGGCCGTTCCAATCGGAACATGCTTTTGACAAATGCTATAAACCTGTGCCGAGCCTTTCCCTGCAAAACGGCGGCTCATGAAATATAGGAACGGCACACGGTGTCTGTCGACAAAAAAAAGCACCCTGCGCGATTGCGCAAGGTGCTTCCGTGCTGCGGGTTTTTCACTCAGATCGCCTTTTCAACGTTCCGTGCGGCAAGTCCCCTGTTGCCCTCCTCGACCTCGAAGCGAACCCGGTCCCCCTCGGCAAGCGTCTTGAAGCCGGGCATGTTGATCGAAGAGTAGTGCACGAAGATATCCCCCCCTTCTTCTTGCTCGATAAAACCGTACCCCTTCTTGTCATTGAACCATTTGACAATCCCCTCAGCCATTCCGAACTCCTTTCCTACAAATGCTTTGATGCCCCCTCTCTCTAACGGAAATATCCGAGCACCGCTGGAGAGAATCCGGAGCGAAAGGCCGCCCGACCTTCCACTGCCCGCCCCGAATGTAGAGAAGGCCAGGCTGACCGCTACTGCACCTATCGGAGCGGGCGTTTTGCCGTTCAGTCACGCACCCGGTGATCGCAGCCCCGTTTCCTGTTAGCGGCGGGTGCCCCGGATGACGTTTCAAACAAAAGCTATGGTGACAAATCGGAAAACGATCGCCAATACTTGATTGTCATGCATGTTTTACTTATTAAAATTAGGTATTATAGCGGGATGGAATGGTGTGCAATCGAAACCAAGGAGTTGCCACCAGTCAAAGAGGCCGGAGGCGGGTACCGGTGTTTTGACCGAAGGCCAAGTTCCCCCTTCGCCGTGCATTGGTATTTTCGCACCGAACCGAGGGGGAACCCGACAGGACTACCCCACATGGCCGTAAAGCCGGCTTACGGATTGGGCGCGCCACTGCCCCTTGCCTGTGATGGTGGGAATTCCCTGGCGGTTGAGAAACTTGGCGATTTCGGAAAAGCTGTCACCGATTTCCCTTCGTTCGCGTATCGTCTGCACCAGGTCTTTCCTGTCGTTCCATTCCAGAGCGTTTGCATCCGGCTGACCGGGGCGGCTTTCTCTTTCTGTGGAATCTTCGGCCGGCTCTCGACTTGTTTCGGCTTCGGGCTGGTAGGAAAGACGCTCCATTATCCGGCTTAGGTAGGTTGCGATGAGATCCATCGCATCGGCCTGACGCTCCACCGCCTGTACCTGCCGCTCCACAAGGTTTTTCTGCGTATCGGACATCGCTTGCAGGATGCCGCGAATGGCCTGCAGCTGCTCTGCATCCGGCGGTCGTCTTCTGGATGAGGCTTTGCGGTCCCTTCCGCCGGAGCGGTCTGTGTTCCGATAGGTGTTCCCATCATAGGATCGGCGTCCCTTGTCGAAGCGTTTGCTGTTGCCGGACCTCAACTGCTGAAGAAAGTCGTTCATGGGGTGGGCAGCTCCTTTTGTTTCATTGGCTTTTGCGGGTTGTACACGACATCGGCGGAAAACCGCAGGGGCGCCGAGCCGTGTTGTTGTTTGCAGGGCATCTCCGCCCCGCCGCTACACGGGACCGGTTCGCACCTCGAGGTTGATAGCGGGTTCCCGGTCGCCGTCTCGAATCTTATACGCAAAACCTCCTCCGCAGCGTGTGCTGCGGGCGGGCGGATGCAGAAGGCTGCAACGTCAATGCCACTGTTGAAGGGCAGTGTGTAGGGAGGCTGAACCAAATCGGCTTGCGTGGTGGCAATCCGTCTGCGGATGATTGCATCTGCATCCCCTATACAAGGCTCAATCCTGCCGAGTCAAGCACGATTTGCCATCGTTCCGCCGTGCTGTGGGCTGCTCATCCGGTTACAAATGGCTTACACTGGCGCTGAAATTGTGCTATCCGTGAACGGGTGTAGGCGGACTGCCGCAGATTTGGATCGCTGTTGGCACTACCTTCGAAACGGCGAATCTCCGGGATGCCGACGATGAAAGACCGACGCGGTTACTACTATTATCCATTCATCGCCAACAAGAAGGTGCGCATGTACGTGCGGCACAAAGACGGTGTCTTCTGGTTCCGCATGTGGAATCAGGACGACCCGGATTTGTGGGTCGAACACGGCTGGATTTCCTACGAGGCAGTGCAGCAGGCGATCGCCCTCTACAAGGGAAAGCAATTCGATCCCGGGCACGCCTACGATATCGAAGCCGCCCGCGCTCTTTTCGATGGCGCACCCTCATGACCATCGGAGATGCTGTCCCACCCCTATGGCTGTTTCGCGCTTGACGCCCGCAGCCGATTGTTCCATCTGCAGACATCCCGCATCAGGAGAACCGTCAAGGAGGAGGCCATGCCGAAGCTGTTATGGAAGCCTAGCGAGAAGCAGAAAAGCGAAGCCAACCTCACCCGTTTCCTTCAATTCGTCAACCAGCGACATGGGACCGATTTTCAAGACTTCGATGCGCTGTGGGAGTGGTCCGTAGACGCCATTGGGGACTTTTGGGGCGCCCTGTGGGACTTTTTGGGCATTCG
Source organism: Desulfobacteraceae bacterium (assembly GCA_022340405.1). Classification (GTDB taxonomy): domain Bacteria; phylum Desulfobacterota; class Desulfobacteria; order Desulfobacterales; family JAJDOA01; genus JAJDOA01. The sequence continues at coordinate 7,754 of JAJDOA010000199.1, read as the reverse complement.
CCACTCCCGGGGCTATGACGAGGTGGTCGATGATCCGACCCGAATGCCCGGGGCACGATGGTTCAGCGGAGCGGAATTGAACTTTGCCGAAAACCTTCTCCGTTTCCGGGACGACCGGATCGCGCTGGTGTTTCAGGGAGAGGGGAGGGATCCGGTGCGCTGGACCTATCGTGAACTCTACGAACAGGTGTCCCGTCTGGCCGCTTCCCTGGAATCCGCCGGCGTCAAGGTCGGCGACCGGGTGGCCGGTTTCATGCCCAACATGGCCGAAACCGTGATCGCCATGCTGGCTGCTGCAAGCCTGGGCGCTGTCTGGTCCTCCTGTTCGCCGGATTTCGGTGTAAAGGGGGTTCTGGACCGGTTCGGACAGATCGAACCCAAGGTGCTCTTTACAGCAGACGGCTACCACTACGGAGGAAAGACCTTCGACTGCCTGGAGAAGGTATCCGCCATCGTCGCGGAGCTACCTGCGACGGAAAAGGTGGTTGTGGTCCCCTACCGCGATGCCCGGCCGGACATCGGTGCCGTACCGCGCTCCGTGCACTGGGGTGAATTCCTTGCCGGAGAGGATCGGCCGACCTTGGCATACGCCCAGCTTCCCTTCGCGCATCCGCTGTATGTGATGTATTCCTCTGGTACCACAGGAAAACCCAAATGCATGGTGCAAAGCGCCGGCGGCATTCTCCTCAACCAGCTCAAGGAGCACGTGCTGCATGTGGATCTGAAACGCAGCGACACCATTTTCTACTTTACCACCTGCGGATGGATGATGTGGAACTGGCTTGCCTGTGCCCTTGGGGTGGGGGCCACCATCGTCCTGTACGACGGTTCGCCGTTCTACCCAGACCCGGAAGCGCTCTGGAGGCTGGCGGAGTCGGAAGGTATCACCGTCTTCGGGACGTCCGCCCGCTATATTGCAGCGCTGGAGCAGGCCGGAGCTCGGCCTGGATCACACTTCGACCTGGGAAAACTGCGGGCGGTGCTGTCTACGGGATCACCGCTTCCCGTCGAAGGGTTCTTGTATGCCTACCGCGAGATCAAGGAGTCGTTCCAGCTGGCTTCCATCTCCGGGGGGACGGATATCAACGGATGTTTTGCCGGCGGAAACCCCATCGGACCGGTGTATGCCGGCCAGCTCCAATGCCGTCAGCTGGGGATGAAGGTTAAGGCATACGACGAGAACGGGAACAGCGTCGTGGAGCAACTGGGAGAACTGGTATGCGAGGCTTCCGCGCCCTCCATGCCGATTACCTTCTGGAACGACCCGGATGGAGAGAAATACCGAAAGGCTTACTTTGAGAAATTTCCGGGCGTGTGGTGCCACGGCGACTTCATCCGCATCACCGAGCAAAACGGCGTGGTCATCTACGGCCGTTCCGACGCCACGCTCAACCCGGGAGGCGTGCGGATCGGAACCGCCGACATCTACTCAGTGGTGGAGACCCTTCCCGAGGTGGAGGACAGTCTCGTGGTGGGACAGGATTGGAAAAACGACGTCCGCGTCATTCTTTTCGTAAAAATGCGCGAAGGGGAGGCGCTGTCGGAAGACCTGAAGGGCCGGATTCGAAAGGCCATCCGGGAAAACACAACCCCCCGGCACGTGCCGGCAAAGGTTCTTGCCGTGGAGGACATCCCCTACACGCGCAACATGAAAAAGGTCGAGCTGGCCGTTCGAAACGTCATCCACGGAAAACCCGTCACCAACAAGGAGGCGCTGGCCAACCCCGCCTCGTTGTCACTGTATGAGGATATGGAGGAACTAAAAAGGGATTAGGGCGATTGCCAGAAACAGGTTCCGATTGAACCGGCAACAGCGAGCGCATCCAGATAAGGAGAATTCCTTACCGGGCTGAGCAGCACTGCCGGCAGACAGAACATTCCCCGCCGCTTGTCGCGGCGAGTCTTCAATCCGTTTTTCTGCTTTTCGTAGGGGCGGGGTTTATCCCCGCCCGGCCGGTGTAGGTGAAACCACAAACGGGAGGGGATAAACCCCTCCCCTACCGTTCTCTTGGCAGCCACAGCTGAAACGGAATAGATTTCTGGCAAATCTCTATAGCGATTGCCGGAAATAGCTTCCGACGGCAACAATCTCGAATGACCGAAATTCGAATATTCCAAACCATGGAATTCACCTGTTTGATTTTTACCCTACAGTTTACTGTCAACCGTTTGGGTCATTGGATCATTCGTGCTTTGGATTTGTTTCGGATTTCGATATTCGGATTTGGCTCGTCTCGGTCGTGGCCTAGAGGCTTTGCTGGGGCTATGTATTTTGAAAAATCATCCGGGACACAACATTAGTTGAGAGAGCTTTCATGGCAACCCACCGTTACCGGGCGCTGGTCTCCTCGGACTGGAACCAATGTCTTGCACCCTGCGGACCATTCGATTTTCTTGCCTTCACCCATCCGGAGTGCGCCGGCCTCCTCGACAGGGTATTCCGGCAGTACACCGGCAACGAGATTTCCCTCGGCCAAGCCGTCAACAAGGTGCTGTCCATCCTCCCGTCCCCAGTGAGCCGTGCGCAGATGGATGCCTATTTGGCCGAGCGATTTGCGATTTACCGGGGCGTTGCCGAATTCATGGCCTGGTGTGAGAAAAACGACGTGCTGTTCATGATCAACACGACGGGAGCGGTCGGCTATTTTCAGCGGGCCTGCCATGCGGGCATGATTCCACCGGTGCCCGTGCTGTCGGCCTCACCGCAATTTCGCTTTCCCTCCGAGGGCGATCTCTTTCACCGCTTCCTACCGCTGTATGAGGTCGAAGACAAGGCGGCCAACACCGCATCCGTGCTGAAGCAAACGGGCATCGCCGCCGAGCGGGCCGTTCTGATCGGCGACAGCGGAGGCGACGGTCCCCATTTCGGCTGGGGGGCCAAACAGGGAGCGACCCTGGTGGGCAGCATGACGAAACCGTCCCTGGATGATTATTGCCGCCGCGGGGGGATCCGGATCCACCACCGGATCGGGAAAACCTACCGGCCAGGGGAGACACTGGACCCGGAGCAGGAGATGGCCGTCGATTTCATGGAGTTGACTGAAATCGTCGAGGCGGTGTTGCCGTTCTAGGGACTGTCAATGTACGTTCTCATGCCTATTTGGAGAGACGATTCCAGAAGTCCTCCGCCTGGCGTTTTCCGGTATTTCCAGCTTCCTCGGCGGTGATGGGGTTGGAGACTCCGGTCCTTGGGCGGGTTCCGCGCAGGCGCCTCACCCGCTCATCCAGGGGCGGGTGGGTGGAAAACAACTTTGCTATGCTGCCGCCGGCAAGGGGGTTGACGATGAACATGTGCGCCGTGGAAGGGTTGGCGTTCATCGGAATGCGCCGGGAGTAGGCTCCGAGTTTTTCCAGCGCGCGCGCCAGCCCCTCGCTGCCGCCGGCCAGACGTGCTCCGGTGCTGTCCGCCAGGTATTCCCGGGAACGCGATATGGCCATCTGAATCAATGCCGCGGCTAGGGGTGCCAGGATCGACATGGCGATGAGCCCGAACCAACCCAGGGCGCCCTCCTCATCGTCGGCGGTCCCTCCACCGAAAAAGGCCGACCATCGCGCCATACTGGCCAGTACCATCACCGCCCCCGCCATGGTGGCCGCAATGGAACCGATCAACATGTCCCGGTTCTGGATGTGCGCCATTTCGTGGGCCAGAACTCCCCGGATTTCTTCCCGCTCCATGGATCGAAGGAGACCGTCCGTGACGGCGATAACGGCGTGTTCCGGGTTTCGGCCGGTGGCAAAAGCGTTGGGGGCATCCTGAGGGATCCGATAGACACTGGGCATGGGCAGTTGCGCCTGCTGGGAAAGCGACTCCACCATCGCGTACAACTCCGGTGCATCGGACGGCGTGACGGGCTTCGCACGGTACATGGAAAGCACCATGCGGTGTGAAAACCAGTAGCTGAAGAAGTTCATGCCGGCGGCCAGTACCAGGGCAATCACCAAACCTTGCCTGCCGCCCAGCAGTTGCCCGACCCACAGGATAAAAGCCGTCAGCACGGCAAGCAAAACGGCGGTGCGGATCCGATTGCTCATCATTTCCTCCATGAAATCGGTGCGTTCAATCTTTTCCCATGTCCACAACCAGAAAGGGGGCTGCACGGATGCCGACACTCCATTTTCGCACCCAGATCCGGGCCATTTTCAGGGTGTCGCCCTCCGGTGTGGTCATGGACGGCAGTTCCTCGGCGTGTACGATGTCCTCGGTGCGGAATTCGTAATAGAAAGGGCTTTCACTGAGCGGATCCGCTACCAGGATGATCCGGGCATCGTCGTACGGGTGTTTGCGGAGGGAGCCGGAGAAAGCGACGCTGTTGTCTGAAAGGGTTTTCCAGTCTTTTTTGCGGCGATACGCTTGGATTTCAAACTTGTCCGCTGCTTTTAAGAATTTGGTAACCGTCATGATCTGTGCCTCCGCCGGCCGTGTCTGTTGCGGGTCAACGGCTCTGCGATCGTTCTCAAAGCATCGAAATCGTAGCCGGTATTATGAAATAATGCAATCGTGGGTCAGCTTCGCTCTTGCATGTCGGCCATTGCCGGGACTCTGCTCTTGCGGCTGCGGTTTTTCCTGCGATCGGGGCCCATCGGCCCCAACGTCTCCGCGGGCCCGGAACCGTTTCGGAGAGGACGATCGGCTGTGAGCCGGGTCAGACGCGGGCCGACTCCGCAGCCATCTGCTGCTTGTAGCTGCGGTAATAGCGAAACACCTTTTGGAGATAGAATCGGGTCTGCTTGAAAGGAGGTACACCTTGATATTTTCTTACCTTCTTACTGCCGGCATTATAGGCGGCCAGCGCCAGACGTACATCGCCATCGAACTGATCCATGAGCTGCCTCAGGTATTTGACCCCACCGTCGATGTTCAGCTCCGGATTGAAAGAGTCCTCGACGCCCAACGCCTGGGCCGTTCTGGGCATCAGCTGCATCAGCCCAATGGCGCCCCTGTGGGATACTGCCTTGTGATCGTATCCGGATTCCGCCCGGATCACGGCCTTGACCAGCGCCGGATCGACTTGGTGACGCTTGGCCACCCGGATGATCATGGAGTCGTATCGGTCCTCTCCCTTGATGGGTTTGAGAGGGGATGCCGGAGGGTGAGGAACCGCAAGCTCCGGAAGCGGATCCGGCCGCAGGACGATGTTGCGCTGTTCCGGCGGAATTTCCGGAGGAGCCTCTGCAGAACGGTGGCTCGGAAATACGGCCAGGCAAAAGGTTATCCAACCGAGCATCACGCCCAGGCCCAAAAGCGCGTATGGGGCATGGACCGATGATGCGTCCGCCTCTGTGCGTCCCTTATGTCGTGCATATTGTTCTTTCATACGAAACGGGGAGCTATACCCACGTGGGAAGGGTCTGTCAAGCTTCATTTCGCCTCCGTTTCTTGTTCCTGTTTGCGGGGGCCGGGCAGCAAGGTGCGCAATATGTCTTCTTTGCCAATGATACCGATGAGTCTGCCGTCTTCGACCACCGGGAGTGTGTGAAAATTGTTGTCCACCATCAGTTCGGCCACGGTTTCAATTCGCGTTTCCGGACCAACGGTGACCGGTTCGGGGGTCATGGCCTCCGCAACGGTGATTGCAGCGATTTTCCGGAGTTCCTTTTCCATCTGGCGCAAGGAGGACGTCGCGATAAACCCATCGAGAAAGGTGAATAGGGAGGGTACGGGCACTTTTTTCTGCTGTACCACCAAATCGCTCTGGCAGAGAATACCCACCAGATTCCCGTCCCCGTCCAGTACCGGCACACCGTTGATGTGGTGCTCCAACAGCAGCCGTGCCGCCTGAATCACCTCTGTTTCGGGGGTCACGGAGATCAAGTCGGTCTTCATGATGTCCCGTGCAACCGTCATGTCGCCTCCATCGTTGCTTGCCGCAGTGGGAAACGGCCGATTTGCATCCGTCGAAGGTCTCTCCGGCCGCTTGAAAAAGAACGTGCCATGCGCATACGGTACCCGTATGGTAAGCGCTAACGCATCGTTGTCAAAGTTTCCGCCTCGGACCGCCCGGTCCTTTTCCGTTCCTTAACCGCCCTCGTATCCACGGATCCGCTTGACAGGCGGTCTCGCCCGCTCTACCCTACAGCCTTTGCAAAGTGAAGGAAGGGGCCTCTACGTTTGAATTTCGTTGGGTTTTATCGGTCCTCGTTTCGTGGAGAAACAAACCATGCCGCCTGTCGTGTCCATCGTGGGGAAGTCCCAATCCGGAAAGACCACATTTATCGAGAAGCTGGTTCCGATTCTCAAGTCCCGTGGTCACCGGGTCGGGGTCATCAAACATGCCTTTCATCCATTCGAAATGGATACGGAAGGCAAAGACTCCTGGCGCCACAAGGCCGCCGGGGCGGACACCGTGATGGTGGCTTCCCGGGACCGCATCGCCATGGTGAAGGACTGGAACGACTACGATCTGGACGACCTGCTCGTTTTTTTTCAGGACATGGACCTTGTCATCACCGAAGGATTCAAACGGGGGAGCAAACCCAAAATCGAGATCGTCCGTTCGGCCCGCAATCATGAGCCGTTGTGCAAGGGGGCCCCGGAGCTTTTGGCCATCGTCTCCGACATCCCCCTTGAAGCCGGCGTTCCCCGGTTCGAACTGGAGGCCGCCGAGGCGGTTGCCGGATTTCTCGAGGAACGTTTCCTGTAACCTTTTCAAACGATTTGCATCATTACCTGAATATAGAACCAACTCGAAACCTCCTTCCCCGGAAAGCGATGCCAAAGGTGCCAGCCGCCATCGATTTCACCGCTCATCCAACCAGTTGCGTCGTGTCATCCTGTCCAGATCTGCATCCCCTTCACCGTAAGCCGATGGAAAATCCACCCGCCAAAAAATGGGTGGACATCCAGCGGAAACCATCGTATGAAAGGACGCTGTTGTAATGGAGATACTTGTTTTCATTCTTATTGTCGTTGCTTGGGTCGTGCTGCAGGCTGTCATACTCCCCCGCTTGGGCGTCTCCACCTGAATGCAAAACGCCTGTCAGTTGACGGGCTCGAAGGAAGATGTCGAAAAACCCCAACCCCACGAACGTTCAGGACAAGGACTTTGAGCTGGTCCGTTCTATCAACGCCGGTCAGATCGACCGATTTCCGGAGCTTGTCGATCGATACCAGCAGAGCCTATACAACTTCGCTTGCCGGATGTGCGGAGACCCCAGCGAAGCCGAAGACGCCGTTCAGGACACTTTCCTTAATATATTCAAATATATCCAAAATTTCCGATATGAGACGAAATTCAAGAACTGGATGTACCGTATTGCGACCACCTCCTGTTTGAAGCGCAGGAGGAAATCAAAATTCGCTCCGGATCGAGAATTGTCCCTGGAGGAGTTCATGCCGAGCGATGCTGCGGAGGTTCCCAGCCAAATTCCGGACTGGGCCGCCGTGCCACTGGACAAACTCCTCAACGATGAACTGTCCAACAAGATCCGGGCGGCCATCCTTGCACTGCCGGAAAAGTACCGGGTGGTGATCGTGCTGCGGGATATCGAAGGCTTTTCCACCGAGGAGGCAGCGCAGATTCTGAACCTCACCGCAGCCAACATCAAGGTTCGACTGCACAGGGCCCGCCTGTACCTGAGAGAAGAGCTAAAGGACTACTTTGACGATGACCGCTGAATGTCGACATGAAATCTGTCTTTCGTTGTTTGAGAAGATGTCCGACTACATCGACCGGGAACTGGACGAGACCACCTGCCAGGATATCGAAAAGCATGCCTCGGAATGTTTTGCCTGCAAGGTTTGCCTGGAAACG
>JAJDOA010000189.1 GCA_022340405.1 Desulfobacteraceae bacterium | reverse complement strand
CGATGGAGAACGGTGCTCCGTCTTCGTGGGGTATAATTTTGTGGATTACAGCCAACGGCTGATGCGGCAGAACCTGGCTTCGGAGGCCTATTCCTACACAGGCAATGCATCCCCCATACTGCCGGCCCGCCTTTCCTATCTGCTGAACCTGAAGGGGCCCGGCATCGCCCTCAACACGGCCTGCTCTTCGTCGATGGTGGCGGTTCACTTGGCCTGCGACAGCATACGGTGCGGGACGAGCCGGCTGGCCTTGGCCGGGGGCGCCCAGGTGATGACCACCGGGCAGTTCCATGTCCTGGCGGACAGCCTCGGCATGTCCGCCAAGGACGGCAAATGCAAGACATTCGACCATCGGGCCGACGGGTTCGTCCCCGGAGAAGCGGTAGGGGTGGTGCTGCTCAAATCCCTGTCGCAAGCCCGGGCGGACGGCGACCCCATCCACGGGATCATTATCGGCAGTGCCGTCAACCAGGACGGGAGAACCAACGGCATCACCGCACCCAGTGCGCCGTCGCAAACGGCGCTGGCGTGCGAGGTCTACGACCGGTTCGGCATCCACCCGGAAACCATCGGCTACGTCGAGGCCCACGGCACCGGAACCGAACTGGGGGATCCCATCGAGGTGCAGGCCCTGACCGACGCCTTCGGACGGTACACCCAAAAACGGGGATACTGCGCCATCGGCGCCGTCAAGACCAACATCGGGCATACCCTGGCGGCCGCCGGGGTATCCTCGTTGATCAAGACCCTGTTGTGCCTGAAATACCGAAAACGGGTACCATCGCTCCACTTCGAAAAGCCGAACCCGCACATCGATTTCGAAAACAGCCCCTTTTTCGTCAACACCCGGCTGGCGGACTGGCCGGCACCCGACCACGGGACACCCCGCCGGGCCGCCGTCAGCTCCTTCGGTTTCAGCGGCACCAATGTGCACGTCGTCCTCGAAGAATTCATCGACGACGATATGGCCCCCGGCCGCCGTTCTTCCGGGGATGCCCGGAAGGGCGGGGAGCCCCAGCTCGTGGTGTTGTCCGCCAAGAACGACGACCGACTCCGTGCGTATGCCGGGCGTTTGGCGGACTTTTTGGATCGCGCGGCCTCCGGACTCGCGTCGCCGGCGTGCGGGCTCGAGAACATCGCCTATACCCTCCAGACGGGCCGGACGGCCATGACGGAACGTCTGGCGCTCGTGGTTTCCAGGCCGGAGGAACTGGCGCAACAATTGAAACGGTATCGGGAAGGCGGGAGCGAGATCGCGGGCGGCTATTTCGGCAACACCCGACAGAACCGGGAAGCATCCGCCCACCTGCTGTCGGGGAAGACGGGCCGGACCTACGTCCAGGCACTCATGGACAGCCGGGATCTGGCCAAGATCGCCCGCCTCTGGGTGATGGGGGCCGATATCGACTGGTCTTTGCTCCATCGGGGCACCCTTCCCCGCCGTTGCCCGCTGCCCGCCTATCCCTTTGCCAAGAATCGGTACTGGATCTCCGACGAGGTTCCGGATCCGCCCTTTGCAAGACAACCCGGGGATGTGTCGCAACCGATCTGTTTCCACAGCGTCTGGGAGGAAAAGCCGCTGGAGAGGAGCCGGAACGTGACGGATTCCGGATCGTCGGGTCCTGTGCTCCTTTTCGAAGAGGACGAGGAACTCCGATCCGAATACGAGGCGCTGCTGAAGCGGGAAGTGATTCGGGTGACACCCGGCAATGCCTATGCGTTCCGGAAGGACGGGTCCTACGAGATCGATCCCGCCGATGCCGGGCATTACACACGGCTGTTGGCCCACCTGAAAGACCGCGGCCGCGCCCCCGGTGCGTGGATCCTTTCCGGGTACCGAAGCGATGCGAAAACACTGGAGCAGCAGCTGGACGGCCTGGGAGATTTCGATGTCGTGCAGCGAAATTCCCCCGTGCTGGCGGTCTTCCGTTTCCTGAAGGCCGTGTCCGCAGCGAGCCTCGATGCCCCGTTGCGGATTCTGTTCCTGTCCCGCTCGAGAGGTCAAACCGCGGACCCGGTGGCGGGTGCGGTCTTCGGATATGCGAAACCCCTCGGGTTTCTCCTGCCCGGCATCTCCTTTTCCACCGTCCACTGGCTGGACAGCGGCAGCCCCGTCGAGGCGGTCTGTCGTGAGTTGAGGGCTTCCACACCGGGTCACATGCAGGAAATCCAGTACGCAGACGGTGTTCGAACCGTACGGACCGTCAGGCCCCTCCGGCCGAAGACCGGAACCGATCCGAAGGTGAAAAACGGGGGGGTGTACTGGATCACCGGGGGTGCCGGCGGATTGGGACGGATCTTCGCCCGATATCTGGCACGGACCTATCAGGCCCGTATCGTGCTCACCGGACGATCCGCCGTCACCGACGCCATCCAGGCCGAAGTCGACGGACTTTCCTCCGCCGGAGCCACCGCCGTCTACGTACAGGCCGATGCGGGCGATGCGGCGGCCATGACCCGAGTCATGGAGCAGGTCAAGGAGCGTTTCGGGCGCCTGGACGGCGTGATCCATGCGGCGGGCATCAGCACCCGTGAGGTGGTTTTCCACAAAACCGAGCAGGCGTTTGCATCGACCCTTCGCCCCAAGATCGACGGCGCCATCGTCCTGGACCGGGTGACCCGGGACGAACCGCTTCAGTTTTTCGTTCTCTTCTCCTCCATTGCTTCCGTCATCGGGGACTTCGGACAGTGCGATTACGCGGTCGGCAATCGGTTCTTGGACCGGTTCGCGGAATTGCGGGAAAAGGCACGGCAAAGCGGCATCCGATCCGGCCGTACGCTCGCCGTGAATTGGCCCATTTGGCGGGACGGCGGCATGCACCAGCCGTCGGAGGAGGAGGCCGGCTACCTCCAAGCCTCCGGAATGCGATATCTGGAAACCGAAGAAGGGCTGGCGCTCTTCGAGTCGCTTCTCGACACCGATCCTGCCCAGGTCCTGGTGATGGCCGGCGACCGTGACCGGATACGACGCATCCTGGCCCCGGGAACGGATCCTTCGAGGCCGGAGCCGCGGAAGGCGCCGGCAAGGGAAATCGATGCCGGACATCCGGCATCCCTCGATCCCCTGGCCGCGCTGGAGCAGGACATCGCCCGGATGGCCGCCAAGCTCCTCAAACTGGATCTCCACGAGATGGACGTGGAAGAGCGCTTCGGCAACTTCGGCTTCGATTCCCTATCCCTGAAAAAACTCGGAGACCGTTTGGGCGAGCGTTTTCCCATCGAGCTCTCCCCGGCGGTTTTCTTTGCCAACAGCAGTATCCGGAAACTGGCCCGGTTCCTGATCCAAACCCATGAAGCCGAAATCCGATCCGCATACGCGGCATCGGCCGCTGCTCCCGCGGGGCCATGGGGGGAGGAGGACCCGGGCGGGAATCCGGCGGCGGCGGAGGCGCGCGTCGCGCCCGAGCCACGCGCTTCGGCGGAGGCAGGGGATCCATCGGGTCGGGCGGTTGCCATCATCGGCATGCATGGCATGTTTCCAGGCTCCCGGGATGTGAACGAATTCTGGGAACATCTCGCGGCCGGCCGGGACCTGATCTCCGAATTCCCCGAAGGGAGATGGAACCGACGCGGCGATTCGGACGCGGTATGGACCGGATCGGGGCCCTTTCCCCGATGGGGGGGATTTCTCTCCGATGTGGACAAGTTCGATCCCCTCTTCTTCAAGATTTCGCCCCGCGAGGCGGAAATGATGGACCCGCAGCACCGTCTTTTTCTGGAGACGGTGTGGAAGACCCTCGAAGATGCCGGGTATCGACCGTCATCCCTGTCCGGAAAGGCCGTGGGGATCTACGCGGGAATCCAGTTCAACGACTACGAGCACCTGCTCCTGTTCAGCGGGCAAAGCAACCCGCAAGCGGCCACAGGAACCGCGGCCGCCATGCTCGCCAACCGGATTTCGTTTCTCATGAACTGGCACGGTCCCAGCGAATCCGTGGTGACCGCGTGCTCCAGCAGTTTGGTCGCCGTCCATCATGCCGTGGCCTCCCTGCGAAACGGGGAAAGCGAGTTGGCCGTTGCCGGAGGCGTAAGCCTGATCCTCTATCCCGGCCAGTTGATCGGCGCCCATCGGTTGGGTGTGCTTTCGCCGGAGGGCCGATGCAAGACATTCGATGCCGGCGCAAACGGCTACGTCAAAGGGGAGGGGGTGGGCGCGGTGCTCCTGAAACCG